>CAZFYP010000035.1:0-7905 GCA_964523535.1 uncultured Clostridia bacterium
GGAGAATTCGTGAAATCAGGTGTGAATGAAAGGAACAAGACCTTAAATGAAACAGTCAGAAGGTCAAATGTAAGCAGCAATAGATAAGATTGCTTGCTTGTTTTACACCAATTTACAAGATTTGATATCGTATTCTATAATAGAGGGAGTGATAAAGATGAATAAAGTATTAAGGGTAACATTGTCGGTTATTTTGATTGTCAGTTTGTGTATTGTACCTGTATCAGGTGTCATGGGAGGCAGCAGTGGACAATCCCAGGGACAAGCTCAGGGACAGTCCGGAAGTGGTTATGCCGAACAGAATGCCTTTGGACATTCATTCAATGACATGACAGGTTTTGACTGGGCCGAGAAGTCAGTATGCACAATGTCCAGAATGGGTATCATCAAGGGTGAAGGCAACGGTAGATATGCACCTTCCAGGTCTGCAAAGGAAATTGAAGTCATAGCCATGACCCTAAGATTCCTTGGATATGAAGATGAACTGGATATGGAGGCGGAACTTCCAAAGAACTACAAGGGTGAAGAGCCTGATGACTGGATGATTCCCTACATTGAAGAGGCATTGGATGAAGGCATATTGCTTGAAGAGGAAATGGAAGACTTTAATCCAAATGCTGCTGCTTCAAGGGTTAAAACAGCCTTGTATATGATAAGGGCCCTTGACATGGTTGAGGAAGCTGAAGATCATATGGATGAAGATTTGCCTTTCAAGGATGAATCATCTGTGCCTGAGGAATTCATAGGATATGTATATCTTGTACATGACCTTGGATTGATGATAGGTTACAATGATACATTCCAGCCAAGGAAGTCCGTTACAAGAGCGGAGCTTGCAGTTCTCTTTGCCAGAATGGTATCAATGAATGATACTGACTATTCATATACTATGACAGGTCGTATCTATCATCTGGTATTGGAAGATGATGAGATGATTGCCATCAAGAGCGGAAGTACCTATGCTCAATATGACTTGGACGAGGATGTTGCAGCATATGACATTGATGATGATGAAATTGATCTTGATGACCTCAACATCAATGATTATGTGAAGCTCTATATCGTGAACGATCTGGTTGTACAGATTGATATGATAGAGGAAGGTACGGAAGTCAACAAGATACTGAAGAGAAGGTTGGGTCAACTTACCGACATAGAATGGGATGATGACGAGCCTGTAGCAATTGAAGTGTTGGAAGGCGATTCCACAACACCTGAAGCATTTGATCTGGATGTTGATGTTGATATCGATATACAAGGACCCGAAGATGAATTGATAGATGAACATATCGGTTTGAACATAGTATTCTATACTTCAGATGATGAAGTTTACAGACTCCGAGTATTCTATGACAGGTTGGAAGGTATCTTGAATGATTTGGTATATGATAGTGGTGACTTAGAAGGAGTTACAATAACACCAGAAGGTGAAGATGAGGATGATTATTTCTTTGCAGAAGGTGTAAGAATCAACATCAACGATGAAGAATCGGATCTTGAGGATTTGGAAGACCTTTACTTTGAAGAAGATATTGTATATGAAGTTGAGCTATTGCTTCTGGGAGACGGAGAAGTCATTGCCATCTCAATCGAGTTTGAAGAAGAATAAATAACAGATGTGATTAAAGAGAAGAAAGTGTAATAAAAAGAGTCCTGCCGATACAGCAAATTGTTGATTGGCAGGATTTTTTTCTTGTGATTTCCCTATAATGTTTCATTAAAGAAATAATTGTTTCGAAATTTTAGCAAAATCTTAATAGAAATTACATGGGATTTATTTTTTACTGATTTATAATGGTAGTATAAGAAAAATATTTTTGTATAAATATTACAAACAAGGGGTGGTGACTTTGACTCATAACAGCAGATTGATAATAAACAAGATGGATGGATTATCATGGGAAGAGGTATTGGGCTGGGAGTATCCTGAAGATAGAAAAATACTTGATTTCCGTGAAAATGGAATAGACCAAGAAAGATTGAGCAAGGGGCAGCTTTTTTCTGTAAGGGATTCCAATTATGATCTTGTTGGCTACTACAGCTTTTGTGAAGAAGCAAAATTAAAAAAGGGATATGACTATAATGTATATGACGATTTCACTTGTACTGATATAGGAGTGACCTTGAATCCTGACCTTTGTGCCAGAGGATATGGTTTCATATTTCTTGTAAAGGCTTTGGAATTTGCAAGGGATAATTTTTATACCGACATGTTTAGAACTACTGTACCAATGAGTAATAAACGGGCAATAAGAATTTATGAAAAAGCAGGATTTTCAATAGGCAAGGTATTTGAACATATTTCAGGCAATAAAAAAATGAAATTTGCCGTAATGACTGTAAGTCTCTAATACGGTAAATCTCATTTCCTGTAACTTAAAAACATATTATTAAAATTAGCTTCTTGATTTTTTCAGGAACTTTTTTTATGTTTGTGAGACCTTTTAATGCAGTGAAGTTGTTTTCTTGCAGGATATACAGGTTCCTCTCATGAAAACCTGGAATTCATCTATGTCGTAGCCTGAAAGTTCCTTGAAGTTATGAGCTGTAAAATCTACAGGAATATCATATACGATACCGCATTTGTTGCATTTGAAATGGGCATGATTAGTGATGTCTGCATCGTATCTGACTTCATTGCCCTCAACATGTATAGGCATTGCAATACCTTTATCTACAAAGAGATGAAGGGTGTTGTATACGGTAGTTTTTGACAATGTAATAAGGTCCGGGCTTAAGTCATTGAAGATTTCATCCACGGTTGGATGAGACTTGTTGACGGACAGATATTTGTATATCATAATTCTTTGGAGAGAAGGTTTTATTGAATACTCTTCAAGATAGGTTTTAATCGATTCTGTTGTTGTTGGATACATAATATCACCCTATTTATTATTTTTATTTTTTTATAGTCTCCTTGATTATATGCAATAAATAATGAACTGTAAATATCATGGGAAATGCCTTATAAAAAATTAAAACTTATGACAACATGAAATTTACTAAAATAACCTGATGTCATAAGTCTATGAGGGAAAAATCTATTTATGGATTACTTACCGAAGTATCTCTCCAAAAGTCCTCTAAAGCCCATTCCGTGTCTAGCTTCATCTTTAGCCATTTCGTGTACTGTATCATGAACTGCATCAAGATCCAGTTGCTTGGCTAGGGTAGCAAGTTCTTTCTTGCCTGCACATGCTCCGTGCTCAGCATCAGCTCTCATCTTAAGGTTTTTCTTTGTTGAATTTGTAACTACCTCTCCAAGAAGTTCTGCAAATCTTGAGGCGTGATCTGCTTCTTCAAATGCATATCTTTTGAATGCTTCTGCAATTTCAGGATAGCCTTCTCTGTCAGCCTGTCTGCTCATAGCCAGGTACATTCCAACCTCTGTACATTCTCCCATGAAGTTTTCTCTTAACCCTTCAACTATTCTAGAATCTACATCTTTTGCAATACCTATTACATGCTCATCTGCAAAACTGTCATCGTCCTGCTTCTCTATAAATTTCTCCGGTCCTACTTTGCAAACAGGGCATTCAGCTGGTGGTGCTTCTCCCTCGTGAACATAACCGCATACTGTACATACAAATTTCATATTGTTATTCCTCCGTTGTTTTAATTTTAGTTTGTAATGATTACAAATTTATAATAACTACATTTGGAGGAAATGTCAAGAGGATTTGAATAAAATTTTATATTTTTTTTCATAATCTCTTTTTTAAGGGGTAACTATGTAGTGTGACAAGTTGAATGGTTGTTTGCTTCACGGTATAATTAAAGTAGGAGGTATAATCATGAAGTCAACGTTTGGTTTATTGATTGCACTGATTTTCATCGCTTTCTATATAATTGCATTCATGTCTCCATGGAAGATTTTTTATGATTTGGACACCATTTTTTATGTTATGTTTCTTGTCTGCTTCATAATGGCAATTATTATTGTTGTGATGATCATTTTTGAAAGAATAAAAGTATACAAGGAGGAAAAAGATGATATTGATAAATACAGATAATATTCCCGGCAAGGAAATAACAGAGGTTCTTGGGCTTGTAAAGGGAAGTACCATTAGAGCAAAGCATGTAGGTAAGGATATAGTATCCGGTTTAAGGATGTTGGTCGGTGGAGAAATGAGGGAATATGCAGAAATGCTTGAAGAAGCAAGGAGCATAGCTCTTGCAAAGATGGCAAAGCAGGCTGAATCACTTGGTGCCGATGCAGTAATCAATATAAGATTTTCCACATCTGCAGTCATGCAGGGAGCTGCTGAAATCCTTGTTTACGGTACTGCTGTTAAGATTGAGAAATAATGTAACAGTTTAATAAAATAAAAACAATACCGCAGATCAGTGAGACTCTACTTGTCAGGGAGTAGGGGACTGACCTGCGGTGTTATTTTAGTGGTGTTATCTTATCTGTCCGCTTCCAAATATTATGTATTTTATGGAAGTTAGCTCTTCAAGACCCATAGGTCCTCTTGCATGAAGTTTCTGGGTGCTTATTCCTATCTCGCCACCAAATCCGAATTCTTCACCGTCAGTGAATCTTGTTGAAGCATTTACATATACTGCTGCAGCATCAATTTCATCAAGAAATCTCTGGGAATTGGCATAACTGTCTGTCACTATTGCTTCCGAGTGTCCTGTACCGTAGGTGTTTATATGATTTATGGCATGATCCAGTGAATCTACAATCTTTACACCTATTATCATATCCAGGTATTCAGTGGACCAGTCTTCATCGGTTGCAGCAACAATATTGTCCGAGAATGGATTCAGTTCGTCATTTCCTCTTATTTCAACTTCTTTTGCATTGTAGATTTCAAAGATTCTTGGAAGAAAATCATTAGCTACATCCTTGTGTACAAGAAGCTTTTCGGCTGCATTGCACACACCGGTTCTATGTGTCTTTGCATTGTCTGCTATGTTAACGGCCATATCAAGGTCTGCACTTTTGTCTATATATACATGGCAGTTTCCTATACCAGTTTCAATTACAGGTACTGTAGAGTTGTTTACAACTGCCTGGATAAGTCCTGCGCCACCTCTTGGGATCAAAAGATCAAGGTACTGGTTGAGCTTCATCATTTCATTTGCAGTTTCTCTTGAAGTATCTTCAACAATCTGGATTATTTCTCTTGGTAGTTCCATTTCTTCAAGGGTGTTCTGCACTATTTCAACCAATGCAATATTTGAGTTTATTGCTTCCTTTCCACCTCTAAGAATCATTGCATTACTTGTTTTGAAGCAAAGCCCAAAGGCATCTATTGTTACATTTGGTCTTGATTCATATATAATTCCAATTACTCCGAAGGGAACCCTTTTCTTTCCAATTCTTAGACCGTTTGGTCTTTCCTTCATATAGAGCACTTCTCCTACTGGATCGTCAAGATCTGCAATTTGAGTAAGTCCTGAAGCCATTCCTTCGATTCTCTCTTCTGTAAGTAGAAGTCTGTCAATTAGTGATTCCTTGATTTCAGCTTTTCTTGCATTTTGTATGTCGATGTCATTTTTTTCAAGTATGAAGCTGCTGTTTTTTACAAGATTTTCAGCAACCTTCATAAGAATCTTGTTCTTTTCCGTAGTTTTCAGTTTGGACAGCACTGCTGATGCAGACTTGCTGTTCTTTCCCTTTATAGTAAGTTCAGACATTTTATTCACCCTTTCCCTTTGTACTGAAAAATGTTCCGATTTCTTTTCCAGCCAGTATATCATATATAATGTTTACATCTTCGCCGCTTGCAATGACTGTGTGAATTTCTTCCTTCATGAGGTGTTCAGCCGCTCGGATTTTTGTGTACATTCCTCCGGTTCCAACTGTGCTTGAGGAGTCTCCTGCTATGCTGTAAAGCTCCTTGTCTATCTTGCCCACAAATGGTATGAGTTTCGCATCGGGATTGTCTACAGGTGATGAATCGTATAGCCCGTCTATATCAGATAACATAAGCAATGCATCTGCCTTTACCAGTATTGCAGTCATAGATGAAAGAGTATCATTGTCACCTATCTTGCTTCCTTCCAGTTCGTCAGTGGCAACAGAGTCGTTTTCATTGGCTATGGGAATTACTCCCATTTTCAGCAGGGTGGAAAGTGTATTTTCAACATTTCTTCTTTTTATAGCGTCAGTAATTACATCCTTTGTCAGCAGGAGCTGGGCAATTGTCTGGTTATATTCGTTGAAGAATTTTTGGTAGAACTGCATCATTAGTGCTTGTCCCACTGCTGCAGTGGCCTGCTTTTCTTTCAATGCCACGGGCTTTTCCTTCAAGCCGAGACGGCTCATTCCGGCACCTACAGCTCCTGATGATACCAGTACAATTTCCTTGCCGCTGTTTCTTAAATCAGTAAGGACCCTTGCAAGGTTTTCAAGCTTTTTGAAATTTATTGTTCCATTGTTGTATGTTAGGGATGTTGTTCCAATCTTTACCACTATTCTTCTCGCGTTTCTTAGTTCATTTCTCATTATAAATTCTCTCCAGTTCTGGTTTAAGAAGTCTTTTAAGACTCTTAATAACAGCTATGGTCACTATGTCTTTGTTTAGTGGAAAGTGTGTTTGTGACCCTGATAATACTAAATATATTACATCATTTTTACGTTTTTTTCAATGGATATATTGATATTTACACTTTTTTAGAAATATTTATAAAATTATAAACTTGAAGTAAATGGATGTTTACTTGAATTGTTGCTTATGCTATTATATAAAAGCAATCATTATATATTATATCTGGAGGGTCAAATGTATAAAAGAAAAAGAAGAAGCTTAAAATCTACAGAATCACTGATTTATCTTGCAGTGCTCATAGCCTTGTCCTTTATAGGGTCTTTGATAAAAATAGGTCCGGGAGGCAGCATAGCCCTTGATTCATTACCTGCATTCTTTGCATCATTGCTTATGGGACCACCGGCAGGAGCCGTAGTTGGATTTTTCGGTCATATGTTGACGGCCGTAACGGGAGGGTTTCCCTTTACACTGCCGATTCATTTGGTAATAGCTCTTGAGATGGCAATCATATGTTGGATATTTGGATTTATGGCAGAGCGAATGAATATAGTGGTACCTGCTACAACAGCAATAATACTCAATGGTGTTCTTGCAACCTTGATTTCGGCATTTGCAATGGAAATGGTAGGTGTGGTACCTTCGGCAATGGGTCTCTTCAAGGTCCTTGTGGGACCATTGACAATAGTATCTGCTGTAAATGTAGTTCTGGCTGTAGTTCTTTACAGGATATTGAAGGACAGAATATAGGTAATTTAAAAACAAGACAGAAATATAATGGCAGAATCTGTCATTAATAAAGCAAGAGATGACAGTTAAACTGTCATCTCTTGCTTTTTAATGGCGTTATTATATATGGGGGTATACTGGAGGGTACACCTATGTTTACCTGGGGTAGTTGTATGGACTTGGTGCTTTGATTACAAACATTTCCATTACTTCTTCGTCTTCGTTGTATACATCCATCTTGGTATCGTATGGTATGTTGAGAATGCTTCCCTTTCCATACTTGTTTGGGTCCTGGTCTCCCAGTTTTATAGTAAGAGTTCCTCTGATGACTATCATATAGACATTTGAGTTTGAGTTGTGTGTAGGAAGTGCACCGCCTTTAGGGAACACCATATGGTTCAAGTCCACATTTCCATCGCTGATAATTTTTTCAACAGCCTTATTGTCTTCTATTGCATATCCAAATAATTTTTCTATCATTTTTTTCCTCCTAGTTTTATATCACAACTCTAGTTGAGTTGATTCTTGAAACAAGAATATCTCAATGCTTCAATGAGATATGGTTTGATGAAAGAATCAGCACGAAACTTGTTGTGAGATAAAACATCATTATTTATTTAAATCACAACTCTAGTTGAGTTGATTCTTGAAACAAGAATATCTCAATGCTTCAATG
>CAZFYP010000035.1:8005-18508 GCA_964523535.1 uncultured Clostridia bacterium
ATCACAACTCTAGTTGAGTTGATTCTTGAAACAAGAATATCTCAATGCTTCAATGAGATATGGTTTGATGAAAGAATCAGCACGAAACTTGTTGTGAGATAAAACATCATTATTATTTGTTTAGTTATTACAAGATATTTATCTTGCTTTGTTAACATGAGTATATTATAATATGCTTAAATAGTCCGTAACATAAGTTACCAAGAAATGGGGTTGATAAAATGTATAAGGAATGGGTTGATGTATTATATAAAACTGATTTATTTACAAACATAGAAAAAGAAGAGTTACTTGGCATGCTTTACTGTCTCAGTCCTCAAATAAAGAAATACGAAAAGAATGAAATTATTTCAATGGAGGGACATGACATAGGTGGAATAGGAGTTATTCTATCAGGAGTACTGACTCTTTCGAAAGACAGTTTTGACGGATCGAGAATCATAATAGCCAAGTTGGAAGCGGGTGATATGTTCGGTGAGATAGCAGCATTCTCAGAAAGAAGATTATGGCCTGCAAGTGTCCAGGCACAGGGTGAATGTCATGTAATGTTCATGGCACCGGAAAAGATTGTAGGATCATGCCAGAATGCATGCCTCAGCCACAGGCTCTTGATAATGAACATGCTTAAGATAGTATCAAATAAGGCTATGAAACTTAATAGAAAGATTGAATACTTGTCTATAAAAAGTATACGTGAAAAGATATGCAAGTTTTTGATGGAACAGTACAAGAAACAGAAAAGTACAACACTCCATTTGAACATGAACAGGAATGAAATGTCGGATTTTTTGAATGTAACCCGACCATCCTTATCGAGAGAAATGTCATTTATGAAAGATGAAGGTTTCATCGATTACTACAGGTCATCCATTAAAATTCTCGACCTGGAAAAAATAGGAAACTGCACATCTTGAGTAAAAACACTAATAATAATTAAACATAAGAAAAGCGAGAGTTGAAAATACGTGTATAAATATGATGAAGTAAAAAGACTTCATCATTTTTATTGCTTATAAAATAGTTATGATGTATAATGGTTGTGAAAAATAATAGTTATGAAACATAACTAAAGTAAAGGGCGTGGAAAATTATTGTGGACAAGTTAAAAATTGTTGAAAATATCCAAGATGCAATGCCTGTAATACACAAAAAAATACTGGCCGGAATATCAATGGAAGGTTTGACAAATCATCAGACAAGACTTCTCATGATGATAAGAAAACATGAAGGAAGGCCCATGAAGTTTTACGGGAACAAGATGTTGATGAGCAAGTCTAACTTTTCGAATCTTGTTGAGTCACTCATAGTGGAGGACCTTGTTGTGAGGAAAAAATCCCAGGAGGATAGAAGGCTTGTCAATCTTTTCATATCTGAAAAGGGTAAGGATACCTGCAATATGCACAGGTCTCAAATCAAGGAATACCTTCTTGACAAGATGGATTCACTTACAGACGAGGAACTTGAAATACTGGAAGAAAGTTTTGAGAATATAAGAAGAATTTTGGAGAAAATATAAGGAGAGAATATGATAAAACTATTTAAGGGAATGAAGAAATACAAGTTCCAGGTAGTCCTTGTTTTTGTATTGACCTTCATGAAGGTCATAGCAGAGCTTATGCTTCCTACAATGATGGCCAATATCGTAAACGTAGGAATAAGGAACAATGATACTGGCTACATACTGACATTCAGCATGTACATGCTTCTGGTGGCATTGGCGGGAACAGGTGCAGATGTATACAAGTCATATCTAGCTGCCTGGACAAGCCTGTCATTTGTAAGGGATTTGAGGAAGAAGCTTTTCACAAAGGTTCAATCCTTATCCCCCGGTGAGTTTGATACTACAGGTACATCCTCCCTGATTACAAGGACTACAAATGACGTAACTCAGATTCAAAATCTTTCCATCATGGGTTTAAGGATGATGATTAGGGCGCCTCTCATGGCCGTTGGAGGAATAATAATGGCAGTTTCAAAGAATCCGGGTCTGTCCACACTCATACTTACAGTGGTAGTCATACTTGCCATACTCATTGGAATAATTGCTTCAATAAGTATTCCTCTTTTCAAGAAGATGCAGGTGAAGGTTGACAATTTGAACAGGGTACTTAGGGAAAGACTGACAGGAATAAGGGTTATAAGAGCTTTCAACAGGACTGAATATGAAAGGGATAGATTTACGGATGCCAACGGTGACCTTACAGCCAATGCTCTCAAGGTCAACAGGATTATGTCTTCAATGTTTCCCATGATTATGCTGCTGTTGAATCTAACAACTGTTGGATTGGTTTGGAGAGGAGCTGGAAACATAGATGCAGGAACACTCGAAATCGGAGACCTTATGGCCTTCATCCAGTATGCCATGATGATTCTTTTCTCCCTTGTTATGATGACCATGGTGTTCACAATGATACCCAGGGCCTCTGCTTCTGCAGTAAGGATAAACGAGATACTTGATATGGAAACATCCATAAAGGACCCTAAAGTCATAAAGAGACCTGATGAAAAGGAGGGTACACTTGAATTCAATAATGTATGCTTCAAATATCAGGGTGCCGAGGAAAATGCCCTCGAAAATATATCCTTTACAACAAAGCCAGGTGAAGTAACAGGAATAATCGGGAGTACGGGGTCTGGAAAATCTACCCTCATAAACATGATACCAAGATTCTTTGATCCTTGTGGAGGAAGCATTCTTGTAGACGGCATGGACATAAGGGAAATGTCTCAAAAGGATTTGAGAAGCAGGATTGGACTGGTTCCACAAAAGGCAGTACTTTTTTCGGGAACAGTCAGGGACAATATAGTATTTGGAAACAAGTCAATTAACGATGGCAGGGTTAAATCATCAACATCAATATCCCAGTCATCCGAGTTTGTTGAATCAATGAAAAATGGTTACAATTCTAAAATATCACAGGGTGGAACAAACCTTTCAGGAGGTCAGAAACAAAGGCTTTCAATAGCAAGAGCGCTAGCTGGCAAAAAGGAAATATATATATTCGATGACAGCTTCTCAGCCCTTGACTTCAAGACGGATTCAGCCTTGAGAAGTGCACTTAAGAAGGAAACTGAAAAATCCACCGTACTTATAGTAAGCCAGAGGGTGAATACCATAATGGATGCCGACAGGATATTAGTCCTTGAAAATGGGAGGATAGCCGGCATGGGAAGTCATCATGACCTTATGAAAAATAATTTGGTTTATAGGGATATTGTTCTTTCACAGATGTCCGAGGAGGAATCAGCATGAGCGAAAAGAACAACAATATAAAAAAACCTCAAATAGAACATAGAAGGGGACCCGGTAGAAGAGGTCATAACCTATCCATTCCCGTTGAAAAGGCAAAGGACTTCAGGGGAACATTCAAGAGGTTGGCGGCGTATCTTAAGCCAAGTAGATTACCTTTGACCATTTCCTTCACTCTTGCTGCAGGTGGTACATTATTTAGCGTATTGGGACCGAAGATACTTGGAATGGCTACGGACAGTATATACGATACGGTAAAGGCAAGGCTGGCTGGAACGGAAATGACTATGGATTATGTATATATATCCAGAATGCTCGCGATTCTTGGAGCTTTGTATCTGCTATATTCTCTCTTTCTCTTCATTACCCATTTCATAATGGTTGGAGTTTCACAGAGGACGGTATATAACTTAAGAGAGGAAGTAAGCAAAAAGCTTGAAAGATTGCCTCTGAAATATTACGATTCAAATACCCATGGAGAAATCCTAAGCAGGGTGACAAATGATATAGACAATATAAGCAATACACTTCAGCAGAGTTTGAGTCAGATGATTACATCGACTGTGACTTTGGTGGGAATAATAGTCATGATGCTTACAATTAGTCCCATACTTACACTGGTAACATTGGTGACACTGCCCCTAAGTATGGTCATAACGAAAAATGTTGCCAAGAAGTCCCAGAAATACTTCAAGGAACAGCAAAAGGTACTTGGAAATCTAAACGGACATATCGAAGAAATGTATACGGGACACAAGATAGTTAAGGCTTTTAATTATGAAGATGATTCAGAAAAGAAATTCAATGAGCTTAATGAAAAGCTTTTTGGAGTAGGATATAAGGCACAGTTCATATCAGGAATAATCATGCCTCTCATGATGTTTGTTGGAAATATAGGCTATGTAATAGTATGTGCGGCAGGAAGTATTCTTGTGACTAGAAACATGATGACACTTGGAGGGATACAAGCCTTTATCCAGTATTCAAGACAGTTTTCTCATCCAATAGTCCAGATAGCAAACATTACAAACATTATTCAGTCCACAATTGCTTCCGCCGAAAGGGTCTTTGAAGTACTTGACGAGGAAGAGGAAGTTGAAGAGGAGAGCAAGGAAATAGAAGCAGAAAGTGTGAGTGGAAATGTATCCTTTGAAAATATCAGCTTCAGTTACAAAAAAGACGAAGAATTGATCACTGGACTCAGCATGGATGTGAAGCCTGGGCAGACCATCGCCATAGTGGGCCCAACAGGAGCAGGTAAAACCACACTTGTCAATCTTCTTATGAGATTCTATGAAATAGATGAAGGAAACATTACAATAGATGGAAAGGATATAACAAGCTATACAAGAGGAAGTCTAAGAAGCATTTTCGGAATGGTTCTTCAGGACACCTGGCTTTACAAGGGCACAATAAGGGAAAATATAGCCTATGGAAGGCTGGATGCTAGTGATGATGAAATAATTGAGGCTGCTAAAACAGCCAATGCAGACCATTTCATCAGGACTTTGCCTGACGGATATGATACAATCCTCAACGAGGAGGCAGACAATATTTCACAGGGGCAAAAGCAGCTCCTCACTATTGCAAGAGCAATACTTGCCAATCCTCAGATTCTCATACTTGACGAGGCTACAAGTTCTGTAGATACAAGGACGGAGAAATGCATACAGAAGGCTACTGAAAAGCTCATGGAGGGAAGAACCAACTTCGTAATAGCCCACAGGCTTTCAACCATAATAGATTCGGACATCATCCTTGTCATGAACGAAGGAGACATAATAGAAAAGGGAAGCCATACTGAACTTATTGAAAAGGGCGGATTTTATGCGGATCTTTACAACAGCCAGTTTTCCATGAATAAGGCGGGGTAAAATACTGAAAGATTATCAAAAGAACATTTAACGAATATGTATAAAGGAAGTAGACATATGTATGAAGAGAATATTTTAATATGCGACGATGATCCGGTGGTACATGAATCATTGAAAATATACCTGAAAAACGAAGGCTTCGGATGCATTTCCGTATTCAAGGGTAACGATGCATTGAAGGAGCTTGAACGGTCCAATCCAGTCCTTGTAGTCCTTGACATAATGATGCCAGGCATGAACGGACTGGATGTATGCAGGGAAATCAGAAAGACAAGTTCCACCCCAATAATCATGCTTACAGCCAAGGGAGAGGAAATAGACAGAATACTTGGTCTTGAGTTGGGTGCTGATGACTATATTGTGAAACCTTTCAGTCCCAGGGAAGTGGTGGCAAGGATAAAGGCAGTGAGGAGAAGAGTGGGAGAAAGTTCCAGGGATGGCAAGAATGATACCTTGTCTTTTGGCAAACTTGAAATCAGTATAAAGAAATACCAGGTTAAATTCGACGGAAAGCTAATAATTTCCACTCCCAAGGAAGTGGAAATACTCTATCTCATGGCTTCAAATACAGGGCAGGTATTTTCCAGAGAGCAGATTCTCGCCAGGGTTTGGGGATACGACTTCTTTGGAGATAATAGAACCGTGGATACCCATGTAAAGCGCATAAGAGCAAAGTTGCCTCAGGAAGGAAAAAACTGGAGCCTGCAGACTGTATATGGCGTAGGCTACAAGTTTGAGGTGGAATAAGATATGAAAAATTTTTTGATTAAACGAATTATAATACTTATATCAACTGCGATTTTCATGTCGGCATTTCTTGTTTCATTTCTGGAATATTTGATTTCAGATATGATAATACCTCAATTAAGTCATTTTCAAGCTTTAGTCCTTTCAATGATAATTGTACTGCCCTTTGTGGCAGTCCTTTCCTATAATGTTTTGATGAGAATTGTGAAGCCAATAAGGAATGTTATATCTACAGGTATAGCCATGATTGACGGAGATTTTTCTATTAAGGCAGATGAGACACTGGAAGGGGAAATAGGTCTTTTAAACAAGACTCTTAACAAACTGGCAGTTGAATTTTACCGCAACGTGTCACAGCTATATATTGAAAAAAGTAGACTACACCAGGTCCTTGACAGTCTTGAAGAAGGGATGATTGCTGTGGATGAGAAGAGGAAAATAACTCATTTCAATCAGGTTTTCCTGGAGATGTTTGGATTGAAGGAGGAAGATATATTGGGGACATGTGTAGACCATATTCCTGTATTGAATAATGAATTGAATGAACTTTCCCAAGCAATTGAAGGGAAATGTTCAATGCTGAAGAATGGCATGCATGAAGAAATTGTAATGAGAATAATAATTTCGGCAATAGAGGATGATCATAATAAACCTGCCGGTGCTGTAGTCTTGTTCAGGGATATTACGGAAGTGGAGAAGCTTGAAAAGGTGAGAAGGGACTATGTTGCCAATGTATCCCATGAACTCAGGTCTCCCCTTACTTCCATAAGAGGACTCATTGAGCCTTTAATGGATTCCATTGTTTCCGACCAGGAGGATGTTAAAAGATACTACAATATAATCCATCAGGAAAGCATGAGATTGTCGCGACTTGTAGATGATATTATGGAGCTTTCAAGACTTCAGACCAGCCAGGCGGTAATAAAAAAATCATATGTTGATTTGAATGACATAATCGAAATGGTATATGAAAGATACCGGTTGACTGATGATGAAATTGAATTTGTTTACAATCCTGTTTCATTGCCAAAGGTATATACCAATTATGACAGGATCGAGCAGATTCTTGTCATATTGATTGACAATGCATATAAGTTTACACCTAAAGGCGGTAAAATTGAAATAATAACGGACTTGAGAGAAAATGATGTATTGGTTAGAGTAAAGGATACTGGTGAAGGCATAGCCGAAGAAGACATCGATTTTGTCTTTGACAGATTCTATAAAAGCGATAAATCTAGAAGTGGGAGAGGTACAGGCCTTGGATTGTCAATTGCCAAAGAGATAATGGATGTAATGGGAGAAGAAATAAAGGCGAAAAGCAGCAAGGGCAAAGGTAGCGAATTCAGTTTCACTGTAGGTCTTGAAGTTTAAGAATAAATGAATTGAATTTAGATAAGTATAAATATAAAATAAGACTGAATTAAACCGATTTCTATGAATTAGATTTTTGATATGTACCTCCTTAACTGGACAATACCAGTAAAGGGGGTTTTTTAGTTGCTTGTTCACAATTGTTCATATTTGCATCATATTTATGACATTTTTCATCTTTATAATCTGAAGCAGAAAGAATAAAGGTTTGGACAAGATATGAAAAAAAGTCTTAAGAAGATTGAAAAAACTAAAAATTCAACAATGGTTTATGTCAGTGAAAAGTTTGAATACGGTTGACTGATCAAGAAGGGCAGGGAAATTGCGGACTCTACAGATACCAAGCTTATGGTAGTGAATATTCAGAGAAAAAGCCAATGGGGGAAGAGGCTGTCAAAGGAAATGAACCATATATTCACTGCTGCCAGAAAATATGAAGCTGAGATGCTCATGTTTTTTTCGGACAACCCTGCTGCAATACTCAAAGATTGCATTGCAAGTAGCAATGTGAATCAAATTGTTCTTGAAATCAACGACTATGAAACAATGAACCATATTGATGATTTGGATGAAAAATCTAATCAAGTAGAGATTCATATCTTAAAAAGTTAAGAGAAAGGAAAAATCAAAATGAAGATTAAAAAAATAGTATCATACATATGTGTAATTATGATTCTGGTATCAGCATTCAATCCTGTAAGTGCTGAAATGACAATTGCATATGAATCTACAGATCTAGAGGAAAATTTTGAACTGGCCCCTTATATGCTTCCAGATTTTCTCACAGGAGATAAGGACTCTGATGTTCAAGCAGAAGAAGCAACAACTGAAGGTAAGGATGAGTTAAGGACAGATGAGACAGGAGAAATTATTACAGAGGAAATTGGTGATGAAGCTGGAGCCTTGCCTCTTGAGATGACTATAGACCAGGCTGTGGAATACGGTCTTGAGAACAATCCAAGCATTGGTATGCTTGACAATGCCATAGACCTTGCTCTTGTTGCCCTAAGTTATGCGGAAGGAAATATTGAAGACCTAGAAGATGCTGAAGAACAGCTTAATGAAGCTGAAAACGACTTGTTCGATTTGGGTGTGGCACTGGATCAAAATCAGGAGGAACTGGACACTGCATATTATTATCTATCATTGGGAAAATCACCAGTGGAGATAAGCTATAATGATATTTACAAGTATGTTGATGATAATATGCTTATGATGCTTGCAGTTTTAGGAATATCAGATGATGATGTTATTTTGTCGACTGGAGCAGACATACAGCGAACATTGGAAGATATGCTTATGATGGTCGGTTATTCCGAGGCTGCAGCAGAAGTTGCCGCTGAAGCCTATTATGACGATGTTTATTCAATCATTGAAGCCCAGCTTGACGAAAGCCAGGATACACTTGATGAGTACAATGTGGCCATGGACGAGGCCCAGGAAACTTTCGACTATAATCAGGACCTCTTTGACTCGGTACTTGATGATGTGGCGGATAAGCTTGATACAAAGATAAACTACAGCAGTGTAATACAACTTGATACCGATGATGCTGTAAATCTTATGGTAAGCATGGCTGATGTAAATCTTGATGTAACCAGATATGCGAAGGGAATATACAGGAATCAAATAGCAATGCTTATCCAGAAAAACTATTACGATGCCCTATATGCAGAGAAAATGGTTGATCTTAAGAAAATAGCCATGGCAAGAGGGGAAGAGCAGTTTGACATGGTTAGTCTTTCCTATGAAAATGGAATGAAGGCCAAGGACGACCTGCTTCTTGCCAAGATGTATTATGACAGCACTAAAATCTCATACAGACTGGCTCAGTCAACATATAAGAATGCCATTTATGAATTGAAGGAAAACATCAATATGGATTTGGCAACCGAAATAGTACTTGTGGATGCCTTGACAGAGGAAGTTACAGAGGAATCACTTCAAGATGGCCTCAAGTCGGGAATGACAAACAGACTTGAGATGCAGATGGTGCTTGGCCAGTGGATGATATACGAGTTGAATGAAGATATATTGACATCATCAAGAGACTATAAGTATGAGGAATCATCGATTAATGAAGCTGTACTCCTAAGAGAAGGTGCTGAGCTTGAACTTGAACAGATCAAGAAAATGATTGAATCGGAAGTAAGCCAGTCTTATGAAAATCTACAAGCTACAGAATATATGCTTGAAGTATCAAAGGACCTTATAAGAGATGCACAAGAAGTTGTATCCATAGCTCAATTGAAATATGAACAGGGACTGGGAGCTGAAAATTCACTTCTTGCCCAGATGAATCTTGAGTCTAGTTCGGGAACCATGGTAGAGCTAATAGCTGCACAGGAGAATCTGGCGGATATAGAGGCAAAGGTTGCTCAAATAAGATACAACCATACAATGGCCAAGGTGAAATATATGAACGATGCAGGAATACTTGTTTACTAGAAAGCAGCTATGCTGCGTTTAATGCTTAAGTAATTATTATGATGTGAAGGAAACTTTCCTGAGCTGTAGATAGAGTATAAAACATATAAAAGAAAGGACTGGGTAAAATCATGAAAGATAGCAAAGATAAAGTAAGTAAAATGGAGAAATTTAAAAAAGAGAAGGGCTCAAGCTGGTTTGGTAGAAATATAAACAAGCTGGTCATTGCACTGGTCATAGTAGTAGCAGCGGGTGCAATAATATCAACTTCCAACAGTATAAGTGGGGAGAGTGCAGAGAATGAAGCCTTCCAGGGAATAGTCGCAGCAAAGGATGTAAGCATTAACACCAAGATTCCTGGAAGGGTGACTGAAATAAAGGTTGAAGAAGGTCAAAGTGTAATGGCTGGAGATGTAATCCTGGTAATAGCAAGCGACGAGTTGCAGGCAAAGGAAGATCAATTGCTGGCTTTGGTGGAACAGGCCAAGGCAGGAGTGGAAGCTTCAACAAGCCAGAGGGATATGGCAAAAGCAGTAAGTGATATGGCAGAGAATGGTGCAAGAAATCAGGAAGTGCTCCAGGCTGAGAGTGCATACAGTCTTTGGTCTTCTACATATGACAGAGCCAAGGTTCTTTATGAAGGAGGAGCAATTTCCCTTCAAAAGTTCGAAGAAATCAGAACTCAGAAGGAAGTATATGCACAAACCCTTGATATGGCTAGAGAAGGAGCAAGGATAGAGCAAAAGGATGCAGCAGCAGCTCAACTTTCAATGGCAGAAGCAGGACTTGAGGCTGCCAAGGGAAAACTTGATCAAGCTCAAGCAGGACTGG
>CAZFYP010000036.1:0-18151 GCA_964523535.1 uncultured Clostridia bacterium
CCTCTTCCACCGATGAATTTTTTTGCCATTTCCAAATCAAGTCTTTCCACTTTGTAACTTCCGGTTTTCAAGTCGATTCTTAAAATCTTACCATTGTATCCAAACATAAAAATACCTCCTATGCTTTATATAGAAGATTATTGCAATAAACATGCCAGGGAAACATTAAGTTTTATTTACCTTTAAAGTGTTGCATTGTAACACTTGCAGCAGTGTTGAAGCTTGTACATTAATTAACAATGTTTTATGTTTCACTATTGCGCATTGTCACTCAATATAGGCCGCTCCATTTCGCCACACTGCTCCATCATTGAACATTTATATCGTATTTTTCCATTTTTCTATAGAGTGTATTCCTGCTTATTCCCAAAATATTTGAAGTTTTGGTAATATTTCCCTTGTGTTTTTTTAAAATCTTTTCAATATGAAGCCTTTCCATGCTGTCAAGGGTTATATCCTCTCCCATTATATCATTTTCGCGGTTTATCATGCCTGACTTTGCTCCTATATTGGACGGCAGGGATTCCGTGTTTATTATAAGCTCTACAATATTTTCAAGCTCTCTTATATTTCCAGGCCATTCATATTCCATGAGATAATTCATATATTCTTCAGGTATTGAAACTTCCCTTTTGTTGAGCTTGTGAGATTTTTTCTTCATGAAGTGTTCAATAAGGTGAGGAATGTCCCCTGCCCTTTCCTTAAGGGGAGGAAGTCTTAAGGGAAGGACATTAAGTCTGTAGTAGAGATCTTTTCTAAAATTACCCTTTTCAACCTCTTCCTTAAGTTTTTTGTTTGTTGCAGCAATTACCCTTACATCTATAGGCTTTTCTTCAGAAGATCCAATCCTTCGCACAACGCCTTCTTCTATGACACGAAGAAGCCTTGTCTGAAGGTCTATGGGCATTTCTCCTATTTCATCAAGGAGGATTGTACCTCCATCAGCTATTTCAAACTTACCTGGATGTCCACCCTGCTTTGCCCCTGTAAAAGCTCCTCCAACATATCCAAATAGCTCTGATTCTATAAGATTCTTCGGTATTGCCCCACAGTTAAGAGCCACAAAGGGCTCGTTTTTCCTATTGCTGTAATTCTGTATGGATTGTGCAAATATTTCCTTTCCAGTTCCACTTTCACCCATTATGAGTACTGTTGATTTTGAATCTGCAATTTTTTTGGCAAACTCTATGGTCTTCACAAAACCTTCATCTTCTCCAATTATCTTATCAAAGGTATATACGGCCTTTGAACCCATAACCCGACTAGCATGTTTTCTTAGCTTTTTAACGTCCTTGATGACAAAAGCTATTTCCATTGGCTTGCCTAACTTGTCATTGATTGGATAGGCACTAAGATTTACCTCCATCTTATTTACCTTCAAATTCACATATACATCTTCCTGGAATATACTGTCGTTGTTTTTTACAGTGTCCCTTATTCTTTCCCAGTCAACAATTATGTCAGCTACATTGGATTTTTTCAACTCTTCCATCCCATATCCAAACATATCTGAAGTATTTTTATTTATCAGTTTTGGGTTTCCATCAAAATCAGCTGAGAAAATGGCTGCCTGGAAAGAATTCATCATGGCTTCAAGATAATTCTTGTTCATTGAAAGACTTTCAGTGTATTGTCTTATCTTCATCATACTTTCAATGGCATTGGCTGCGGCAGCAACCATACCAAGGGTGTGTGAATTCACAAGCGCCTTGTCTCCTGTAAGGTCTATACAGCCAATGATTTCATCATTGGGGTTTCGTATGGGTGCACCCGAACAGGTCCATTGATGAAATTTCTTTATATAGTGCTCATCACCTGAAACCTGCAGAGGCCGACCTTCATATATACAGGTTCCCATGCCGTTTGTTCCTATATATTCCTCTCCCATATATGCACCTGGAACCAATGCAGAGTTGAAGGCCTTCTTCAACATATCATTGTTGCCTATAATGTTAAGTATGCATCCGTTTACATCGTTGAGTATTACGATAAAATGAGATTTTTTGACAAAATCATAGAGTTGTTCAATAAAGGGATTTGCAACATAAACAAGCTCCTGATTTTCCTTTATAAGGTCATTGAGTTCCTTGTCATTGAGTACCTTGTTACTTGTTTTCTGATTCCTCTTTATTCCATAGGCCTTACTTCTTTCATTTGAATCCTTTATGAACTTTCTGCTTACATCAGCTTCCATATCAAATTTCATACAATCACCTTCCTGTTTTTAAAAGCCAGAATCCCATAATCAGGCTGAATACTCCAATGATTATGAAAAGAGTAAATATTGAGAATACATCGACTACCATGCCTAAAAGTGGTGCAAGTACTATTACAAGGAGAGCTCTAATCTGACTTTCCACGGAAAGAACCGTAGCCCTTTCCTCCTTGTCCATCATATCACCTGCAGCATCTACAAAGAGCGGTCTTCTTGTATCATAAAGAAGGAAAACCGCTGCATAACTCAATATCAACAATAAACTGCTTTCTATCTTTAATGCACCGGCTATTACTATGCTTAATATACCAAAAATCAGATAGTAGAAATTCATGACATATTCAGTATCCGCATTTTCAACTAGTCTGTACACATTCCTTGATGCCAGTGAATTTATTATATATATTATTCCATAAAACATTCCCATATAAAGTCTTGATGTCTGCTCGTCGCTCAGGTTGAATACGACTAGGGCTCCTCCACCCATAAGGACAAGTTGTATAAGGGGCTGTATATAGTCCTTCAGTGACTTGAAAATGGAATCATATACCGATACATTCAATATAAGCTTCACAAGATCGAAATCATGAAATACATCTTTGATATGCCTTACTGCCAAATGATAAAATTTGGAAATACTAATCTCACTTTCCCTTCTTTCATTGAGATAATCAGGATATGTCTTTATTAGAAAGAAATCCACAATGTAGGGAATTATCGATAGAAGAAACAGTATATTCAGATTTTTAATATTAAGTGCGAATATTATTGATAAAAATGCAGAAATCGATGAACCCAAAAGGGAAAAGGACCTGGTTCTTCCATATACGAAACTTTTGTGCATGAACCATCCTTTCTTTTCAAGATAGGAATATATCATTGCCTTGTGGGTCCCAGACCTGAATGCTTCTCCAAGACCAAAAAACACCATTCCCACGGCTATTATGCCAAATCCGTTTCCCAGAAAAAAGAAAACAAAGGATATTATATAAAATATGAAACAGACCATGAGTTCGTTTCTTTTTCCATAGTTGTCGGCTATTATGCCCGAGGGAACTTCAAATATATACTTGAAGGCCTCTCTAAGGGAATACAACAATCCAATGTCAAAAAAACTCAAATCCTTACTCAACAGATATATGAACAAATAGGGCTCGAAAAATTTAAGGTTTTTAAAGAACCCGTAAAAACAAAATTTCCATATGAGACTGTCCTCTTTAATATCAAGGTAATCCTTATTCATCTTCCACCTCAAAGAGATTTCTTATTTCATCTTCAGACATTGAAGAAATCATTCCTTCTTCAATGCTTAGTACATCCTCAACCATTTTTTTCTTTATTTTTTGAAGTTCATAAACCTTTTCTTCTATCGTTCCTCTTGTAATGAGCTTGATTACATGAACTTTGTTCTTCTGACCAATCCTGTGGGTCCTGTCTGTTGCCTGGTCCTCAACTGCCGGATTCCACCAGGGATCGTAATGTATTACAGTATCTGCACCCACAAGATTCAGGCCTGTTCCTCCAGCCTTTAGTGAAATAAGGAATATCTCCTTGTTACCCTCATTAAATTCATTTACCATTCTGCTTCTGTCTATGGCCTTGGTGCTACCATCCAGTGAATAGTAGTCTATTCCCCTGGCTTCAAGAATTTCCTTGATTATTGCAAGCATTGAGGTAAACTGTGAAAATACTACAGTCCTGTGGCCCCCTTCAATAAGTTCATCCAAGAGCTCATTCAAAAGATTAAGCTTGGAACTTTCGCCCTGATAGTTTTCAAGGAAAAGGGAAGGATCGCAGCATATCTGTCTCAATCTTGTAAGCCCTGCCAAAACCTTTATTCTGCTTTTTCCAAATCCCTTTAAGGAATATTCATCCTCAAGATCGTTTTTTATTTTATCAAGCCATGCAAGATAAACCCTCTTCTGTTCAAGATTCATCTCCACTGTTATCTTATCTTCAATCTTGTCAGGAAGTTCCTTAAGTACATCGTTCTTCATCCTTCTCATTACAAAGGGGGAAATTTTCACCTTAAGGTCCCTCAGCGTGTCTTCATCCTTATTCTTCATAATAGGCTTCTCAAAATTCTTTTTGAATTTTCCGTAGCTTTGGAGATATCCCGGCATTATAAAATCAAATATTGACCACAACTCTGCAAGGGAATTCTCTATTGGAGTTCCTGTAAGTGCAAAGCGCTTGAATGCCTTTACCTGCCTCACTGCCTTTGAAGTCTTTGACATATTGTTTTTTATATGTTGGGCCTCATCAAGTATGCAGCAGTAAACCTTCATTTTCCTATATATGTCAGCATCATTCCTAAATGTTGCATAGGAGGTAATGATAATATTGACATCTGTATTTTCAAGCCTTTCGTCTCTAAGCTTCTTTATCCCTGCAATTATTTCCGCCTTAAGCCCCGGTGTGAACTTGTTGATTTCCTCATACCAGTTGTAAAGCAATGATGTAGGTACTATGATCAAAAAACGCCTGCTTTCATCTGCCATAACTTCAGACTTAACATAAGTCAGCATCTGTACCGTTTTCCCAAGTCCCATTTCATCGGCCAGTATTCCCCCGAAATTGAAGGCAGACAGGTTTTTAAGCCAGTTGTATCCCGTTATCTGATACTCCCTAAGCTGACAATTCAATTCTTCTGGCAGTTCATAGTTTTCATCTTCCGGTTCCCTTATTCTCATTATAAGTTCCTTGAAAAGTATGTTCCTTTTGTAATGCTCAAGATTCAGTTTTTCCATCTTTTCATTGATGTAAAATGCATTGTTGCTGCTAATTTTCACCAATCCATCGGCAAAGGAATCGTCTCCCAGTTCAAGGTCATGTAGTACCTCTGCCATTGTATCAAAAACATCTTCTTCAAGACTAAGAAAAGACCCATCCTTAAGTCTGTAATATTTTTTCTTTTCCCTCAATGTATCCAATATATCAGGAATTTCATCCTGAGATATACCTTCTATGGAAAAACCAAAATCAAAGTAATTCATACCTTCATTCATGAAGGTATCGATATGAACCGACGACTTGTCCTTCAATGAAATGGAGTTGAAGTCATCTGAATAATAAACCTCTATCTTATCAGTTAGTTCAGGAAGTCCTCTAACTACAAATTTGTATACATCCTTTTCCTTTTTGATATGATAACTGTCGTTTAAAACCTTGAAATCAGAGTTTTCCAGTATGGACATTATCTTGTTTTCGAGCTTCAAATCCCTTATAACCATATCATCCTTATTGGTTTCTGACTCGATACCCGTAAGGGAATCAAAAATATAATCACCATATTTATATTTAAGTTTTGCCTTTATTCCATTTCCGTCCTTGTCTATATATAGTTTTGGATGACATTTTTTACTGTATATCTTTTCCTTTAATTCCCTGTCTATTTCAATCTTGTTTGTTTCACTTATGGTAGGATAAAGATAGGACATGAAGCTGTTTATCTTTTCCCTGGATATGACAAGACTCTCATCCTTGCCTTCAAACTGGCTGAGCACAGGTTTGAGATTATCCCTCTGTCTATCACTTATCTTGTATATTGTACCCTTGTAGAGAATGGTTGAATAATCATCTGTAAGGATTGTAATGTTTTTCATGTCCCTTACGGCAAATCTGAGATAATCTCCGTAGCTGGCAATATCAAAAACCAAACCTATATCGCTTTTTACAACAGCAGTCTTTTTATATTTCAGATAATCTGACTTCAGCTCTATGCTGCCTCCATCCAATATATCCATAAGCTTCATGAAGTTATTGTTGGTCAATAGTATGTTCTTTCCGCTGATGAAATCCACATGATAGGCACTCCAACTGTAGTTCTTCATATAGTCTATTTCATTTACTAAGTCCCCTATAAGGTCCATTACCATTGCATCTGTTCTATCGAAATATTCATTGACAGGGTCATAGGTAAAACTCTTTCCGAATTCAAACTCCTTGCCCTGTCTATAAGCTTTCATGAATCCCCTAACATCCTTCAAGACATAAAGCTGTTCAGTTCCAAGTTTCACGGAAAAAATCATATTTCTCCTGTATTTGTCAAAATCAATGAAGTATTTCACATTTATACGTTTTTTTCCTTCTACGCTGTCCATATTGTCAAAAAGAGTATATTGAGACAGTATATTGTCAAAGACATCCGTACTGTTTCTTTTACTCTTCACCTTTACATCTATCTTGTTCTGGTTCTTAAGAAACAGGAATGTAGCAACTATATGCTTGCATACTCCTCCCCATGTTTCATAGGCAGGACACTCGCATTTAGCATTGACATATTTTTCTTCATCCAGATACACCTTTACCTTGTAATCCCTGGTACCCCTTACTGTAGCCTGCACGGTCTCGCTTATCCTGTTGTATGAAACATCAGAAACAAGGCCGGACTTGTAGCAGTCGACCCCCTTTTCAAATACATCTATGTTATTTGCCAAATCGATAATATCTCCAATATCAAGCATTTCATACTCCTTTTGAATTTATCCCGCTGCTACTATTATATCAGAAATTAGTGTTTACGTATGAAAAATTTCAAACAAAAAGAAAAAACTCAACAACCGACTCCCTCTAAGCAGGTTGTTGAGTTTTTTCTAATAATATTGTACTTTTCCCTCAATCAATAAAATATATAATCAGTACAAAGCTATTGTATAACGTTTTCACAATTATTTCAAGAACTAATTCACATTCCTGATAACGTTTTCACTTTTTTACTTAACTATTGCTATCATCATAGGCTCTGATGAAAATTTTCAAATAATCATCCTTGCCTATCTTCCTTGGATTATTCAAGGTAGATGCATTCCTCTCTGCTATGTCCGCAAGCATGGAAAAATCTTCAGACAGTACATTCAATGATTTAATATTGGGCAGGCCTATCCTTCTTGACAATATCTTTATATGTTCTATTCCTTCACTAGCGGTCATCAGGTCATTGGGACCGTAGACATTCATATAATTTGCCATTATTGCATATTTTCTTTCAGACTGAATCACATTGTATTCCATGACATAAGGCAATAAAACGGAATTGCATATACCGTGAGGTGCATCATATATGCTTCCAATTGCTTCCGACATACAGTGAACAGCTCCTACATCCGTATTGACAATGGACATACCCGCCATAAGGCTTCCAATCATCATATTATCCCTTGCTTCAAGATCGCTTCCATCTTTTACAGCCCGTTCAATATACTTTGTGATATGTCTTATGGCATAAAGAGCCATGGCATCTGCAATAGGTTCGGAACGAAGAGAAGTATAGCCCTCTATTGCATGTGTCAATGCATCAATTCCCGTAGTTGCTGTTATTTCCGGTGGAACAGTAAGTGTTAGTTCCGGATCTACAATTGCGACATCAGGTGCCAGTATGGGATTTCTTATGGAATACTTAAGCTTCAAATCCGAATTGGTTATTACAGACCAAAAGGTAACTTCGCTGCCGGTACCTGCAGTTGTAGGTATGGCAATAAGTTTCAGCTTTTTCTCAATTTTTATTTTACCACACATATATTCCCTGATGTCTCCACCCTGTGCAGCCATGACTGCAATCATCTTTGCCGCATCATTGGGACTTCCGCCACCAAAGGCTATGATGGTATCCACTTCTTCTCTTACAGCAAAGGCTGTTGCATTGGTTATATTATAGTCCTTTGGATTTTGCTCAATATTTTCATACACAACATATTCATAAGCTGCAAGTAGCTTTTCCAGTCTATCAACCAGTTTGAATTTTTTTAGCTTTGGGTCCGTCACTACCATGATTTTTTTTGAACCAATTTTCTCCAGTTCTCCCGGAAGCATGGCCAAATTTCCAGCACCATAGTTAATTTTTGTTGGTATAATAAATCTAAAATGATTAATCATGGTTCCCTCCATGTATAAATTTAATTTTTATTCCTCTTTCGCGATTAATATATGTATTCAACTTTTTCACCCTCTTTGATGAATATTTCAGTTGCAGGGAAATTTTCAATTTCTCTTTCATATCTTTTAAGTGTATTTTTAATATAATTATTCTTGTCGTCCTCTTCAAATGGAAGGTGGAAGACTATCATATATTCCGGCTTGATCACTTCCCTGATTATCCTTTTTCCTTTTGGAATTTGAACATATGGGAAGTTTATGAAGGCAATATTTATGTCTTCACCCAAGAGCATCTTTTTTAAATAATCATAATTGATTTCAGCATCACCTAGATGAAGAAATCTTATGCCGTCAAGTTCTACAATATAACAGATATTGGCACATTGAAAACTTTCCTCACCCATATGTCTGGATTTGAAAATTGTTATTTGGCCATTTTTTATAGGATATTTAATCTTCTTTCCCAGTTCTATGTCTATCGCACCGCCAAGATATTCCTCTTCATTTACAAATTTATCAACGGTTTCTATGACACAACCTTCATCCTTTGGATACAAGACTTCAGCATCCTCGTTGTTTCTAAGAAAGCTTACTGTAGACTTGTGGCACATGTGGTCTATATGCCTGTGTGTAAAAAGGAGATAATTCACCATGTCAAAAGGTTTGTTTCCTTTTATTATTTTATCAAGGGTATCTTCCTTAACTCTGCTGAATTCTACGGATTTTTTGGAATGAAGACCATCTATTATCATCTTCACACCCTTATGTTCAATCATTACCCCTGAATTTGCTATGTATGTTATTTCATATTTTCTAGTCATTTATTTATTCTTTCTCCGTTTTTTTCTTTGCCATTATGCATTATGGTCTTTTGTATTTCTTGAATCTTTTCCTTGTTAAGGTCGTATTTTCTCATGCTTAAATATGCCAGGCCGAATGCTGTAAGACTGCCCATGGACAGTATTAAACCAAGCATTATTGAAGTAAATGTGGATTGGGTAACTATCGAAGAATCAAAATTGATTACATCCAAGAGGATTCCCACTATAAAAAGTACCGCCGATTGGGTCAGCTTATAGCCGAATGTAAGCGCTCCATAATAGATTCCCTCTGAACGAAATCCTTGTTTGAGCTCCTCGTAGTCTATTGTATCTGCAGTCATTGAATTGGGCAGCAGGAACAATCCTCCTGTACCAAAACCAAGAATTGCAATTATTATTATAAGTATAAAATAGAATTTCATAACTATTATTCTTAAGAAAACAGCAAGCAAAAACAAAATGCATGCCAAACTTGAAATTCTTAAACATCTAAGCATTACAGGTTTCTTGTCCGTCTTTTTTGAAACGGCGCTCCAGTATGGAAGAGACACTATGCTTATTCCAAAGAATGTTCCCATCACCATTGCTATGCCCTTGTTATCAAGGCCAAAGGTATATGTGAAGACGTGAAGACCTATGCTTCCTATGAGCGCCGAAGACATGTTGAAAAAAAGATAGCCGAAAAACACATAGATAAAATACTTGTTTTTAAAGGCCCCTATAAAGGACATTCTTCCTTCTTCTCTTTTAGCGCTCTGTAGTTTCATATCAGGCATGGAGTTGAATCTGAATTTGTATGTGGACCATATACATATTAAACCGGTGATTATCATCAAGGCCGATGTAGCAGTACCCATGAGAGAATATCCGGCAGGATTAAGCTGTCCTATCGGATATAACTCTGTTGGTCTGAAGAATATGAGAAGTCCTGCAACCATTGGAAATGCAAGTCCAAGCATAAATGAAACAGACTTGTAGCTCTGTACAGAAGTCCTTTCGTCATAGTCTGTTGAAAGTTCGGCTCCCAGAGCCGTATATGGAGTACCGTATACAGTAAGTGACGTTTTAAGTAGCAAAAGAAATACCAATATGAGCATAAGCTTCACTGATGCTGAAAATTCCGAACTTATATGCCAGAGGAACATGTTGAATATGGAAATAAGAATTGTTCCAATCAACATATACAAGTGTCTTCTTCCCCACCTGACAAAATTGGAAACATCAGACACATACCCCATCAAAGGATCTGTCAAGGCATCCCACAAAACACCTATTGCCATTAAAGTTCCTATATAACTGCCCTTTATTCCAAGAACTGCAGTTGTATAGAACAGAAGATAGGCGGAGATACATTGCAATACAATACCAAAGCCAAGATTCCCTATTCCATAGCCCACTTTTACAAATATCGATACTTTCAATTTAATTTTATCCATTTATTCCTCTTGATTTTTGACTTGTCTTTATAAATATCAAAGACGCTGATGCAGTTATAATTACAGCCCAAAAATCAACTGAAAAAATATATCCTGTTTCAAGCTCTGTATTTAACAAAAAATATGTTCCTACAACGGAAAAACCGTTGTTTATAAAATGAAGGGCAATCGCCGGCAGTATGGATTTAGTACGGTAAACCGTATATGCAAATACCATCCCAAGCATGAAGGTTGGCAGCAGTTTTATCAAACTAAAATGCATAGCTGCAAACATAAGGGATGTAAGCATCATAGCCTTCACAGGTTTCATATGCTGCAAAAACGATGAAAGAAAAAGCCCCCTGAACAGAAGCTCCTCAATAACAGCAGGAATTGCCGCTATAACTACAATCTGATAGGCCAATGTCATATTTGAAAACAAATAATCAAAAGCCTCAAGCAATTCCGCCTCCTCCGGCAAAAGCTTGACGGCAAATACAGAGTAAATACCGCTTAAAATCAACACAAAAATCCACATTCCAAAGCCTATATAGATATACTTTGATGAAGACGGCTTTCTCAGAAAATATACTTGTCTAATATCCTTCTTATCCATAAGGGTTACAAGAACTCCTGGTAAAAAAAGCGTTAAAAAATGAGTAAGGGGTATTCCATTGATATCAAAAGCTTTAAAAAAAGCTATGCTGGTAAAATAGAAACTCACTACTATGACCGTATATAAAATCAAGGATTGTTTAATGTCGAATACGCTTTTTTTCATTTCAGCACCCTCTTTTCTTCTTACTATTTATATTAACACAAGTTTTATCCATTATCTATTAAATAAACAGTATAAAAGGGAACTTTACCCATTCTTTACCGTCTAAACAATTGTTATTGTATTAAAACAATAAGTTTAAGCTAGCTTTAAGGTTAATAAGTTAATCTTAATGGATAAGTAACTAGGCTGAGTTAAAAAAACACAAATCATAGGATGGTTTTTATGTCAATATTTCTAATAGTTGTTATTCTATTTGCTGCAATCTTTATCAACTTCTATCCTGAAAAGGTAAATAATAATAATATCATGTACGGAAAAGTATCAAAGATCTATTCAAACGGCTTTCTTATAAAATCCGAAACCAGCAAGTCATGTATGGCATATTTAATGGATGAAACTGTATTCAGCAGTTCAAGTGACAAACTCATAGAAATCGGAGATACTGTCGTAGTGGAACACACGGGTCAAATGCTTGAAACAAATATCATTCAAATATACTGCAAAAAAATATGGAAAAAAACTTGAAGTCGAAACTTCAAGTTTTTTTAACTTAAAATAGTTAAACTAAATAGCACCATAAAAACTAGGAATTATGCATTTAAGAATCAAGCCAAATTGTTGTATACAAGTTTTCCATCAATTATGGTAGCCTTCACTTCATGGTCCAAACTCTTTAATGGGTTACCATTGAACAATACAATATCTGCATCCTTGCCCTCTTCCAAAGAACCTACCCTGTCGGATATTCCTGCAATTTCAGCAGCATTAATTGTAATGGCTTTCCAGCCTTCCTCTTCAGGCAATCCCGATTTTACTGCGAGTCCTGCACACATGCTTAGAAACTGCAGTGGAATCACTGGAGAGTCAGTCATCAAGGCTATCTTTATTCCTGCTTCATGAAGTACTTTAGGAGTATCAAAGGTCATGTTCTTAAGTTCAAATTTTGTTCTGCTGCCAAAAGAAGGGCCTACTATTGCTGCTTTTCCATCTATTGCAAGTTCATCGGCTATAAGATGACCTTCCGTACAGTGGTCAAGTGTAATGTCAAGATCGAATTCATTTGCAATCCTAAGAGCGGTAAATATGTCATCAGCTCTGTGGGCATGAGCCTTCAATGGAATTTCCTTCTTGATTACAGGCAACATTGCTTCCAGCTTAAGATCGAATTCAGGCTTCTCGTCAGGTTCAGTTATGCTTCTTTCCTTGTCTTCTGCATATTTCTGTGCCTCGAAAAGAACCTCTCTTAATATTGCAGCAGTAGCCATCCTTGTAGTTGGAGACTTGTGCTGTTCATCATAGACTCTCTTTGGATTTTCACCAAAGGCAATCTTCATTGCTACAGGATCCTTTATTACCATTTTATCAATTCTCTTTCCCCATGTCTTCATTGCAAGGAAGGTTCCGCCTATTACATTGGCACTTCCAGGTCCCGTTACAGCAGTGGTCACTCCTCCTTCCCTTGCTTCCTGAATTGAAATATCCATAGGGTTTATTGAATCTATTGCCCTGAGTTGAGGAGTCACTGGTTCAACAGCTTCATTTCCATCTGCACCTTCAAAGCCTATTCCTTCTTCCCACATTCCCAAATGGCAGTGTGCATCCACAAGTCCAGGTGTTACAATAAGACCTTGCGCATCTATTATCTGTGCGTCATCAGGCACCTCTATTTTCTTCCCTATTGCCTTGATTATTCCTTCTTCTATAAGTATATGGCCATTTTCAATATCTTGACCGGCCATGGTCTTTATATATCCATTCTTTATATATATCATTTTTCCTCCAAATAAATTGACTATTTTACAATTATATCAGATATCGCCCTTCATTGATGTTTCATTTCTGTAATTTGTCATAATATTATACATCAGTCAAAATAAAATTTCATTATTTTTCTTATTTTATAATCACTGAAATACTGAATCATGATATAATATAGATAAGGAAAGAGTTTTGCTTCATTTAACCAGTTTCCAAAAGCAGGAGGGAATTTAATGAAAAGAAAAATAAACAATTCCAAACTTGACTTTCTAGAAAAGGAACTTGACTATCAAAAAGAAATGCATGTTATCAACGATGAAACAAAAAATCAGATTCTCAGCCATTATGAACTGCCTGATGATGTAAACTTCATCAAGGTTGTCATAACCGTTGGAGCAACACTTGTAGGCCTTAGTGCCTTGAGCTTTGTTACTGCACAATGGGAATTCATGACAAATCCCATCAAAATTTCCATTCTTTTTGTGTTGTTCATATCTTCACTGATACTTTATCTTTATCTCAAGAAACATAATCCTAAAACTTCCTATTCCTTTTTATACATAAACGGTTTTCTAATAGGCGGAATTCTGTCCCTTGGCTACAGCATTGTCGGCCTTGCATATCACTCCAGCGTAGTACTATTTGTCTGGTCCCTGGCATTGATTCTGTTGTCAATACTATTCAAGGACAGACTTATGTTCATATTCGCCCAGGTAGTGGCCATATTCTTTGTATTTTCAGGACTGGACCAGGTATATCTTATGTTGCCTACTATCCTGATTCCAGTATTTTATTTTACAAACATCTACCATAAATATCCTCTTACAAACAGTATAATAAATGTAGTTGTCATATGTGCATGCATACTTCAATATTTTGTCTATCTTGATACCAATCCAGTACTCATAATATTGTCCTACATGCTCATAGGCTTCTATCTTTTCTACAGAAGATTCAGTCATCACAACATGTGGTCTGAATATATAGGCTTCATACTGGCATCTACAATGGCTGTAATCATGACCAGCAAGGAAGCATGGGAAAGCCTCCTTGGCATTTCAGATGGAAATACCTATGCAATAGTATGGGGATCGGTTCTTGCAATTTATTTTCTTGTAATGATAAAACACAAGTCCATGACATCTCTGTTCTTCCTATGTGTCCTAATATTCAGATTCTATTTTGATATGTTCTACGGTCTCATGCCAAGGTCCATATTCTTCTTCATAGGAGGAGTCATCATACTCTTGATGGGTCTGTATTTTGAAAGAAAAAGAAGGCTGGAAGGCTGAATCATAATGAACTAAAGATTAAAGGCCGGAATCAATGAAGATTCCAGCCTTTTTTGTTTTTTTTTCATTAATGAACTTAAACGATTACCGGTTTGCACATGCTATGAGACTTCCGAAAAGTATTGAATAATACTTTGAATCAAAGCTATCCGCTCTGGAAACAAGAACTATTGGAGCCTTTGCTCCCATTACAACACCGGCACCTGTTCCATTGCCAAAATATGTAATGGATTTTCCTATACCGTTGCCCATTTCTATGTTGGGTACCAGGAGTACATCAGCGTCTCCTGCAACAGGACTTTCATACTTCTTGATGACCGCTGCCTCTTTGGAAACTGCAAGGTCAAGGGCCATGGGTCCTTCCACTATTACATTTCCAGGAAACTTCCCATCCTGATACATTTCCTTTAGAAAACCTGCATCTACAGTAGCCGGCATCTTTGGATTCACCTTTTCCTTGGCTGCAAGACATGCAACCTTTACACTTTCGTACTTGAGACCTCTGGCAGCCTCAACTGCATTATTTATAAGCTGAACCTTGGTATCAAGGTCAGGATATGTCACCATACCTCCGTCAGTAAGCATTAAAAGCTTGTGGTAAGCTTCAATTTCATAAAGCATTACATGGCTTAACTGTTTTCCTGTTCTAAGCCCCCAGTCCTTATTGAGCACTGCTTTTAATAGTATTCCAGTGTCCAAAAGACCCTTGATAAGGAAATCCCCTTGACCCTGGCTCACCATTCTTACAGACTTTTCTGCAGATTCTTCAAAGGATGAAGATTCAATGATTTCACAGTCTCCAAAATCCAGATTGTTTGTCTCAACATATTGAGCTATTTTTTCCTTGTCCCCTACAAGTACAGGAACTATAAGTCCGTCCTTATAAACCTTTTCTACAGCTATTAGGACATTCTCTTCCTCCGCTGCAGCCACAACAAGCTTCATCTTATTATTGACATCAACAAGTTGTTTCAAGTCTTCAAGTTTCTTCATACAATACCTCCATTTTATTTGATTTTTTCCAGTTTAAAAGCATACAATTATCTGACAATCAGAAATATTATGTTTAGAATGTATATGGACAGAACCAAAAGTCTCAGTTCTATTCCCTTTCTTAAAATATAGTTAAAAATAATAAAAAGTAATATCAGTATTGCTGAACCGCCAGTTATAGCACTTATACCCATGGAAGACAATATTGTGAATATTGATTCTCCTGCAACCAGCCCCAACAATACTACAAATATCTTGTGGGAATACTTGAATATCTTTATTTCATTTGGAAGGTTCACCCTTCTTATGACACCATCTTCACCATAGTAGAATCCATCAAAAAATCCCTTAAGCGACAGGAACAATACAGTTCCAACCATTACCACAGTGGAGAAGACAAACATTGACAATTCTCCCGACACTACTCCGTAAATCATTCCAAGTATTGTGATTGGAGCCATAACAGTCTGGGTTGTAAAATCTCCCATTCCAGCAACCGCTCCCATAAGACCCTTTTTGTACTCCGTTATGACCCCACCGGAAATCTGCCTATCATCAAGCATCCTGTCTTCCATCTGAATTATATATCCGTGTATTGCAGAACCTACATTTGGTTCAGTGTTAAAAAATTCCAGATGTCTCTTAATTGCATCATCTTTTTTGTCCCTTTTACCTCTGTAAAGCTTCTTGAATATGGGAATCATGCTGTGGGAAAAGGCAACTCCCTGCATCATTTCAAAGCTGTAACAGGAATGGGTGAAGTTCATCCACACCATCCAGGACCTTATTATTTCCTTTTTGTTTATTCTTTTAGAAACATATTTTTCCATCTTTATCGTTTTCCTTTTCTGTGCAGATAAAAGCAAAATGACTATAAGAACCAGATATGGATCAAAGTGTAAATATACAGCTACTAGATATGCAACTGAAAACAATATTATATTGTATTTATGCTTGAACCAAAGAATTGCCGATGCAGATGAAAGTATGATTAGCATTATACCTGTAGTATTGAGTACAACCTCCATATCTGGAAATCTGTCAAGTATCAAGGAACCAAATTTATAGAGAAACCATGTTGTGGCAAAGGCAACAACCATGCTTATGGCAAGGAGTAAAAGCTGTGGCAAATAAATATTGTTCAGCTTAACAGACTTTTCAACATCTTTTTCCATTGTTCTTTTCAAATTCCTGATGAATATTGAATTTATTGTAAGTCTGTATTTCCACAATACAAGACCTATCATGCTTATGGGAAAGGACATGGATATTGCCGCCGCAGGCATTATGTTAAACTTTATGGCAGCCATGGCAGAAAGTATTCCAGCCATACAGGGATCTCCCTTCAAGGAACCTCCTGTCGATGAAAAATCAATAAATAGAAGGTTGGTCAGTGCACCGGCCATAAGCCCCACTCCTGGATTTCCCAAGGCAAGCCCTGTAAGCAAACCAGAAAAAACAGACCTGTACAGGGTGTAATATCCCACACCAAAAGTAAAGGAAGTCGAGCTTCCTATAAAATATATTATACCAAGTAAAATGTAATTTAATAAAGTCATAGCTCACCTTCCAAACTATATCTTCAAGATGTTTTTCGGTTTATCGTCAGGTATAATCTGAATATCCACCTCTACATTATGGTCCGCCATCTTGATAAGAGAAGCCATCTCCTCTGTGGATACATGTATATTCCTGTACAGGTTCTTCCTGTCATTTCCAGAACCCATGCCTCCAAGAACTATCCTCTTTATTTCAACACCCTGACTGATAAGGCTTTCAAAGACCTGAGGACTCTTTGCTATGAGAAGAGTTCTTCCCTTTACAGTCTGGAAACTTTCTTTGAAATTGTCAACAGATGTTATCCTTGCTTCTATTGTATTTGGTGCCGCAGTCAAAGTGACCTTCTTTAAAAAGTCATTTTTATCCAGTTCATCATCTATTATTATTACGGCATCAGCTTCAAGGTGGGGTATCCACTTTACCACTACCTGACCATGAAGAAGTCTATCGTCAATTCTTGCAAGTATTATTTCTCTCATTCTTCCTCCTTTAAAAATCCCATTTCCCTGTTTACATATATGAGTGTACCCTTGGAAGTTTCTATCAAATTATCAATGTTCACATCATCTTTCATAAAATATTCTATAAGCATGGGAAAATTCACACCTGTCAAAAGATGAATGTACCTGCCCTGTAAAATATCTACAGAAACATTGAAGGGAGTTCCACCATACATGTCTGTAAAAATACAAACACGTCCATTTCCATTCATGACTTCAAGTATTCTGTTCTTTAATTCCTCCGTACTGTCTCCGGGATTTAGTGAAACTGCACAAGCATCGTCCTGCTTTCCTACTATCATCTCTACACTCTTGAGGAGCTCTGTTCCAAAATCTCCATGGGTTACAATAATTGTTTTCATTTTCATCCTCTTGCTTCATTGTATTGTCAAGCAGTTCATACCATTTTATTATAACATACTTGTTCATTTAATAGAATAATACAAACGCCTTCATATTTAAACACTTTTTTTCTTATAGCCATGTTAAAAACAATTAATAATTTTATTATTAATAAAATTATGGAAGTTTCAAGCTTTTTCTGTTATATTAGTTGTGTATGAAAACAAAATATCAATAAAAAAAGAAACTTATTCATATAAATAAAGGAGACTGAAATGGGAAAACATAGAAGAGCTTTCGATACAGAAAACTTCAAATTCGTACAAAACAGAGATTGTGAATACTTCCCCTGCCACAAGGGCGTTTCGGAAGAAAAATTCAACTGCCTCTTTTGCTTTTGTCCCCTCTACATGCTAAAGGACGAATGCGGTGGAAATTATGAAGTTAAAAATGATATAAAGGACTGTAGCAACTGTACAATCCCTCACTCGCCAGGCGGATACGAATACATAATGAGCAAAATGGATGAGGTTATAAAAAGAGGCAGCGACTTTTAGGGTTCTTTCTGAACATTGGGTATATGCTTTAAAAAAACACTGA
>CAZFYP010000037.1:0-17805 GCA_964523535.1 uncultured Clostridia bacterium
GTCATGGAAACATCACAATTATCACATTTTACAACATAACCGCAGTTTCTGCAAGATACAAAGCTGGAATATCCACGCCTGTTCAGAAAAAGTATAGACTGTTCATTCCTTTTAAATGCAGCCAGCAGTGCTTCCTTCAATTCCAAGCTGAAAACACCTGCATTGCCACTACTTAACTCATTTCTCATGTCTACGACTTTTATTTGAGGCATCTTTGAACTACTTATCCTTTCCGGCATGTTGTGCAATTCATATTCATTCCTTATTGCTTTCAGATACATTCCAGCAAGAGGAGTGGCCGTTCCAAGTACCAGCTTCACACCGGCAATATCTGTCAGCTTTTCGCAAACTTCAATTGTATCATATTTAGGTGATGACGAAGACTTGTAAGAGTCTTCGTGGGATTCATCAATAATAACCAAACCAAGATTTTTTAAGGGAGTAAACAGGGCAGACCTTGGTCCTATGACTATGTCGCATTCATCGTTGTAGATTTTCAGCCATTCATCCATACGCTTCCTGTATGTAAGTCTGCTGTGAATAATTGCAATCCTTTCTCCAAATCTTTTTTGGAATCGTTCAATGGTCTGAGGCGTCAGTGATATTTCAGGGATTAGATAGACGACAGACTTGTTTTCTTTTATGAAGCTTTCAATAATCTTCATATAAACTTCAGTCTTACCGCTTCCTGTAACTCCATGAATAAGATGCTTTTTCACATGGGATACAAGTATTTTATCTATGGTTTCACGCTGAACATCATTGACTGATATTTCACTCTTATGGACAAGCTTCTTTGCAATATTAACTCGGGAATCAGAAACAGATATTTCAAGAAATCCTTTTTCATTGAGCCTAGAAATCTGACTTCTTGTGGAATCAGTACTCTTTATCAACCTATTTATTTCGATTGGACCTTCCCTCAATTCAGAAAGTATTCTTAACTGTTTGTGTGAATTCTTCCTGATATGATTCTCAAAATCATCTCTTTTAAGGATTACCGTTTCTAATTTTTTCTTTTCAAAAGACTTGTCCCTTGTTTCTATTTTAATGTCTCCATTTTCCAGAGATGAATTCAAAAGGTCAAACAATTTTCTGTTTTTTAGAATATCAGAAATTTTTTTAAATGAAATCCACTTTTCTTCCGGAAATACTCCATCAAAAATGCTTTCTTTCCCGAAGTTTGGCTTAAGACGTATCTCAACCTTTGAAAGAGGTGGATTCATAAGTGAAAAAGCTTCGTTAAATCTTGACAGGTACATTTCTCTTATCCATTGAGCAAGGATGATTTTATTATTATCAATTATAGGTGCCTCGTCTATTATGGATATTATTTCCTTTACCTTGCTTTCATCAATATCTGTCAATTCCTCTTCAGATACAACCAATCCAACAAGAAAAGTATTATTGAAGTTAACCAGTACTCTTCTACCTGTCAAAGATTCCATGGAAGAGTCAGCCTGAATCTTATAACAGTATGATTTGTCTGTATTTCTGGATTTGTTGTTAATAATTATATTACAATACCTTACCATATTCCCTCTTCAACTATTATTATATATACTTTATTAAATCCGCTTCCATGAAGGCAAGTAAAACGCATCTGGTCCTCTGTATTATCTGCCATTCAAGCAAATGACAATACCCCCAAACGGAATTGTCAGGAAGGTTGAATAATTAAAATAAAGCTTGCAGAGCAAGCTTTAGTCAATTATTTCATAATCAATTTTACCATCGTAAAACTCTTCAACTGCAATATTTACAGGTTTCAATTGAGCTGTTTTTACTAGTATTTCTTCACCTTCAACTATTTCTCTTGCTCTTTTTGATATTACTGTTACAAGCATATATCTGCTTTCAACATTTTTCAATAATTCATCAATAGACGGTTTTATCATCTTAATCCTCCCTTATACTGTTTATTAATTGCTTCTGACGATTTGCCTTGTTCTTTTCCGCAACAATGATAGATTCTATATTTTCCACGGCATTTTCTATATAATCGTTGACAATTGCGTAATCATACTTGAATACATAGCTGAGTTCCTCATAAGCGCAGTCCATTCTTTTAATAATGGCCTCCTTACTGTCTGTACCTCTTGCCGTTATTCTATCCTTCAATTCCTGAAGAGATGGAGGAAGTATGAAAATAAATACTCCATCCTGATATTCTTCCTTCACCTTAAGCGCTCCCTGAATATCTATTTCAAGTATTACATCTACACCCTTGTCAATCAATTCTAACACTTTCCACTTTGGAGTTCCATAATAATTCCCATAAACTTGAGCATATTCCAGAAAATCATTATCTTCAATTCTTGATTCAAACTCCTCAGTACTAATAAAATAATAGTTTACTCCTTCAACTTCCTTTCCTCTTGGTTGTCTTGTAGTACATGAAATTGAAAGTGCAATTTCGTTGTTTCTATTAATCAATTCTTTACATAATGTGCCCTTACCAGCTCCGGAAGGACCTGAAACAACTATTAATAATCCTTTTGCCATCTTTCGCTCCTTTTATTTGTTATCTTTTGTCATAAATCTTTGTGCCACAGTTTCAGGCTGGATGGCCGACAACACCACATGATTGCTGTCCATGACAATTACTGCCCTGGTTTTTCTTCCATATGTGGCATCAATAAGCTTATTGCCGTCCCTGGCATCATTTATAACCCTTTTTACAGGAGCAGATTCCGGACTTATTACAGCTATGACCCGGTCTTCAGAAACTATATTGCCAAAGCCAATATTAATCATTCTCATACTATCACCTATTCAATATTTTGAACCTGTTCTCTCATTTTTTCTATGCAGTTTTTAACTTCAACAGCTCTTTGCGTTATATCTACTGAACTTGACTTGGAAGCTATTGTATTTGCCTCCCTGTTGATTTCCTGAAGTATGAAATCAAGTTTCCTTCCGATTACTCCACCCTTATTAAGTGCTTCAACAAGCTGTTTTATATGGCTTCTAAGCCTCACTATCTCTTCATTTATATCCGCTCTGTCCGCAAAGAAAACAATCTCATTGGAAAGCTTGCTGTCATCAATGGCATATTTGTCTGCAAGCAGGTCGCTGATTCTTGTTTCCAGCTTAATCTTGTATTCCTCAACTACAGTGTTGGCATATCCTTCTATTTCATCAATAAGAACATCAATTCTGTGGGATTGCTTAACAATATCATTTTTAAGCTCCTCACCTTCAACGTTTCTCATTTCTATAAGTTCTTTTATTGAATTTTTAATAGCTTCTTCAAGAGTTATCCATGTTTCATCTTCATCCTCTTCCGATTTTCTTATTTCAAGAATATCCGGCAGTTTCAAATATGTATCCAAAGATGGGGACTCATTAAGCTCCAACACTTCTACAAGTTCTTCAACAGCTTTCTTGTAGAGCATTGCAACGGGTATGTTTGCCTTTACTTCAACATCGCTTTCCTTAAGCATTTCATAGCTTACAGATACATCCACCCTACCTCTGCTGATTCTTTTCTTTACTATTCTTCTAATCTTATCTTCAAAGCTTCTAATATATTTTGGTGTTCTAATATTTATATCATTGTATCTGTTGTTGATAGTTTTAATCTCAACAATAAACTTAATCTTATCATTTGTGTGTTCGCCTTTTCCAAAGCCTGTCATACTGCTTACAAAGTTCATTGAATCCTCCTGAACATAATTTTCCATAATTATTTATACTATATCTTAACATCTATGATTGTAATTATCAATGAAACATTATAATATAAGATGATAAATTATTTCAAGGAGAAAATTATGGCATTAGATGGATTATTCCTAAGCAGTGTGGTTTCAGAACTAAAAAACACTGTTGAAGGAAGTAAAATAGATAAGATATATCAACCCGAAAAGGAAGAAATCATTTTAAACCTGAGGTCCAGCAAAGGAAATACTAAACTTCTACTATCGGCAAACAGTGCATTTCCAAGAATAAATACAACAAGCAAGACCTTTAAAAACCCTCAGACACCACCTTCTTTCTGCATGTTTCTTAGAAAACATCTTACCAGCGGTATAATAAGAAAAGTGGTTCAAATCAATATGGACAGAATGGTTATGTTGGAGATAGAAACCAGGGACGAGCTTAAAACCTTTGCAATTAAAAGACTTTTTATTGAAATCATGGGGAAACACAGTAATATCGTCTTGACAGATTCACGCAGCAAGGTCCTGGATTCAATAAAAAGGATAGGCTATAACGTAAGTTCAAAAAGACAGATATTCCCCGGGGTTAAATATCTTGCCCCTGTTTTCGAAAAAAAAACCAATATTATGAATATAGATGAAGATTCATTTAGCAAAATGCTGGAAGACTCAAATCAAGGACTAAAGGCAGGAAAGTTCATAGTGAAATCATTTTATGGAATGAGTCCTTTCCTCTCCAGAGAACTTTGCCACAGAGCAAACTTAAGCGAAAATGATTTTCTTGGAGAACTTGATGAAAACAAGAAAAAACTACTCTATATTATAATTTCCCAATTAAAAAAAGATATTGAGGATACTAATTATTCTACAATTGTATATGCTGATGAAAATTCCGGCGAATATCTCGATTTTCATTGCTTCAAAATGACTCATCTCCAAGGTCGCAACCTCATAGACTATGATTCTGCAAATGAAATACTTGATGTTTTCTACTATGAAAAAGCAAAGTTCAACAGCTTCAAACAGAAAACATCAAGTTTGCGAAAGAAAATTTCAGGCCTTTTGGATAAAAACAGGAAAAAACATGGGAAACTGTTCCAGGAACTGAAAAAATCTGAAAATAGAGAAATCTATAAAACATATGGAGATCTTGTAATTGCAAATATTTACAGAATCAACAAGGATGACGAAATCCTGGAAGCTGTAAACTACATGGACAATTCCAATGTAAAAATCAGATTGGATAAAAGGCTCACCCCTTCTCAAAATGCACAAAAATACTACAAAAGATACAACAAACTTAAAACTGCGGAGATAAACCTTAAAGAACAGATAATAATCACTGAGGAAAATATAGAATATCTGGAAAACATACTCTATAACCTTGAATCCGTATCAGAAACTGAAGTTTTTGAAGAAATAAAAAAAGAACTTTACGAAACACGTTATATCAATACAATGGATAAGAAAAAAAGTAGAACGGCAAAAAGCAAACCTATACGGCTTATGTCAAAAGATGGATTTGAAATACTAATAGGAAAGAATAATATACAAAACGACCTTATCACCTTTAAAATGTCCCACAAGGATGATTTATGGCTTCACGCGAAGAATATTCCCGGTTCCCACGTCATAGTTAGGGCTGAAAACAGGGAAATACCTGACTCTACCATTGAAGAGGCCGCTTCCTATGCAGCCTATTACAGTAAAAGCAGCAAACAGAAAAAAGTGGAAGTGGATTATACTCCAAGACACAATCTCAAGAAGCCAAAGGGTTCAAAACCTGGATTTGTCATATTCCATGAAAATTATTCCCTGATAATTGAACCTAAAAAACCTGAAACATCAGAATAAAAGAACTAAAAAAAGGCTGAATAATAGGCGGATTACTTCCAGCTCTTATTCAGCCCTTCAAATTTATCACTTCAATAATGTCCTTTATACAATAAAGACATCACTGCATTGACATGGGTATTCAATCTATTCCTGGATCAAAACCTGATTGAGACCATCCAGTTCCTCGATATGAACAGCCACCCTTTCATTTCTTGATGTAGGTACGTTCTTACCTACAAAATCAGCCCTTATGGGAAGTTCCCTGTGGCCTCTGTCGATAAGCACCGCAAGTTCTATCTTTCTTGGCCTACCCTGGTCTATTATGGCATCCATGGCAGCCCTTACCGTCCTTCCCGTAAAGAGTACATCGTCTACAAGTATTACCACCTTGTCTTTCACATCCATATCCATGTCCTTGTTGATATTTATGCTTTCAACATTGTTTACATCATCCCTGTACTTGGATATGTCAAGACTGTAAAAAGGTACTTCTTCTCCTTCAATATCCTTGATTATATTGACAATCCTCTTTGCCATTGGAACCCCTCTGGATTTTATGCCAATGACAACCAAATTCTCAATACCTCTGTTTCTTTCTATTATTTCATGGGAAATCCTGGTCAATGCCCTTTTTACGGATTTCTCATCCATTATAAACGCTTTGGTTTTCATATTCTTCCCTCCAGTATGTTTAACACCTTTTTAAAATCATCAGGTAATTCAGCTTCAAATTCCATTAACTCACCACTCTCGGGATGAACAAATGATAATCTCCTTGCATGAAGAAGCTGACCTTTCATTTTGAATTCATTTTCTCTTCTTCCATATACTTCATCTCCCACTATAGGATGTCCCTTGTATGACATATGGACCCTGATCTGATGTGTTCGTCCAGTATCAAGAACCAGCTCAAGATAAGTATAATTCCCATAACGTCTCAAGACCCTATATCTTGTCAAAGCATATTTTGAATTCTTTTCAATTACAGCCATCTTCTTCCTGTTCTTTGAATCTCGCCCAATGGGTAGCTCCACAATACCTTCATCGTCCTTGACATTTCCATGTACAAGAGCAACATAAAACCTGCCTGTTTTTCTTTTTTTTATCTCTTCACTCAATACATTATGTGAATTATCATCCTTTGCTACCACCAGGAGCCCTGTTGTATCCTTGTCTATTCTATGGACTATACCGGGTCTTATGACTCCATTGATTGATGACAAGCTGTCAAGCTTGTACATCAGGGCATTAACCATTGTTCCCGTATAATTACCCGGTGCTGGATGTACAACCATGCCTCTTGGTTTATTAACAACAGCAAGACACTTGTCCTCATATACAATTTCCAAAGGTATGTCTTCTGCTTCTATCTTCAATTCCTTCGGTTCCGGTACTTGAAAGTCAATTTTATCGCCATCACTCAATATGTAATTCTTTTTCCTGCATTTTCCATTTACATAAACATGATTGTTCTTAATGAGCTTTTGAAGATAGGATCTGGACATATCCTGACAAGTTTCCTTTAAAAAAGTATCTATTCTTACGCTTTCACCTTTAAATTCAATTTCCATCTTCATGGCCTCCCCAACTCGTATCTGTCAATCAGGATGAGAAAAGCCAGCAGTATGGTTCCTACAACTACGCATATGTCTGCAAAATTGAATACAGGGAAGTCATAATAACCCCAAAAATTCACATCTATGAAATCAACTACATAGTTTAGTCTTATTCTATCAGCAAGATTACCAAGGGCTCCTGCAATTATCAAATCAAGTGAAAAATTTGCAACACTATTGAATTCATTTGTTTTCACCCTGTATACAACTAAGACAATAACAACCAGCGATGTAAGTATAATGAAAAACAACTGCTGATTCTGCAATATTCCAAAGGCCGCTCCCCTGTTTTCCACATAATTCAATCTCAAAAAATTATCTATAATAATTATGGGGTCTGAAAACATGAGCTTATCCAACACAAAATACTTGCTTATCTGGTCTATTGCTGCAAGAAGCAGCACAAAAATAATATGCATAACTGTCTCCTATAGCAATTCTATGGCTTTTAGTGTTATTTTGGCACTTATCTCAGCAGCATACTTGTCAAAGTTGGCATATTTCACATCGGCAGATTCGTCTGCATTGTCTGAAATGCACCTAATGGCAACATAGGGTGTTTGATAAAGATGGCAAACATGTCCGATTGATGCACTCTCCATATCAACACAAAGAGCATTGAAATCTTTCCTCAATTTGGACTTTAATTCATTATTGCTTACAAACTTGTCTCCCGACACAATTCTTCCTATATGAACCTTTGCTTCTCCTTCTACAAGCTTGCTACAAATCTTAATCATATTTTCATCAGACTTGAATACAGAAGTATCCATTCTTGGAATTTCCCCTTCCTTGTAGCCGAATACTGTAACATCCATATCATATTGCTGTGTTTCATCAGATATCACAAGGTCTCCTATGGATATGGATTCCGCCAGGGAACCAGCTATTCCTGTATTGATTATTGATGAAGCCTTGAAATCATTGATTAGTATTTGCGTAGCAACAGCAGCGTTGACCTTGCCAATGCCTGATCTCATGAATACAACTTTCTTGCCTGCATATTCTCCACTGTATATCTTAAAGTTTAAACAATCAATTTCTTTAATGTTTTCTATCTTTTCCTTGAGAAGCAATACTTCTTCATCCATTGCTCCTATTATTCCTATAACCATATTTCCTCCACTAAACATATTTTTTTACTTGTAAAACAATATTTCCCTTCTTGCTGTATCCTGTAATTCCAGATATCCTAAACTTTCCCTTTCCCCTCAAGGAGAGAACATCCCCCTCTTCCAAGGGTTTGTTTCTGTTTATATCATTGCTCCAATTGAGCTTTACCTTGCCTGATTTAATGAAATCCTGAGCTTTTCCTCTAGACATGTTCCCCAGATTTGACACAAGATTATCCACTCTCATGGAAGATATTATTATTCTTGAACTTTCAAACTTATGGGAAAGGTCTTCTGCGCTTTTCAATTCTACTGGTTCAAAGTCAATACTTGTACTCTTGACTCTATTGAAATTATGAACAATATGTTTTTCAATCTCTTTCTTTGCAATGATATATACATAATCATCCGTTAAGTATATGTCGCCGACCTTATTTCTCTTAAGTCCTGTAGATATAAGCGAACCAAGTATGTCTCTGTGTGTTATCCCTGTATCATCGACCTTTCCCTTTAATACGGTAAAACAATCCTTAAGCATTTCATCATCTATTTCATAAGGTGCTGCAAGAATGGCTTTTCTTTCCGCATTTTTAGAAATACCAGTTACTAAATAACTGGTATCGCTGAAATGATTCAAAACTGATTGTCCAATAATGATTTCATTGGGATATAAAAAGTCTGAATCGTTGATCATGAAATTGTTGTGTGCACCAACTCTTATATCGAGGATTCTTTTGGCTATATGCCTTTCATCCTCTTTGAGTCCCTTGATGTACTGTTCCAGGTTTTTCATCTATACAAGTGAAAATAAAAGGCTTCTTACTACGGCCAACAATAAAAAGGCACCAATTGGGGCGAAGTCAATCATTCCCTTGTTCAAACCTATTTTATACAGAAGTTCCCTGACAGGATGCAATACAGGCTCTGTAAGCTGATATACGATTTCTGTAATCTGGCTCCCTCTCAGGTTTGGTATATATGATATTATTATTCTTGCCAGAATCAGCAATTCGATAATGTCAAACAACTTATCCAATGTATTAACTATTAAAATCATCTATTACTCCCATGTAAATTTTTTCTTATCTATATTAAATTTAAGTTTACCGCTTATTTCCACATCATAAGGCGCAATAACAAAAATATCAGAAGAAACTTTCTGAATATTAGCCTCCAATGCATATACGGCTCCTTTTACAAACTCAAATATCTGTTTTTTAATTTCCAGTTCAAGTTCTTCCAAATTTAAAACAATAGTCTTCTTTCTTTTCAATTCATCAATTACTCCAGCGCAGTCTTCATATTTTTTGGGAGTAATGATAAACAGGTCCGCATTTTCTTCAATGCCGAATTTATCCCTTGGTTTTGCAGTCTTACTTTTCACAGTTGACAAACCGTCAAATTTATTATCATATTTTGCCTCATGTCTTATTTCAAACTTCTTGTCGTATTTACCTGTATAGTCATTCTTCTTTTCAGTTTCCTCTATTTCATCTTCATATTCATTTTCCAAATCTGTAAGCCCTATAACATCCTTGAATTTTTTAAACATATTCCCTCCTAGTATATTCTATCTCCAAATATTGATGAACCTATCCTTACCATTGTAGCTCCTTCTTCAATGGCAATCCTGTAATCATTTGACATACCCATGGACAGAGTATCAACATCAATGTTTTCGCCCTTTACCTCTTTTAGTTTTTCAAACAGTTCCTTCATTTTCTTCATATATGGTCTCACACTTTCTAAATCAACCACATACGGAGCAACTGTCATAAGTCCCTTGATTCTTATATTTTTGAACTCCATTAGATTGTCCACGAAATCAAAAAGCTCATCAGGATCGATTCCATGCTTTGATATTTCACTACCAATATTTATTTCTATAAGAACATCCGTAATCTTGTTGCGTTTTACACTTTGCTTTTGAATTTCCTGAGCCAGTTTTACATTATCTAGAGAATGTATGAGTTCAACCTTGTCAATTATATATTTGACCTTGTTTCTCTGAAGATGTCCAATCATATGCCATTTGGTTTCTTCGTCAAAAAATTCATATTTTCTGACAAGTTCCTGGGGTCTGTTTTCCCCAAAGTTCTTAAGGTCAAGTTGTCTTGCCTCATTCATGACATCCACATCAACAGTTTTTGTAACTGCAATAAGTGTAACATCCTCTTCTCTTCTTCCGGATAAATCACAAGCTTTTCTTATGTTTCTTAAAACTTCATCTACATTTTTTTCTATACTCATTAATATCACCTCAATATCTGACCATCATAAATGTTGTCAGGATTTTCAATTATACTGTCATAAGTTTTTATAGTGAAATACATTTTCTCATCAACTGTTATTCTGCCTCTGCTTCCAATATTAACCTTGTCTCCCTCTTCTACAATGGCATAGCTACTATTCTCTCCAATAACCGACACAGGCCTGAATTTGACAACTTTGTTGGCATCAGATACAAATACTCCCAGTTTTCCTTCATACTCAACCATTGATTCCTTTGTAAGCTTAAGTCCTTCATATTCTTTTAGAATCAAATCGACATTGATATATCTGTCGTCAAGATAATCGTATAAATATCTGTCGACCATAAGAATCAGCAGAGACTTCTCTCCATAGTCAACAAGACTGTAGATTGTCCCATAAAGTGTCTTATCGATTTTTTTAAGTCTTATTTTCAAGTATCTGTCGTCCCTTATAAGGTCTGCACTGTCCTTGTCCAGTTCAACAGTCAGATACCACTTGTAATTGTCGATTATTTTGAAAAGAGGATCTCCATGTTGTATATATGAATTTACCTGATTAACAAGTGTATAGTCCTCTTTTTGTATATCATTGATATTTAAAGTCTCTAACCTGTCTATTGTATATTCCTCTTCCATTCCATCAAAACAATAACTGACCAGTCCACCCCTGGGACTGTAGTAAGATATGCTGTTTGAAGATATGTCTGAAGTTAGGGTACTTTTCAATACTGCTAGTTCCTCTACACTGTAATTCTCATATCCGGAATAAATATCATTGAAGTCACCGTTCATGGTGGAAACTGTCTCAAGAAGAATGTTGTAGTCTTGATCAAAAATCATTTTTTGAATGTTTTTTTCCGTTTCTTCATAATATATTTTTTCAGAACTCTTCCCTGTTATTGCTTCATCAGTCTTAATTCCAATAACCTTGTCAATGACACTGATTTCATCTGTAATATCCTTTGAATTCTTGTCATTGAATTGCTCAGCTATAAGAATACCGGATTTAATCTTTTCTCCGTTTTCCTTGTAGAAACTTACATTCCCGGAACTATGAGCATATATGGTTTTCTCATCTTTTATTATTGTCGATTCAGTTTCTATGCTGTTTTCCACAATACCTTCACGTACAGTGTAAGTCTCCTTTGTAATTCTCCAATTATCTACCAAATAAATGATAAAGGAGACAAAAACCAACAATAGTATAAGGTTCAGATAATTAGTCTTCTTCTTTTTTTTTGCCAATTCCCCACCTCGCAAAACGATACATTAAATTATAACATATCAATTAATGCTGTTCATGCTTTTTGTTTCTTTTCATAAGTATATCAACTGTATCTTCAGCCTTGTGGTCCAAATAAAGAACTGCATAGAGTTCATTGACTATAGGCATTTCAACAGAAGCTTTTTTTGCCAACTGATATGCAGCATGAGTTGTTATTATACCTTCAACTACCATGCCTACTTCTTCAACAGCCTCTTCCTTCGTATAACCTTTTCCAATAAGTATTCCAGCCTTCCTGTTTCTACTGTGTACGCTGGTACAGGTCACAACAAGGTCTCCAATTCCTGAAAGTCCAAGGAAGGTCAATCTGTCTGCGCCCATTTTTTCAGCAAGTCTAGATATCTCATGTATTCCTCTGTTGATAAGGGCAGCCTTTGTATTGTCTCCAAAACCCAGTCCATTTGAAATACCTACAGCAAGGGCAATTACATTTTTCAATGCTCCACCAAGTTCAACACCAATGATGTCAGTATTGGTATAAACTCTGAAATAGTCGGACATAAATACATCCTGTACAAGTTTTGCCGTTTCTTCGTCCAATGATGCAGCAACTACCGTAGTAGGCATTTCCAGTGCCACCTCTTCTGCATGAGAAGGTCCCGAAAGCGCAACAAATTTATTTCGCGGCAATACATCTTCACACACTTGGGAAATCCTGTAAAGGGTATCCTTTTCAAGACCTTTTGACAGATTCACCAGTATGGCGCCACTATTAAAAATATCAAGATTAGCAGTAATAAGCTTTCTTACTTCCTGAGTGGGAACTGCCAGGACTATTATTTCCGCATTTTGGGCAGCATCTTTTATATCGCTTGTTATAACAACATCTTCAGGAATTTTAATATTAGGTAAGTAATGCTTGTTTTCTCTTGTTTTTTTTACTACTTGAGCCTTTTCCTCATTTCGAAACCACATCTTTACTTTATGGCCATTTTCACTGAGGAGTTTGGAAACTGCAGTTCCCCAGCTTCCACCTCCAAGAATAGCTATATTATACTTCATGATATCAGTCCTTTTTCTTAAATTTATTTTCCTCTCCCTTAAGGAGCCTGGATATGTTGCTTCTATGTCTGAATATGGCCATGGCCGACAATATACACGTTAAAACAAGAAGTTTGCTATCCATAGGTCTTACTGTGGCAATTACTATTATTGGAGCCAAGGCAACCCCTGCTATTGATCCAATGGATACTATTCTGGTCAATACTATAAGAGTTACCCCTGCAACCACACAAGACAGTGCAAGCAGGGGATTTATTGGCAGTATGACTCCAATTGAAGTCGCTATTCCCTTGCCGCCTTTGAATTTCAATGCAGCAGGCCAGTTGTGGCCCATTATTACAAATACACCTGCAAAATACTGTCCCAACACAGGATCAAAACATCTTCCAATCAGTACTGCAAATACACCCTTCAAAACATCCAGTATAAAAACCACAAGACCAACTTTTGCTCCAAATGCCCTTACTGCATTTGTTGCTCCGGCATTTCCACTTCCATAGTCTCTAACATCTTTTCCCAAAAAAACTTTGCCAATTATTATGGCACTTGAAAAATTCCCCAGACAGTATCCTGCCAAACAAGCTAAAAATAAATTCATATTTAATCTCCTCTGTTTTTCAGGCTGAAAACAACCGGTGTTCCTTTAAATAAAAAGTTTTCTCTTATTTTGTTTTCAAGATATCTCACATAGGAAAAATGCATCAATTCCTTGTTGTTTACAAATATAACAAATTTCGGAGGACATACGCTGACCTGTGATACATACAAAATTTTAAGCCTCTTGCCTTTAACAGACCTTGGCTGATTCATTAATACAGCTTCGTTTATTACATCATTAAGAACTCCTGTAGAAATCCTCATATTCCTGAAATTATTGATTTCAATTATTTCATCCAATATTTTACTGACTCTCTGACCTGTCATGGCTGAAATCGGGAATATTGGCGCATATGTCATGAAAGGAAACTTGTTTCTTACATCATCCACAAATGTTTTATAGGTCTTATCATCCTTCTCAATCAAGTCCCATTTGTTTATGAGTACGATGATACCCTTTCCATTTTCATGAGCATATCCTGCTATTTTAGTATCCTGTTCCGTTACACCTTCATTTACATCTATTATCATCAAACATATGTCTGCTCTTTCAACTGCAGCAAAAGACCTTACAACACTGTACTTTTCAATATTATCATAAATCTTCTTTCTTTTCCTTATTCCTGCTGTGTCAATGAATACAAACTCATGGTCTTTCGATTCAAAATATGTATCAATTGCATCTCTTGTTGTACCTGGAATATTACTGACAATAACCCTTTCCTGTCCAAGTATTTTGTTTATCAATGAAGATTTCCCAACATTTGGTTTACCAATTACCGCTACCTTTATTACTTCTTCATTGTATTCTGTATCGCTTTCTTCAGGAAAGTTCTCTATTACAATATCCAACAAATCCCCCAGTCCCAAGGCTTCTGTTGATGAAATGGAAACAGGATCTCCTATTCCAAGTTCATAAAATTCGAATATGTTGTCTTCGTCTACAAACTTGTCCATCTTGTTGCATACCAGAATAATTTTTTTCTTTGATTTCCTCAACATTTCTGCAACATCCCTGTCTGCAGATGTCACACCATTTTTTCCATCTACCAAAAACAATATTATGTCTGAAGTATCTATGGCTATTTCCGCCTGTCTTTTCATCTGCTTCAATATAATATCTTCACTGGCAGGTTCTATACCGCCTGTATCAATCAAAGTGAAATATTTATTGAGCCATTCAGCTTCCGCATAGATTCTATCCCTGGTAACACCAGGGGTATCTTCTGTAATTGCTATCCTTTTCCCTGACATTCTGTTAAACAATGTTGATTTCCCAACATTAGGCCTTCCAACAATTGCTACAATAGGTCTACTCATTCTTACACTCTCCAATAATTTCGTTAATCAAACTGTATCCATTTACATCTACAGGTATTATTCTTACACCCAGTTCCTCTTCAACTTCACTTAGCTTAAAATCGTCCAAAAATATATCCTCATCACTTTTTAACATGTCCTTTGGTATAAGCAGTGTACCATTAACCCTGCCTTTGAGCTGTTTTATTATGTCAGTTCCCGTTACAAGTCCAGATACGGTTACAGCTTCTCCAAAAAACTCATTCTCTATTTTCAAAACTTCCACAGTCAAATTTCCAATTTTCCCACAAACCTTCACTGCAGTACTTTCCATCAATTCATATGCAAGTATGCCAGTTGCCAGGAATATTTTCTTCCCTACAGTATTATGTTTATCAACATGAATTTCTTCAAGGGCATTGTCCACTTCCCATTCGAACTGTCTGACCATTCCTACACCGTTTTCAATGAGTGTAAATTCTTCATAAGAATCATAGAGCGGAAGTTCCACATTGCCGTTTATATAAAATTCATCACTTAAATAAACAAATCTTGTATCTCTTTCTTTTAGATATCTTTTCTGATACTTTTCAACCATATCAATGTTTTCTCTTGATTCCTTTTCAGTAAATCCTCTTATTTCCTCAAGTCCGTCCCTGTATTTTGTAAGTCCTACAGGTACTATGGCAACACTTCTTACAGTAGGATAGCAATCCGCCAAATCTTCAATTGTATTCTTAAGATCAAGTCCATCATTGATTTCAGGCACAAGTACAATCTGACAATCTATTGTTATGCTTGTTCCTTCAAACCGCTTTATGATTTCAAGAATATTACCAGCAAATTTATTTTTCAACAATCGTTTCCTTGTTTCGGGATTTGTTGAGTGTACTGAAATCTTTATTGGACTGATACCATATTCAATGATCTTGTCCAGTTCCTCTTCTTTCATGTTTGTCATTGTCAAAAAGTTTCCAAGTAAGAATGAAAGTCTTGAATCGTCATCCTTTAAATACAGTGACTTTCTCATTCCTTTTGGTAACTGATCGATAAAACAAAATACACACTTGTTGCTGCAAGTTTTAACTTCATCCATTAATGAATTTTCATAAACAATTCCCAAGGTTTCATCCATTTCCTTTTCAATTTCAAGAAGCCAGACTTCTCCTGATTTCTTTTCTATCTCAAGTTCAATATAGTTATTTGTTTCCAAAAATCTATATTCAATACAGTCACTTACTTCTACACCATTGATTCCTACCAGGTAGTCACCTTTTTCAACACCTAGCTCCTGACTTATACTACCGTCAAGAACATCTATAATAAGATTTTTTTCCATTAGTTCTCCTTACTACTCTTGCAAATAGTTACCTTTAACACTTCATAAATTAAACAAAAAAGCCAGATTACCCGGCTTCATAGTCAACAAAATCAATAATAGATCAGTGTAAACTCAACAGTTTTAAGGTTAATTACCGTTAATCAGTTTTTTTAACTCGTCCATAAAGGTATTAATATCTTTAAACTGTCTGTAGACAGAGGCAAATCTAACATATGCCACATCATCAAGGTTTTTCAATTCTTCCATTACCAACTCGCCAATCCTGTCGGATGTTATTTCATTTTCCAGAGAATTTTGAAGTTTCTTTTCAATATTGTCTGTAATTCTTTCGATTTCCTTAAGGGAAACAGGCCTTTTCTCACAAGCCCTGATTATTCCATTAAGCATCTTTGTTCTGTCAAAGACCTCTCTGGTCTTATCCTTTTTCACTACGATAAGCTGTATGTTTTCAATCTTTTCATAAGTTGTAAATCTCTTCCCACAGCTCATACATTCTCTTCTTCTTCTTATTGTATGACCTTCATCTGTAGGTCTTGTATCTACAACCTTTGTTTCTTCATTTTCACAAAATGGACATTTCATATAAATCCTCCGGAAGCACCTCAAAAAGAACTGAACAATTCAGTCCTTTCGTAAGTTTTATTGTATTTTATTCCTTTTCGAATTTTATCTTTTCATCAGACTTAATGAAACTTGGAATATCTAAGTCCCAAGAGGTTTTCAATTTTGGTGAAGAAGAATCGTCTTCTTCTTTTTTGCCTTCCTTGTTTTCAACAGGTTTTTTTTCCGGTTCAACAATACTTTCCTTTTTTTCCAATCTTTGTTCAGAAAATCCTGTTGCAATTACAGTAACCTTGATAGAATCACCCAGGCTTTCTTCTATGTTAGCACCAAAGATGATGTTAGCTTCCGGATCTGCCGACTCAGTTATAAGCTTGGCAGCATCGTTGATTTCATGCAAAGCCATATCTACTCCACCTGTAATATTTATAAGTACACCTCTTGCTCCATTTATTGAAGTTTCAAGTAGAGGACTCTTTATTGCCTGTTTTGCAGCAGTCATTGCCCTACTCTCTCCAGTAGCATATCCGATACCCATATGGGCAAGTCCCTGATTTGCCATTATCGTCTTTACATCTGCAAAGTCAAGATTGATGACCGCAGGAATTGCTATGAGGTCTGAAATACCCTGTATGCCCTGTTTCAATACATCATCGGCTATATCAAACGCTTCAAGAAGAGTAGCCTTCTTGTCAGTAATTTCCAGCAACTTGTCATTTGGTATTACAATTATTGTATCTACAGATTCACTGAGTTTTTCAATACCCTGTCTTGCATTGTCCATCCTCTTTTTACCTTCAAACATGAAAGGTTTAGTTACTACTGCAACTGTTAGTATATCTTTTTCCCTGGATAATTCCGCGATATAGGGCGCTGCTCCAGTACCTGTTCCACCACCCATTCCTGCTGTAATGAATACCAGATCAGTCTCTTCCAAAACATCCTGAAGTTCTGTTTTGCTTTCCTCGGCAGCCTTGAATCCTACATTAGGATTTGAACCTGCTCCCAAACCATTGGTAAGCTTTTCTCCAATCTGGATCTTATTGTCAGACTTGGAGTTAAGCAAAGCCTGTTTATCTGTATTTACCGCTATAAAGTTAATACCTTTTACATCGGCATCTATCATTCTATTAACAGCGTTATTACCGCCACCACCTACTCCTACAACCTTTATCTTTGCAAGGCTGACAGGATCGACATCAAATTCAAACATAATATACCTCCCCGATTATGCTATT
>CAZFYP010000038.1:0-17609 GCA_964523535.1 uncultured Clostridia bacterium
GCAAAGAAGAATGGGGTTGTTGGCAAAGAGAAAAGTCTTAAGGAATTGATAGAAAAGGCGAAAAGGGCGGCGGAATCCAAGCTTCCCATACTCTTCATAGGGGAGACTGGAACAGGGAAGGAAATACTTGCCAGTGGTGTGCACAATTACAACAAGAGAACTTTCACGAATCCCTTCGTAAAGATCAACTGCAGTGCCATACCTGGTAATCTGCTGGAATCGGAGCTTTTCGGACATGAAAAGGGAGCCTTCACGGGTGCTGCTGCAATGAAGAAGGGAAAGTTCGAGGTTGCCAACTTCGGGTCCATACTTCTTGATGAAATTGGCGACATGGATATCAACATGCAGACAAAGCTTTTGAGGGTTCTTGAGGAAAAGGAGTTTGAGAGGGTAGGCGGAAACAGGCTTTTGCCTACCAATGCAAGAGTCATAGCATCTACGAACAAGAATCTCATGGACCTCTGCAGAAGGAAAGAGTTCAGGGAGGATCTATACTATAGGCTAAATACATTAGAGATATATGTTCCTCCCCTGAGGGAAAGAGTTTCGGATATACCTCTTCTTATTGAATGGTTCATTGAAAACAAAAAGATTGATGTTGGGTTTTCTGACGATGCAATGGATGTGATTGTGAGGTATTCCTGGCCTGGAAATGTGAGGCAGCTCAGGAACATGATGAACAGATTCGGTGTCATGAACAGAGGGGAAGTGATTTCTTCCAACGAGGTGAGGAAGGTTTTATTTGGAAAGGGAATAGCTGATGAGATGCCTTACAGTGATGATTCAGGTAAGAAATTGCTTGATGAGTCTTCCAGTGGAAAAGAGGATGGTAATGGTTCTGATGATAGAGTGAAGACAATGGAGGAGATTGAAGCAGATGCCATAAGGAGTGCCTTGGAATTCCACAAGGGAAACAGGAGCAAGGCTGCAGCTTCGTTAGCCATAGCCAGGTCTACCTTGAACAGGAAGATCAAGCAGTATGGGATAGAATAAGAGTTTGGATTGATCAATCCCATTTCATCATAATGAAAATGTTATGACGAAATGGGATTTTTTGCATTTCAAATTTTACTTTAGGACGTGTAAAATAAAAATATAAGTCATTGCAATGAACTTTAGTAAAAAAAAAAAAAGGTAAAAAGGAGTTACTATGTTGTACAAGAAAAGTAGAATCCCCGAAGCTATGGGGTATATGGATAAAGAAAAAAAGATAAATTGTTGTCAGTCATTGGTGTGTACTTATTCTGATTTGTTGGGAGTAAGTAAAAAGGATGCTTTTTTAGCAATGGCTTGTTTTGGTGGTGGTGTTGCTGGAATGGGAGAAGTTGGTGGAGCTGTTACAGGTATTGCATATCTGACGGGACTTAAGTATGGAGAACGTAATTTGGAATTTCTAAAAACTGAAGAAAAGTATTCAGAAGAGGAATTACATTATATTTCAACTATTGCAGAGAAAATGGCGAATGAATTCAAAGAAAAAAACGGGTCCATGTTATGTAGAGAAATAAAAGGCGATGAATCTGTAGAAGAAAATAAACTTAGAAGTTGCAAAGGATGCATACTTGATGCAGCTAGAATTATAGAAGAGAATCTTTTTGCAGGTGAGTTTGAAAAATACGAAGGAGAGGAGTTTTAAAATGACAATAGGAATAGTGGGTATAGTTGTTGCGTTATCGATGTTTATGGTTTTAGTATATAAAGGTGTTTCATCATTTGTAATTGCACCGATTTGTGCGGTGATTGTTGCTGTGACAAATTCACTCGGTCCTACAGAGATGTTTTATTTATTTGCCGAAGGTGTAGGGGATATGATGATTAAATTATTTGCCATAATTTTCCTTGGAATCATTCTTGGAAGGATTTATACAGATACAAAGGGGGCTGCTGCTATTGCCAAAACTCTAGCTGTTAAATTTGTTGCACCTAGGGAAGGCAATAACCAAATAAAGGCGGCTATCTTGATAATGATTGTTGTGCAAGGGGTATTGACACTTGGAGGAATTGATGGATTTGTGCTGACGTTTACTACCTTTCCAATAGCTTTTATCATTGCAGAGATGGCTGGCATTCCAAGACGATTCATTCCATCAATGTTAGTGCTGAATACTGCCTTTATGGCATGTCCCGGTTCACCGCAGATTATTAATATTTTAATGGTGACGGCATTGACACATGAAGGATATGAAGTCACGGCTACTTCGGGCATGATTCCAGGTTTGGTAGGAGTTGCAATAATTCTTATACTAGGGTTTATTACTCTTACTACCATGATTATTAAAGCAAAGGAAAATGGAGAAAATTTTGATCCTGGAGATATCGAAAGGCTGGATGTATTCTCGGACAGTGCTAGGTTACCAAATTTTTATGTGGCACTAATACCTTTGTTTTTAGTTTTTATGCTGTATTCTATTACAAAGCTTGATATTGTAGTATCCCTTGCTTCCGGGAATATTGCAGCTGTTGTACTCATGGGTAGATATTTTGAAAGAGGGGAGAATGAAAGCTGGTTAAGAGCTTTGGTAAGAGTTCTTAACTCTGGTGCAAGTCAGTATCCAAATGCATTGGCAACCGTGGCTACACCATCTGGCTTGGCAACAGTTGTAACATCGACTGCAGCATTTGGCGTTATTGTTACAGGGTTGGCGTCATTGAATTTGAGTCCTATAATGCTGGCTCTTGTAGTGGTTTGTGTAATAGTTGCCTTGACAAGTGCTCCGCCTGTAGCTTTGTTTGTTGGTTTACCAATAATTATGAATATATTTGCATCAAAAGGGATTAATGTGAATCCAGCAGCAATTGGTAGAGTGGCTGCATTGGCAGCCATTACATTTGAGTCACTGCCCGTAAATGGTATGTGTGTATTGACAATTGGTCTAGCAAAATCCAATTATAAGAAATCATACCTGCCAATATTTACTAATACTGTTGTATATACATTCCTGGCATCTTTTGTTTGTGCGTTGATTTATTTAGTATTTCCCAATATGGTTTAATGGAAAACGGTTTCACTATCAATTCTTTATCGCTTCATATACTTTTTCTATGATGTCTTGATTTGTTCCTTTGTTATATGCCAGGGTAACCTTTTGCCTTGTTTTAAGTTTAAAATAGTGAAAACCTTCCTGTGTAGTTAATTCGCTCCACGTATCATTAAACATAACCCCCTTTCCGCTTTCTACAAGTGCAAGGGCGGTATCAAGATTTTCGGTTATTTTGTATTGTGGAGTGAATCCATAAGGGGATGAATATTTTTTTGCTATAGATATGGAGTTTTCCAAATTATTGTTTTGAGGGATATAGAAAGTTGCATTTTTGAAATCTATTATGCTATTAACAGTGCCATGAGTTTGTATAAAATGTTCGTGATACAGAATTATGGCATTGATTTCTATAATTTCCTTTTTTTCAACATTATATTCGCTAATAAGTTCAGAATCCAAGGTAATGATTACATCAAGTTCGCCAGATGCTAGTTTTTTAAATAGATTGCTGAAATTGTATTTATATAGATTTATTGAAGTTTTGTTGAAAGTGTTTTCTATATCATTAATAACGTGGAAGAGCTTTTTATTAAGTTTCCAACCTGAAATATATCCGATGTTAATGATAGTTTTTGGGGAAGAAGCATAATCAATTTCTTTCTTGAGCGATAGATATTCGGATCTACATTTAATGAAGAAGTTGTAATATCTCTGACCTTCACTGGTCAGTTCGATTTTTTTTGAAGGTAAGCGTTTGAATAGTTTGGTATTCAATTCTTTTTCCAATGAAGCAATGGTCCTGCTAATAGCAGGTTGCGTGACAAACATTTTTCTTGATGCTGCAGTGAAATTATTCTCTTCAGCCACAGTTAAAAAGTAATTGATTTGTTTACTATTCATTTGATACACCTCCAAATTTATTTGTAATATACCATAAATAAAGATTGTTGGCAAATTGAATTAATAATTTAAAAGGAAGTGATAATACTCAAAATCTAGGATCAAACATGTTTGTTAGAAGTTGTTATTTGGTAGATAATCAAAGAACTCTATAACCAAATGGTTATAAAGACATGTAAACTGGATATTTTACATAGGTTTAGTTATGATTTATCATATAAGTAAGTTCAATGATTGAATGCCGGCACTTATTGAATATTATGAAAACATTTTCTAAATACTAGAATATTATGAATAGGAGAGGATATTATTATGGGTACATTAGGTATCTTGATTGGAATTACATGTTTGATTTATTTTTCATATAAAGGTTTGTCTGTCAACTATTTGGCACCTGCAGCAGCTTTAGTTGTAGCGGCAATGAACGGAGTACCTTTGCTCGATTCGTTCACGCATACATATGTTGGAGGATTGGCTGGTTTTGCAACACATATGTTGCCGATTCTTTTGCTGGGAGCAATATTGGGACGTGTTTATGGTGATAGCGGTGCTGCAACATCCATAGCGAAAGGTATAACAAGTGGTCTTACGAAGAGAGGGACGAAGGAAAAAACAAAACAGTTGATATCGGTAGTTATCATTATGGCGGTTGGTGCAGTATTGACATATGGAGGAATAGATGCATTGGCTACATTATTTGCAACCTTTACACTTACAGTCAGTATCATGAAAGAAAACGATATACCCAGGAAATTTCTGCCGGCTTTTATTATAGCAGGTCCCGCATCGGGTATATTCTGCCTTCCAGGGAGTCCACAGCTGATAAACGTTATTCCTACCCAGATTCTTGGCACATCGCCTTCATCGGCATTAATCCCGGGAGTAATAGCAGGGTTGTTGGGATTCTTTGGTTCTATTACATATTTGAACTATGCAATCACAAAGGCAAAGCAGAATGGGGAAGGATTTGACTATGGTACAAGTGGATATATATTAAGCTGTAGGCAGGAAGATTCAGACAAGAAGCTACCAAGGTTCAGCATCGCTCTAATACCAATGATTTTAATATTTATTGTATTTAACATAATACAGGCAGGAATCGTAGTGGCATTGGCTACTGGAATAATACTCAGTATGGTTCTTTTTGGAAGAAACATTGGGGATGGAAAAGTTACTTCTATAGTAAAGTCTCTTAATGAAGGATCTCAAGGTGGGGTAGCAGCAACACTAAGTGTAGGTGCTTTGGTAGGATTTGGATCAGTTGTTACGACCGTTGGAGGATTTCAAGTAATATTGGATCAACTGGCAAGCATGTCAGGATCACCACTATCGCTGCTTGCCATATCGGTGGCCGTAATTGCAGGAGTTGGTGGATCGTCACCTGGTGGGCTTGGTATTGCAGTTCCATTGCTTGCCCCAATTTACATCGACCAGATGGGTATTGCTCCTGAAGCTTTCCACCGAGTTGCAAGTTTTGCAGCAGCAACGCTTGATACTTTGCCGTCCAATGCAGGTGTAATTCTGCTTATCGGAATGGCTGGACTTACACACAAGGATGCCTACAAGCACATTGGGATGTGTACAGTAGTAATGACCGGTATTGCAACAGTGGTTGTCGTAGCTTTGCTGACATTTTTCCCTGGACTTGCTTAAGAAATTAAAGGTCATGTTTAATCTGTGTTGACATGACTTGTTATTTATTGATTTATACATGATTTAAGTTCTTCAATGAATTGTTCTAATATTGGATTTGTTTTGCTTGATAGTCTGACTGCACTTATTTCATGTGTCAAACCAATATCTATATAATTCAACATAGGATTGTACTTGTACCTGATCCAATCATCAAAAATAGCTACACTTTCGCCGCTTTCAACACTTAAAACCATGGATTCGATGTTGGGAACGGTTTGGATGCGGGGAACAATGCCAAACTGTTTACAAGCTTCATAAGTGAGTTTTTCCATATCGACAAATTTAGAAGAAAAAACAACGAAGTGTTCATCTCTGAAGTCCTTGAACTTAAGGTCGAATTTCGATGCAAGATGATGGTTTGCCGAATAGAAGAGCAGTCGTGATATTGAAGCTATGTAGGAGCTTTTCATTTTCGGGTTAAGATTGTGAAGTTTTGAAATAGTTATTGCAATGTCTATTTCTCCAGAAGTAAGTTTCTGATTTAATTCCGGAATACGGCAGCTTATGAAGTTTAGTTTAAGGTTTTTTTCTATCACTGTTTTAGAGGATTTGATTCTTGAGATTATAGTCGACAGGTCCCAGGCTTCCATAAAACCGACAGAAATGGTTTCGGTTTTACTATCTAGTATCTTCTGGGCCTTGTGAAGAGTCTGGTTGAAATCCGCTGCAGCTTTTGAGAAAAAATCATAGAATAGTTTTCCCTCTGCGGTAAGAGCAGTTGACTTGTTGTTTCTTTCAAAAAGCTTGAAGCCCAGTTCTTTTTCCAAAGCGTTTATTTGCTTACTGATAGCTGGTTGGGAAACATAGTATTGTTGGGCTGTTTTGGTAAAACTTAATGTTTCTGCCAGTTTGAGAAAGTAATTTACTTGAAGACTATTCATGACCATCAACTCCAATAAGTACTCATTAATAATAAAATACCATATATATTTGAAAATTAAAAGATAAATAGTAAAAAGGAAGTGATAATATGCAAACAGAAGTAACATATGATGGAAAAGCAACACATTTAACATGGTCACACGAAGGAGTTACTCCAAAGATGATTGACTGGTTCTGGAGCAATATGGAGAAGGGATTTCTGTTGTGGCATCCAGACCAGCATGAGCCACTTGAATGGGCAAAGGCACCGGTACACGGCAATCCAATAGGGTCTATACACATAGCGCCACAGACATGGAATGACGGTACAAGACAAAACCTTTATATTAGGTTTGAGTCACTTTACGCTCTCCCTGACTGGGTTCAGGAATATATCATATATGACCACGTAGTTGTAGTTGCCGGTATAGGTCTTGGTGATGAAGCTCTTGCCAACCCAAAGGTTATGGGATACAGAATACATCAGTGGCAAAAAACAGATTTCGGTGTTGTAGGAAAATCATCTGCCATAGGCATTGTGAAAAAGGAAACTGAAGAAGACGGTAAAATATGGGCTGTACACTGTGGTGAAGAGATTGGAAATTGGGGAGAATTCCTTGCACCCTTGTATGATTTGTACAAAGTAGTTGAAAACACTAGCTATAATCCTTTCACAGATCTTTCTGTAGAGGGGAATGGAAGTAATCTGAGATATAAATATATAGAGATGATGTAATTTCATTGGTGTAATGAAAGCGAGTTGCTTCTTAAAATGGACAGCTCGTTTTTCTTTTCTTCCCAGCCTATATGCTGTAAAGATTAAAAAAGTTAGTCCTGTAAGCACAGGTATAAGCATGGGATTGAATAGATCTGTAACGGATACCTCGAGTGACGAGTCAGCTCTTAGCGTTGGTCTGTTCCAAGGTAAAACGTTCATGGTTCCAATCGCAATTTTATAGGGTTATCCAACAACCGTCAATATTTTTTTGATAATAGGTTCGAAAATTCCAGCATCTGTCAATATTCCGAAGAACAGGATTGCGAAAATGATGAACAGATTCGGTATCATGAACAGAGGTGAAGTGATTTCTTCCAATGAGGTGAGGAAGGTTCTATTTGGGAATGTTGTGACTCGAGAGATACCTTATGGAGATGATGAGGAGAAAGAATTAGTTGAAGAGACTACTAATGGAAGAGATGTTAGGAATGGTTTTGTTGACAGGGTAAAGATCATGGAAGAGATTGAAGCAGATGCCATAAGGAGTGCCTTGGAATTCCACAAGGGAAACAGGAGCAAGGCTGCAGCTTCGTTAGCCATAGCCAGGTCTACACTCAATAGAAAGATTAAGCAGTATAAAATTGATGGTGAATGGTAATAAGAACTTTGATGAGGATTTTCATTGTGGAAGCAATGGAAATTTTTTTGTTGGAATGACTTGATATTATTAAACAAATTACATGAGGGAATCTTGAATAGAATAACAAATAAGAATCTTACCAGTGATAGGATGCTTCTTATTTTGTGTGATTTTTTATAAATAATTGATTTATTAAAAAAAATCGTGTAAGATATTAATATAAAATGTATCCAAAATCAAATGTCAATGATTAAAAGGGAGTGTTGAAAGTGGCATCAAAAATGTCGATAGTACTTAAGGATCAGGTAGCTGATATTTTAAGAAGTGAAATATATAAGGGAAATATAAAGAATGGCGAATCCATCAAACAAACTGAGATTTCTGAAAAGCTTGGAGTATCCAGGATGCCCGTAAGGGAGGCCTTCCTTCAGCTTGAAGCGGAAGGTGTGCTTCATCGCCTGCAAAACAGGCATGTGAGAGTGATAGGAATGACAAGGAAGCGGGTAAGACAGATTTTTTTAACCATAAGCTCCATGGAGATTTCCATGGCAGGCCAATCTGATAATATTGAAGAAATAAAAAAAGCCTATGAAGCATATAAGGGAGCAGATACCAGACTGGGTTATGAAATTCTGGTGAAGAGAGTGCTGGAATTCCACATGAGCTTGAGTAAATCACTGGACAACCCATATCTGTATCAGCTCCATGAAAGGATACTGACAGGATATCCAATGTTTTTGTATTCAACATTTGAAGTGGACTGGGAGAGACTGATTTCAATAAATACTGATATTTACACTGCAATCCTTAAGAAGAATGAAAAAAGCATTGAAGCGTCCATAAACAAATACTATGATTACCTGTATGATTTTGCAGTAGAGGAGTGTGACCTTAAATGAAACCCATAAAACTTTTACCGGCCCGAGAGCGTGTAGCTTCCGCTCTGCGAAAGGCCATACTTGCCCATGATATTGAGGCGGGAGACGAGCTTACACTAGATGGAGTATCTGAGATGCTTGGTGTTTCCAGTACGCCAATTCGTGAAGCCTTCCAGATGCTTGCCAGGGATGGATTCATTGAGCTCAGGCCCAATAAGGGTGCAGTAGTCCTTGGAATAAACGAAAAAACCATCAAGGACCACTATCAGACACGTGCAATACTTGAAAGCGAATGTGCCAGAATAGTTTGCAGGGAAGAAGCGGACCTTTCAGGTATCATTGATGTTTATAATGAAGGTGAAAAAGTAGTGAAAAAAAGAAGGTTTGGAAAGTATTCGAATCTGAATCAGTCCTTCCATGTTGAAATATGGGTTGCTGCAGGCAATGACAAGATCAAGAGTCTGCTCTCAACCATGTGGAACGGATTGTCTATGGGTCACAATGTTACCCAGGAGGAATATGCAAAACTATCGGTGAAGGAACACAAAGAAATACTTGAAGCGTTGATGGAAAGAGATGAAGAAAAAGCTGGATTTTTGATGAATCGGCATATAAAAAGAAGCATGGAAAATATCCTGACACACTTGGATGTAACGGATGTGGACTTTGAACTGTAATGGAATCCCCCTTGGTTGTCAAGGGGGATTTTAAATTGCTATTGACAGGTAAACATTTGCATGTTATACTTAAATCAAGAAATGGATACATTATCACAGATAAAATATCAAACAAGAAAAGGACTATCTGGTATAATGTAAACATAAATAATTTTTTAGGAGGATTTTAATGAGTCCAGCAATTATCACTTTATTGTTTCTGGCATTTGCGATTGTCAATTTTGCTTGGGAGAAGCTTCCCTTATCAGTAACTTCAATGATCATATGTGTAGGATTGGTTTTGACAGGAGTTTTGGATAGCTCCGAGGCATTTGCAGGTTTTATCAACAAGAATGTAATTCTTTTTGTAGCAATGTTTGTTGTAGGAGGAGCCTTGTTTGAAACAGGCATGGCAAACAAAATCGGAGGAATTGTTACAAAGTTTGCAAAAACAGAGAGACAGCTCATTGTAGCCATTATGGTTATAGTAGGGGGAATGTCGGGAATACTATCAAATACTGGTACGGCAGCAGTGCTTATACCGGTAGTAATAGGTATAGCAGCGAAATCGGGATTTGCCAGAAGTCGCTTGTTGATGCCCTTGGTATTTGCAGCTGCGCTGGGTGGAAACCTTTCAATAATAGGAGCACCTGGAAACCTAATGGGGAAGAATGCACTTGAGGAAATAGGATTAAGCATGGGATTTTTCGAGTATGCAAGGGTTGGACTGCCAATGCTGGTTGTTGGAATAATATACTTTGTATTTATAGGATACAAGTTCCTGCCTGATGCAGAGCATATGAGCCATGATACAATCTTTGATGACGAAATTGACTTTAGCCACGTGCCTGCATGGAAGCAGAATACCGCCCTTGTAATTCTAATAGGAACCATACTTGCCATGATTTTCGAGAAGCAGATAGGCATTAAACTTAACATCATAGGAGCTGTTGGAGCATTGCTGCTGGTAATCACTGGTGTTATATCAGAGAAAGAAGCCATCAAGGCAATAGACATGAAGACAATTTTCCTCTTTGGAGGTACACTGTCACTGGCAAAGGCTCTTGCGGTTACAGGAGCAGGTTCACTGGTTGCAGAAAGTGTAATCGGAGCACTTGGTGCCAATGCTTCTCCATTTGTATTGATGTTTTCAATCTTCATGATAGCTTGTGTTCTCACAAACTTCATGTCTAACACTGCTACAACGGCACTGATGGTGCCAATCGCAATGTCCATTGCTAGTTCAATAGGTGCTGATCCGAGAGCGGTAATAATGGCAACGGTAATAGGTGGTTCATGTGCATATGCGACACCAATTGGAATGCCGGCCAATACAATGGTACTTTCTGCCGGTGGCTATCGCTTCAGAGATTATGTAAAAGCGGGATTGCCGCTGATTGGAATATCCATACTGGTCAATATGATAATACTACCGATACTATATCCATTTTTCCCGGCATAATGGAATAAATGAGAAAATAAATTCAAGGAGAACGAGATGAGCAAAGATAAAAGTGTTCAGTATATGACGGATATCATGGCAAAATTTGTCGGATATACCGGTGTCAAATTGCCTGATGATGTTGAAGCTAAGCTTGAGGAATTAAGCATAATGGAATCAAATCCTTTGGCAAAAAAAATCTATGAAACAATGTTTGAGAATCAAAAACTGGCCAAGGAACTTTATAGACCAAGCTGCCAGGATACGGGAGTACTACAGTTCTGGGTGAAATGCGGAACCAACTTCCCATTGATAGGAGAGCTTGAGGCACTTCTTAAGGAAGCAGTAATTCAGGCGACAATAGACACACCTTTGAGACACAATAGTGTTGAAACATTCGACGAGTACAATACAGGAAAAAATGTAGGAAAAGGAACACCTACAGTATTTTGGGACATAGTGCCCGGCAGTGACAAGGTTGAAATAGAAACCTATATGGCCGGTGGCGGATGTTCGCTTCCTGGAAAAGCAATGGTATTAATGCCTGGAGAAGGATATGAAGGAATCACAAGATTTGTTCTTGATGTAATGACCAGCTATGGACTCAATGCATGCCCACCACTTCTTGTTGGTGTAGGTGTGGCAACAAGTGTGGAAACGGCAGCACTTCTTTCAAAGAAGGCACTTCTGAGACCACTTGGTACTAAGAACTCAAATGAGAATGCAGCAAAAATGGAAAAATTACTTGAAGATGGAATTAATTCAATAGGACTTGGACCACAGGGAATGTCGGGAGCCTCTTCAGTAATGGGTGTTCATATTGAAAACACTGCAAGACATCCTTCTACAATAGGGGTTGCAGTAAATGTAGGTTGCTGGTCACACAGAAGAGGACATATAATATTTGACAAGGATCTAAACTATGAAATAACAAGCCATTCGGAGGTGAATCTATAAAATGGATAAGAAAATACTTACTACTCCAATAAAATCGGAGGACTTGGAAGGCATCAAGGCTGGTGACATTATTTATTTAAATGGATACATTATCACTTGTCGAGACGTTGCACACAGACGACTGATAGAAGGCAAGAGACAACTGCCTGTAGACCTTAATGGAATTGCTATTTTCCATGCCGGACCAATTGTTAAGGATCATGGAGATGACAAGTTTGAGATGATTTCCGTAGGACCTACTACTAGCATGAGAATGGAAAAATTTGAAAAGGAATTTGTAGAGCAGACAGGTGTAAAGGTGATAGTAGGAAAGGGCGGAATGGGTCCCAATACTGAGGCTGCCTGCCGTGAGCAGAAAGCCATCCACTGTGTATTTCCTGCAGGTTGTGCAGTACTGGCTGCAACTGAAGTGGAAGAGATAGAGCGTGCAGAATGGAGAGACCTTGGAATGCCTGAAACTCTATGGGTATGCAGAGTCAAGGAATTTGGACCATTGATTGTATCAATCGATACCGAGGGAAGGAACATGTTTGAGGAGAATAAGATTGTCTTTAACGAAAAAAAGGAAAAGGCTATCGATGAAATTTGCAAAAATGTAGGATTCATAAAGTAATCGCAAAAGAGGAAACCGACAAATTATTTTAACTGACTATGGACCAGGCCAAAATGGCCTGGTCTGCTTGACTTTCACAATAAAACTGATATGAGATACATTGTAGGTGACGATTTTGTTAAATAGAAGATGACTAACAAGTTAATAGGAATTTCCGACAATCCGGTTGTTGTCAACCTGGCAATAAGACATGTGGAAACTGTACTGAAGTTAGGAATATTATAGTTGCTGATTTTTTTAGCAATTATATACTTGCTAGGCTTGGACAGTGGTTTCAAAAAAAGAATTACACTTATTTTGTCCATATGATTCCCAATAGCTTAATGGATATTGTTTCGTCACCTATGAATGGAAACATATCTTTCCAGAATATCCTGGTAATCTACAGTGTTACTGCTGTTATAAATATTTCAGAGGTGAGTATCTCTCCCCTGTTCATACTTCCGAGACGGTTGATTTCCTCCTCTATTGCATTAGTGTCAAGGGATACATCCTCGTCCACCTTGTAGAACCAGGTCGTGAATATCTACATGAGGGGCAGAAGGATTACTACTATCATGGAAATACACAAACGTATTTTACAATGTGCTTGTGTATTTTTCTTTCGATTTATAAGAATAAATAAAATATTGCAATACTAACAGAGGTGTGAATTTTATTCATGCCTCTGTTGTTCTTTTTTGGAGGAAGTTTTTTGCGAAACGTTATCCTGTGTATATTTTTTATCAAATATGGGTGGGCTTTTGTCCCGGTGATGAATAATTCCATATGTTTTGACATCAAATATAAGCTAATATTTTTGGATTTGATTTATTTATACAATTCTAATGGTTTAAGTATCGATTTACGGACTTGAATGAGCAGGGCGAGTGTTTTTAGAGAGTAGTGTACTGGCTCTATAAATTTTGTACACAATGATAAGTACCATGAAGAGGATTAGAAAGTGTATGTTAGCCTGTTGAATCCTGAAATAACAAGACGTTAAAAAGATAACAAGAGTGATTCGATTTCGTATTGGATATTGGTGTAAAAATATACATAAAATACATAATTATTACAAAAATGATGTGCTTCGGCAAAAAAGAAATAAACAATATCTTGAAATTGTATTTATATTAAAGAATTGAACATTATCTTTAAAGTGTTGAAAAACCAAATGAATGATTGATATTGTTTAAAGAAAAAACATGTGTTGTGATAAAAATATATCAAATAGTGCCAGAATTGTATTGGCTTGAAAATATAATATTTATGCAAAAACTCTTGACTTTTTTTCTTGTGGAGGATAAACTATCAACTAACACTTCGTGCTCGTATCGTAAACATGTGTTACTGTCAAGAACACAAAGTACTAAAACTTATTCCATTATCGTACTTTGTGTAAGATGCAATTCCATATAGGTTTATGATAAATTAATACAGAAGAGTATGATTGTATCAAAAAAACAATTTTCCGAGGAGGTTTATGCATGAAGATCAATATACCCGTTTTCCTGGCACTATTTGTTGTATGGACGGCATTGGCGGGGCTGAAGGTTCAGGAGCTTATGGTAGGATTTCTTGTATCCCTGGGCATCACGATGCTTCTTAACAGAGGGGAAGACCAATCATCGAAAGAAAAGGTCGATGATGGCAGTGCAGTAGTTTCAGTGATTAAGTTTGTATTCATCTACATACCTTTATTCATTTTCAAGGTCATACATTCAAATTTTCAAATGGCGAAGATCGTACTCAGTCCCAAAATGGATATGAGACCGGGCTTTGTAAGTATCAAAAGCGGACTGGAGAGCGATGCAGGAAAGCTTACTCTGGCAAATTCCATTACGCTGACGCCGGGAACGGTCACACTTGACCTTGTGGATGACAATATCCTTGTACATTGGGTTGATGTGGAAGGTGATGACGACGGAGACCATATGGAAAGCATAAGTGGTGACTTTGAGAAAGTGCTGGGAGGGATATTCAAATGACTATGATTGTTTTTACATTGCTTGGAGCGGGAGCTTTGCTTTGCCTCTATCAGCTGATCAGGGGACCGGGAAATTCGGACAGGATAATCTGCCTTGATACATTGAACATGATGATAGTTGGATTGACAGCAATGCTGGCTCTGGTATATAAAAACAGCTTATACCTTGATATTGCAATAGTATATGCAATACTTGCTTTTATAGAAACAATAATTTTTTCAAGATATATGGAGGGGAAGATATGATGAGAGAAATAATAGGAATGATATTGATATTGACAGGAAGCGTATTTTATTTGCTGGCGGGCATAGGTATTGTACGCATGCCTGATGCCTTCAACAGGATCCATGCTGGGTCAATGGCCACTACCATGGGATCATTCGGAGTGCTGCTGGGAGTTGGAATATATGAGCCGGCCTATTTTGTCAAGGCACTTGCGGCGGTTGCATTTATAAGTGTCAAAAGTCCCATAGGAAGTTCGGTACTGGCAAGGACTGCATACCTTACAGGAGTTAACCAGTCGGAAAAAACAGTCCACTGTATCTCCGGTACTTGCCAAAGAGTTGCAGGTTAGCGTCATGGGAAGTTTGTTGACAACATCGGTGGGCCTGGTGATGATTGTATTTGCCGTCCTGGCGGTAGAAGGCAAAAAAATAATAAACAGTGTAATATGTCTTTCCCTGTTGAGCTTGTTGTCAGTCTTGGGATTCGTATTGATGAAGGCACTGGATGTTGCTGTTACGGAAGCTGTAATCGGGTCCGGACTGGTTACAATACTGTTCGTCTTCACCTTGCTTGGTGTAAAAGGTGAAGAAATCAAGGAGGGTGAGGAAAAATGCGAAGAATCATTGCTTTAGCATCGCTGGCTGTTTTTTTCTACCTTATAGCGACTAATCTGTCCTTGGACACATGGGAAAGCAATCTAATGGATATTGAAGAAAGGGATTCAATTGCTTTCGTCAGGAAGTCCGTTAGAGAGGATAGGGGAGAAGTTGTCTTCGGGGAGACTGAAAATGCTGAAACAGGATCTGCCAACATGGTTTCCGCAATAGTTGTGGATTACCGGTCTTTTGATACACTGGGAGAGATAACGGTTTTGTTTGTTTCATCCCTTGGTGTAGCCTTCCTTCTGGGAGGACTTAAAAAAAGGGTGAGATTCAAGCACCAGGCAGGTTTCGTAATGAAAAAGGGATCGGACCTTGTATTTGGATTCATATTGATTTTCGGAGTATACATGTTCATTCACGGTCATCTTGCACCGGGAGGAGGATTTCCCGGTGGAGCAATCATTGCAGCGGCATTTCTTCTTAAATTCCTTGCAGACGACAAATACAAGGCAGACATGGGAGCCTTCAAGATCCTGGAAGGTACGGCAGGCACCCTCTATGTCCTGACAGGAGGAGCAGGTCTGCTACTTGGAGGTTACTTCCTTCAGAACTTCCTTCCATCGGGAACCGTAGGAGAGCTTTTCAGCTCTGGTATCATGCCCTTGGTATACATCATTGTAGGCCTTAAGGTGGGATGTGAACTTACAGGCATATTCAACTATTTCATGAAAGAGGAGGCAGGCGTCTGATGCACATTTTCGGATTCATACTGATACTCATAGGCATTTACGGCCTTATAACAAAGAACAATATTATAAAGATGATAATTTCACTGAATGTCATGGAGGTGGGTCTCAACCTTTTCATTGTATCAACAGGATACAGGGAGGGTTCATTGGCTCCCATACTTACAGGTGAGAACCCATCGACAGTCCTTGACTTCGTAGATCCACTGCCTCAGGCACTGGTACTGACATCCATAGTCATAGGGGTAGGTACTACGGCTCTGGGTCTGGCTTTTGCAAGAAAGATATACCAGAAGCACAATACATTCAATCTTATGGAAGTGGGGGTGGGAGAATGATGCAGTCAGTATACTTAATAGCATTGCCTCTTTTGCTGGCTTTTGCATCCATGGTCTTCAAGAAACTGTCAAAATCCCTGCTGCTTTTGGGAAGTCTTTCAAATGCAGTCATGGTTTTCTTAATAGAGAGGGGGGATGTCTTCCTGGGAGGTTATGAACCGCCCTATGGAATAGTCCTCCACCTGGCAGACTACGGCTACTACAGCCTTGTTGTACTGAATTTATCCTTTGCCCTTCTTATGATGATTGCCTTTTCAAGAACTTATAAAATTGCTCCTGTTCTTCTAATAACACTGGCCTCTCTCAATGGCCTTATAATGACGGGAGATCTGTTCAATCTTTTCGTATTCCTTGAGATATCATCCATAGCGTCATTCATAATTGTATCGGCAAACGGCAGGTTTGCAGATGTATTCAATTATATGGTCATGGCCATAGTGGGAAGTCTTTTATATCTCCTGGGTATAATTCTTCTATACAGTACCTACGGAACATTAAATATGGTTAAGATTCACCAGCTAATGGTTTTGAGTCCCTTGAAAAGCCAGATACCTGTAATTCTCATATTCGCCGGTATTGCCGTTGAGGTCAAGCTTGCTCCCTTCAACGGATGGGTGAAAAAGATTCTGGGAAATTCCAATGAACTTTCAGGTCCCCTTATTGGATCTATATATGCAGGTGTAATGCTGCTTGTATTCGGCAGGCTTTTTACCGATGTACTTGTATTGGACAGCGGACTAGTAAAGACGTTGACAATGGTAGCTCTTTTTACCATGCTGGCAGGAGAGGCCGCTGCATTTGACAGCAGGAGGATAAGGGAGATTCTTCTCTATTCAAGCATTGCCCAGTCGGGACTGTCTGCGGTGCTTTTCCTCAACGGTTATGGAAGTGCAGCCCTTCTGTCTGTACTTGGTAATGTGGTTTCAAAATTCATAATGTATTTCATTGCAGGGAAAATAGGGACTGAAGGGGCAAGTGACGACATCAATGAACTGTCCGGTTCATTTGCAGACAACAAGGCAATGGGTTTAGCCTTCACTCTTGCATCCTTGTCCATGTCGGGATTGCCTCTTTTCTACGGTTTTGTTGTCAAGGTCAATGTCCTATACAACATATTCATGTCGGGAGGATACTTATTGCCTGTATTCATATTGGTGGATTCCCTTGTTGAAGGAGCCTATATGATAAGAATGATTGGAAGGCTTTGGAATGTTGACGGTTGGGAAAGAGCACCACGTGAGAGAATAAGATATTCTTTTGGTATTTTCACAAGAGTATCTGTATTGGCCCTAAGTCTGCTGCTTGTGGTATTGGGACTCTTGCCTGGAGGAGTGACGGAACTGGCAGGAAATGCAAGTGAGGATTTGTCCCAGGGAAGATACTCCTAT
>CAZFYP010000039.1:0-17393 GCA_964523535.1 uncultured Clostridia bacterium
TTTTCGACACTTAATACTACTTTTACCTCCACATCCTTATAAAAATATTTTTCAAGCCTGCTAATCTTTTTCTCGACAGTGTCATTCAAGCTCGGTGTTACATTGATGTTCTTTCCAAATATTTTAGTTTTCATATGTCTGTCCCCTTTCTATGTTTGTATTTTTAAATATACCCATTTTGAGGGTATTTTAAACACATTATAATTTGCATTTTCCAGCTTTTCAAAAATATTTATTCATAAAGATGTTTATGCAAATTGTGTACAACTCTGTTAACAACCCCTGTTTTCAACCATCTTTCTGTGGATAACTTCTGTTTTTTTATAATTACGTTAATATTTATTCAATCTTTTTCCATGGTTATCGGGCTATAGTTGCACACCATATTTTGTCGGTAGCGTTTTCCCTCAATATCGATGCACATGCATTTAGAGTTGCTCCCGTAGTATAAATATCGTCAACTAGCAGTATCCTTGAAACCCTTCCCGGTTTTTCAGAATATTCAAAGGCATTCTTAACATTTGACCACCTTTTTTCACCTGTCAAGCTGCTTTGGGGAACCGTCTTTTTTGTTCTTATAATTAATTTTAACACAGGTGCGTCGATTTTAAAAGAGATATACTTGGCAATTAGTTCAGATTGATTGTAACCTCTTGTTTTGAGCTTTGATCTGTGAAGTGGTACGGGAACAATTGCATCAAATCTTCCGATTCCTTCTTCCTCGAGCTTTTCCACTATCATAGGACCAAAAAGCTTGTACAAATATGATTTACCACCGTATTTATAGTCTCTTACAAGTTTTTTTGAAAAACCTGTATATTCCAGAGGTGCTATTGCTCTTTCAAAGCATTTAGTCTTCATGAGACATTCATCACAAAGTTCAGCATCATGGTCAAGGGGCTTTGAGCACTTGCTGCACACAAGGCCTTCAAGTCTTTCGAGTTCGGCACTGCAGGATTTACATATATGGTTCTGACCAATATATTCATCCCTGTAGTTGCAGATATAACAAAGGTTCTTCTCAGGTACAAGAATTTCAGCAATTTCATCCAAAATTTTTAACTTCTTAGTCATCTTCATTCCGTCTTCACCTTCTATACTATATTCATGATTATAATATTCATATATTAATTTAAACTTAATTACCGCAATATAGCCTCTGCGACTTACCTTCGAAAGTCAAAATATGTAAAACACCTTGAAACTCTGGTGTTTTACTTTCGCAGTAAGCTTTCTCCGGGTCACTATCTGCTTCGCATCTAACGAGACATAGTCTCTGTGACTTGCCTTCAAAAGCTATAATGGTTAAAACACCTTGAAACCTTGGTGTTTCACTCTAAAAGGTAAGCTTTCTCCGGGTCACTATCTGCTTCGCATCTAACGAGACATAGTCTCTGTGACTTGCCTTCAAAAGCTATAATGGTTAAAACACCTTGAAACCTTGGTGTTTCACTCTAAAAGGTAAGCTTTCTTCGGTGATACTATCCGCTTTGCGGCTATCGCGACATAGTCGCTGTATCATACCAAGAATTCCTTGATTTGGGAGAGTCTGTAGTCCAGACCGGAGTACCTTTCCATGGTCTTGTTGTTTCTTATCATCATCTTTATATATTTTTCATATCCTACAAGTACCACAAGCTTTTGAGCTCTGGTGACTGCAGTATAGAAGAGATTTCTGTTAAGGAGCATGGGCGGTGCCCAGGTTACAGGTATGACCACAGCTGGAAATTCACTTCCCTGGCTTTTATGAACCGTTACTGCATAGGCCGGAATCAATTCGTCAAGCTGTCCGAAATTATATTCCACTTCTTTCCTGTCATCGAACTCAATCCACAGCTTTTCATCCTTCACATCTATATATCTGATATAGCCTATGTCTCCGTTGAATACTCCTTCTCCCTTGTCGTCCTCACTATCTGATTTTTCTATTGTCCACTTCAGCTGGTAGTTGTTTTTAGTCTGCATGACCTTGTCCCCTACCCTGAATACATAGTCTCCGTGCTTTCTTTCAGTCTTTCTGTCGGATTCAGGGTTCAAACTGGCCTGCAGCATCCTGTTCAGTTCTATAGTTCCGGAAGTTCCCTTCTTCATGGGAGACAGGACCTGTATATCCTCAAGGCTATCCAGTCCATAATGGGAAGAAAGCCTTTCGGCACAGAGGGATACTATGGTCTCCCCTATCTTTCCTTCTTCCGCTCTTATGAAAAAGAAATCTCCATCCTTTATGTTGTATGAAGGGGCCTCACCGCTGTTTATCTTGTGTGCATTGACCTTTATCAAACTTGTTTCTGATTGTCTGAAGATTTTATCAAGCTTTGTGGAAGGTATTACTCCCGATTCAATTATATCCTTCAATACATTTCCAGGTCCCACTGACGGCAACTGATCAACATCTCCAACCAAAACAAGACTTGTTCCAGGTTCTATTGCCTTAAGCATGGAATTCATGAGAAGTATGTCAACCATTGACACTTCATCCACTATTATTGCATCGTATTCAAGGGGCGATTCATCGTTTCTATTGAAGAAAAGAGAATTGGTATCCTCGCTGAAGGTATATTCCAGTAGTCTGTGGATGGTCTTTGCTTCCCTGCCTGAAGTTTCAGTTATCCTTTTGGCAGCTCTTCCAGTAGGTGCACAAAGGGCAGGTTCCCTTCCAAGTTCCTCATATACCCTTATAAGGGTGTTGATGACAGTAGTCTTTCCAGTACCCGGTCCTCCTGTAATGATTGATACTCCGTTCTCCAGCGCCTTCACTATACCTTCCTTCTGCTTTTCAGTCAGTTTGTTCACATTTTCCTTTTCTATTCTGTCGATTATCTTAAGTATTTCATTTTCCTTTTCAGGCTGATAATTGGTGTAGAGATTCACCAGCTTGTTGGCTGTTCCTGATTCGGCATAATAGTATGGAGTGTAATAAATGCATTCAACATCATTTATCTTCTCCACAAACAACTGTCCCCTGAAGGCCATATTGGAAATCACAGCATCCACATATTCAATCCTTACTCCAAGAACTGATTCGGCCCTTTCCTTGAGAAATGCCTTGGCCACATAGGTATGTCCCTCTGAGGCAGATTCTATGAGGACAAATCTTATGCCTGCCTCTATCCTGAATTCGGAGTTTCTATCAACGCCCATGGTTCCAGCGACCTTGTCGGCAAGCTTGAATCCTATGCCGTTGATCTCCTCAGCTAGCCTGTAGGGATTGTCCTTTACCTTGTCAATTGTCTCAGATCCGAATTTTTTATATATTTTAATGCCGTATGACGGCGTTATTCCGTATTTCTGGAGATACATCATTATCTCCTTTATCTCAATCTGCTCCCTGAAGCTTTCTATAATAATGGCAGCCTTCTTTTCACCTATTCCATCCACTTCAGTTATTTGCCCCGAATTGTACTGCATCACTTCAAGGGTTCTTTCACCGAAGTGCTCTACAAGTCTTTTGGCTGTAGATTTTCCAACACCCTTGATAAGCCCTGATGAAAGATACTTCTCTATGCCCATGAGGGAATCTGGTAGTATTATTTCATAACTTTCAACATGGAACTGCTTGCCATATCTCTTGTGATATCCCCAGTCTCCCATAAGGCACATGGTTTCCCCTTCACTTAAATTTGCAAAAGTACCTGTAAAGGTGACTACATCATCATCGGCGTCCATTATTCCTACGGTATATCCGTTTTCCTCATTATGGTAGATTATCTCTTCAATTGTTCCAGTATGTTTTTCCATTAGTACACTTCCTCAAATTATGCATAGTGACACAGGCTTCTTCTGCACTTCATCCTCATCCCTGCTACAGGACGATTAAATATATTATATGATTTATACATATGCGGGTAAAGAAAAACTTTATTTTATATTGGTTTAAAGGTTGGGATTAAGGGGTATAAATTATATGATGTTTACTATTAGTGCCAAAAAAATGTTATAATTAATTAAGTTTCAATTCAAAAAAGGAGTGGTTAATTATATGCCTTTAATGAAATCTACTAAGGATTACGAAATTCTTTGCTTTTATACAGACTATAAAGACAGGCTTTCGCCTCAGGCCCTTGTTGGACTTTTTCAGGATTCCGCGTCCAACCAGTCCAACTTTCTAGGTGTGGGATACGAATATATGCAGGCCCACAATCTTATATGGGTGCTCTTGAAATATAATATAGTGATAAACAGGATGCCCAAGTTCAGGGAAAAAATAAAGATTGTAACCTACCCTATGTATTACGAAAGGTTTTATGTCTACCGTAAACACGAAGTCTATGACGAAAAAGAAAACCTTATTGCATACGCCTACTCAACCTGGACCATAGTCAATGTCGAAACAAAAAGGTTGTGCAGAATTACCAAAGACCTCATAAAGGCCTATGGGTTCACCACCAAGGACAGATTTTTTGAAAAAATATCCTTCAACCATATAAAAAAAATAAAGGAAGCGGATATAGAAAAGAATTTTCAGATCAGGTATCTTGATATTGACCACAATCTTCATGTAAACAATACAAAATACATAGCATGGGCAATAGAATCCGTACCATTTGAAATAGCCACGGAATACGATTTGTCACATATTGACATCATATACCGTAAGGAAATACAGTACGGTAACACAGTAGATATAAAAAGCAAAATAAACGACTTTGAAGATAAGGTCGAAATCATCCACATGGCTCAAAGCGACAAAGGAGACCTTCTCTGCCAACTGAAAACAGTATGGTCCAGACAAAGCAAAATAGTTGAGGAAACCAATAGAGATATAACGGCAGACCAGTAAAAATTAATTAATATTAATTTTTATATATTGTTAATATATTTTTTTTGTATTTAATGTTAAAATATACTTATAAAGATTCAAAAGAAGTTTTCAAGATACTAGTCAAAGGTAGATATATAACTCAATAAGGAGGTAAATATGAACCCGGCAAATTTCATTTGGATAATCGCTGCAATAATATTCTTGATTATCGAGGCGGCAACAATGGGTCTGGCCACAATATGGTTTGCCTTTGCTGCAATAGCAGCATGGCTGGCACAGATCATAGGAATTCCACCTCTTGGACAGATTATAGTATTTCTTATAGTCTCGGCTGTATTGCTTTATTTTACCCGTCCCATCGCCCTTAAGTATTTCAAGGTTGGTAGGACTAAAACAAATGCAGACAGACTGGTAGGAGAAACAGGAAAGGTGACAGAGGAAATAGACAATATCAATGCAAAAGGTCTTGTTAAGATATCAGGACAGATATGGACTTCAAGATCAATGGACAACAAGGTAGTTGCCGTTGATAGCCTTGTAAAGGTAGAAAGAATCGACGGAGTAAAATTAATAGTAAGTGAATTGGAGGGAAATTAAATGCCAGAAATAATAGGTTTTATAGTACTGGTTGTAGTACTGATAATCGTAGTAGTTGCAAATATCAAAATCGTACCACAGGCAAACGCATTTGTCCTTGAAAGACTGGGTGCCTACAGCGCAACATGGAATACGGGTCTTCACGTAAAACTGCCCTTCCTTGACAGGATTGCCAGAAAAGTATCCCTTAAGGAACAGGTTGTTGATTTTCCACCACAGCCTGTAATCACTAAAGACAATGTAACAATGCAGATAGATACTGTAGTATTCTTCCAGATTACGGATCCAAAGGCTTTCACATATGGAGTTGAGAGACCGCTGGCTGCCATCGAAAATCTGACTGCAACAACACTGAGAAATATCATAGGTGATTTGGAACTTGACGAATCACTTACATCAAGGGAAATAATTAATACTAAAATGAGAAGCATACTTGACGAAGCTACTGATCCTTGGGGAATCAAGGTAAACAGAGTCGAGCTTAAGAACATCATGCCTCCTTCAGAAATACAGGATGCAATGGAGAAACAGATGAAGGCAGAGAGACAGAGAAGAGAGTCTATCCTTAGAGCAGAAGGTGAGAAGAAATCAGCAATCCTTGTTGCCGAAGGTAAGAAACAGTCTGTAATCCTGGAAGCAGAAGCAGCCAAGGAATCTGCAATCAGAAGGGCAGAAGGTGAAGCCAAAGCCATCGTAACTGTACAGACTGCAACAGCAGACGGTATCAAGAGAATAATCGAAGCTGCTCCTACTAAAGAAGTTCTTACACTTCAAAGTCTTGAAGCATTCAAGGAAGCAGCAAACGGTCCTGCAAACAAGATAATAATTCCTTCGGAAATCCAGGGAATCGCAGGTCTAGTATCTTCTCTTACTGAAATAGGTAAGATAGAAAAGAAAGAAGATAAAGAATAATACAAACATATGATAAATCAAAAACTCCGAAAACGGTCATTAGCCGATTCGGAGTTTTTTTCAGATTGTATTACTTTCATTTCCATTGTTGTTTCTTTTTTTAGCACTAACTAGAATTTCATATCCTTTGCTACTACGCCCTCTATGGCATCAAGCTTGCTTCTAAGTTCTTCCGCACTTTCTGTGCAATTGTCTATCATTTCAAGGATTACAAGACCCTTCTCTGTGCAGCTCTCATCTGCATGTTGATGCATGCCCAGTCTTGTCTTGATATAGCATCCATACTCGGATAAAAGCTTCTGTACAGCCTCTGCTGCTTCAGTTCTCACATCAATTTGAAATCCTATAACTATCTTTTTCATAAAGACCCTCCACAATAGTATTGAACAATGTCTTTTTCATGATACATGCACTGCCCTACTCAATATTATATCATATTTCAGCTTTCACAGAAACCTGTGTTTTAGCATCCATATATGGATAAAGTATGTTTTGGGGAGAATTGTAGTTTTCCTTGATTGTTCTTGCACTGGTCCATCTCAACAAATTTAGTTTGCTTCCAGCCTTATCATTTGTTCCTGACTTTCTTCCACCTCCAAAAGGCTGTGATCCTACTACTGCACCTGTAGGCTTGTCATTGATGTAGAAGTTTCCTGCGCTGTAGTACAGAGCTTTCTCCATTTCTTCCACTACCAGCCTGTCAGAAGCAAATATTGCTCCAGTAAGGGCATATGGCGAAGTATTATTGCAAGTCTCCAGTGTATCATTGAACTTCTCATCTTCATACACATAAACTGTAAGTACAGGACCGAATATCTCTTCCTTCATGAGCTTGAAATCCGGATCTTCAGTTACAACAACTGTAGGTTCAACAAAATATCCAACACTGTCGTCTACATGACCTCCGAAAACAATTTCTGCTTCTTCAGAGTTTCTTGCATATATAATATACTTCTCAATATTATTATAGGAATTCTGGTCTATTACAGCTCCCATGAAATTGGCAAAATCTTCTGTCTCGCCTATTTGAATCTTTTTAAGTTCATAATCCATTCTATCCTTGAGGGATTCCCATATACTTTCCGGCACATATGCCCTTGATGCAGCCGAACACTTTTGTCCCTGATATTCGAATGCTCCACGTACCATTGCCGTTGCCAACTGCTTAACATTGGCTGAATTATGGGCAAATATGAAGTCTTTTCCTCCAGTCTCTCCTACCAGTCTTGGATAGTTTCTGTATCTGTCCAGATTCATTCCAACGTTTTTCCATATATTGTTGAATACATTTGTAGAGCCTGTAAAATGAATACCTGCGAGGTTCTTATCTGAAATGACATGCTTTTCAATATCAGCACCTCTTGAAGGTACAAAGTTTATTACTCCGTCGGGGAGTCCCGCTTCCATCAGGAGTCTCATTACAAAATAGTTTGAGTATATTGCTGTTCCAGATGGCTTCCACACTACAGTATTTCCCATTATTGCAGGAGCTGACGACAGGTTGCCTCCTATGGCAGTAAAGTTGAATGGTGATATTGCAAGTACAAATCCTTCAAGAGGACGATATTCAGTTCTGTTCCATTCCTTCAGGGTGGATTCTGGCTGGTCCTTGTAAATTTTCTGCATGAAGTAGGCATTGAATCTCAAGAAGTCGGCAAGCTCGCACGCAGAATCAATTTCAGCCTGAATTACCGTCTTGCTCTGACCAAGCATTGTAGATGCATTAAGGAGCTGTCTCCAGGATCCTGAAATAAGGTCTGCAGCTTTAAGAAAAACAGCTGCCCTGTGCTGCCAGGATACCTTTCTCCATTTTTTTCCTGCTTCTACTGCAGCTTCCGTAGCCATCCTTAGCTCCTTCACTCCTGCCATATGATATCTTGCTATTATATGGTCTTTGCTGTGAGGAATCCTTACCTCCTTGAGATTTCCTGTTCTTACTTCCTTTCCTCCTATGATAAGAGGAATTTCAACCACCTCATTTTTAAGCTCGTTAAGTTTCTTTCCCAATTCTCTTCTTTCCCTGCTTCCTGGAAGATAATCCATTATCCTTTCATTTACAGGTTTTGCCATATTGTAATTTCCTTTCATTTACAATTCTCCTTCATTCTTTATTTCATCCATTTCAGAATATTTATAATCCATGAAAATATTTAGAGCAATAACCATGCCAAGTTTTTTTTTATTTATGACAAAAGCATTTCATTGAAGAACATTGTTGTTATCCAAATCATTTATGCCATAGAAATTGATTTACAGGTAAAAGCAGGTGTGCAAGTACTTACAAAAGATCATAAAGAGAATAATATCAAGTCTTTGAAGGAATATATCTTAAAAGCAGAAATCAAAAAATAAAAAAGACAGCTATGATTCACCTGTCTTTTCACTCATTTTATTACTCTTTTTATTACTCTTTTTTGAGTTTAATTTCATCTATACGTTCTTTCAACCTGTATTTGATCATCTTATTATTCATTGTCTGTTGCGGTATATCAAGATCCCTTGCCGCTCTGGATACATTTCCCTTTGATTCTTCCAGCGCCCTTATTATTAGCTTCCTTTCATATCCAGCCACTGCTTCCCTCAATCTCACCCGTTCACTGCTGTCATTCTTTTTTATCACCCCTATGGACACGTCTTCAATAGGTGCTTGCTTTCTCATGAGAAGATCCTCTATTTCACTTTCTACATAAGTTATGACACTGCAGTTGGTATAGTTGGAAAGCCTTTCCACAATATTCTTAAGCTCCCTGATGTTCCCGGGCCAGGAGTAAGTCATGAAAAACTCCATTGTCCTTCTGTCAACTCTTTCGATATCCTTGCCAAGCAAGGAATTCATTTCATCAATGAAACCTTCAACAAGTAAGGGAATATCTTCCTTCCTATCCCTCAAAGGTACAAGATCAAGATTCAATACACTTATCCTGTAGTACAAATCCTCCCTCATTTCACCTGATTCAACAAGCAATTCGGGTTTTGCATTTGTAGTTGCAATGAGCCTGAAATCCACTTCGATTTCTTTTTCTGCTCCTACTCTTCTTACCTTTCCCTCCTGAATAACCCTAAGTATCTTTGCCTGAAGGCTCAAGGGCATGGAATTCAACTCATCAAGAAAAAGTACTCCTCCGTTGCTGTCTTCAAAGAGACCCGATCTGTTTTCGGCTCCCGTAAAACTCCCCTTGACTGTACCGAAAAGTATGCTTTCAAGAAGTGTTTCGGGTATTGCTGCGCAATTCTGCACTATGAATGGCCTGGATTCCCAGTTATCCATGGATGTATATATTGCCTGGGCAGCCAGTTCCTTTCCTGTTCCAGTTTCACCATATATAAGTACGCTTGAAGGACTGTTGCCTATTGCTGCAATCTTTTCCTTAAGCTTTGTTACAGCTTTGCTGATTCCACATATGGAATCTACGGTATGATACAACTGCTTTAGAGAAGTCGCTTTGCCTGTTTTATCTTTTTCACCTTCAATATCCTTAAAATACCTTTCGGACACATCCTCGCCGATTTCGTAAACCGCCCTTACCTTATCTCCATCAAAAATCGGATAGGTAGATGTTAATTTTGTCTTTTTTGCCCCTCTACCTGTAACATAGGCACAAATATTATTGCTCAAGGGTTTTTTGTTTCTAAAAACATTTTGTATTGAGCTTTTATTTCTTTGAAGATGCAGGAATGCGTCGTATATAGACTTGTTTATAACCTGGCTTTCCTTCATACCAAACTGCTTCTCACAGTGGTTTGCGTAAATGATATTTAAATTTTCATCAACTACAACCACTTCTTCCTTAATATCGGACATTATTTTTTTCAGTATATCAAGTTTAAATTCAAAGGGTTCCCTAGTCATGCCATCACCTTCCATAGAATGAATTGTCAATTACGTAATATATTAATCCCATTATACCTCCTTGTCAACCAAACACGTAAAATAAACTGTTTTCAATGTTTGTGCGCTATGTTGTCCAATAAATATATCAAAACGGTTTTTTGGATACAAAATACAATATGGTGCTTTTTCAGTACAATTCTCTTGACATTTTATCTTTTTTCTGTTAAAATCATATAAATTAAAGCTTTGAAAGAGAATCAACTTTTCACAATTGCTCATAGAGAGCCGGTTATGCTGGAATCCGGCAGCAATGAAAGGAAGATATCACTCTGGAGCAGTTTCGGTCAAGAAAGCAGCTATGCCGCGTTAAATGCGTAAGCATTTATTAAATCGCGAAAGAAAGTATCTTTAAATAAATAATACCAACGATTCTATGGATTATGTATATTTTAACTTTCTCGAGCAAAATTATCAGCCGAAAACGTCTGATCCCGTTATAGGTCTAGGTTTGTTAGAACCGATAGAGAGGCACTTAGTGCAAGCAAGGTGGTACCGCGGATTATTTCGTCCTTGAAGATTAATTCTTCGAGGGCTTTTTTATTTTCTTCTATATCTGGAATAATATAACCTTCAGTTCCCTACTCCCTCGGAACGATAATCTAAATAAATTAATGTTGATTATCGAACCTCGAAGTCGAGACCTCACTGAAAATCATATTATTCTGAGTTATTGAAAAGAAAATAATAGAAATAAAAAAATAAAAAAGGAGATTGAAAATGGGTAGAAAAGAAATATTAACACAGGAAGAAAAAGAATTGGCAGAAGTATGGGGAATGGCTGAAGACATGAATCATTTCGGTACAGGACAATTTTCAGACGAGAAATAAGGACAAGGACTTTATTCGAAAACATTTAAAAGCTATTGAATAAAATCATGAAAGGAGTATACTATGAATAAGGAAAGACCTTTAACTGCAGAAGAAATTGAATTGGCAGAACTTTGGGAATCAGTTGAAACTATGAATCATTTCGGTACAGGACAATTTCTAAACGACAGTGAATAATCTTACAAAAAAATAGGAGGACACGATGGAAAGTGATATTAACATTGACCTCATTGACGTAAAAGAAACATAAAAAGAATCTATTGAGATAATAATCCAATAGATTCTTTTTTATTGCTTTTATTGTCATATATTCTATTTTATTTTTTCAATATGATGATTAACTCTTACAGGGCAGCTATAATCCTGTCTGTAATTTCAGCAGTTGAAAGATAGCTTTCTTCCTTGCTTATATCAGCTGTTCTTGCACCATCTTTCAATGCTTTCTTGACTGCATCTTCAATCATTGTAGACTCAGCTTCAAGACCGAAAGAATACTTAAGCATCATGGCAGCCGAAAGAATTGTAGCTATTGGGTTTGCCTTGTTCTGTCCTGCTATATCAGGTGCTGAACCATGAATAGGCTCAAACATTCCATAATTTTGCTCTCCTATTGAAGCAGAAGGAAGAAGTCCTATGGATCCTGTTATCATGCTTGCCTCATCAGAAAGTATATCTCCAAACATGTTTCCAGTAAGGATTACATCAAACTGCTTTGGATTCACAACCAGCTGCATTGCCGCATTGTCTACATAAAAATGTTCCAATTCAACTTCAGGATATTTCTTTGCAGTCTTTTCAACAGTTTTTCTCCAAAGTCTTGAAGAATCAAGTACATTTGCCTTGTCCACACTTGTTACCTTCTTGTTTCTCTTCATAGCTATTTCAAAGGCTCTCTCAGCTATTCTTGCAACTTCATATTCCCAGTACTCAAGACAGTCATATGCATGACTTCCCTCTGTAGCTCTTTTGCCGAAGTATATTCCGCCTGTAAGCTCTCTTACTATTACAATATCAAGTCCGCCTTCAACAATCTCATCCTTTAAAGGACATGCATCTGCAAGTTCATCAAACATTACAGCAGGTCTTATGTTTGCATAAAGTCCAAGTTCCCTCCTCAGTGTAAGAAGAGCCTTTTCAGGTCTCAATTCTCCCTTTAAATCATCCCACTTTGGTCCACCAACAGCACCAAGCATTACCGCATCACTTTTCTTGCAGACTTCAAGGGTTCTTTCAGGTAGGTTCACTCCCTCTGCATCTATAGCAGCTCCACCGGCCAAAACCTCTTCAAACTTGAAACTGTGATCGCATTTGTCTTCCACTGCCTTCAAAACTCTTACTGCCTGTTCAATTATCTCCGGACCTATTCCGTCACCCTTTATTAGCGCTATTTTATAATCCACTTTTTCTCCTCCTAGTTCTTATATCACATCATTAGTTAAGTTGATTTTTTGTTATTTGACATATAAATGCTTCAATTATATGTCAAATGTTATAAATCAGAACGAAACTTGATGCGAAATAAAACAACCTTGATTTTTTTTATTTTTCTAAAGATAGTTCTTATATCACATCATTAGTTGAATAATTTAATCTTATGTCTAGCAGTCTAGCTTATTTCCTGTTCCTGATTTTCTTCAAATTTCATCTTGTTTACAGCGTTCACATATGCCTTGACACTAGCCTCTACTATATCTGTAGACAAGCCTCTTCCTATATAGACATTTCCATTTTCCCTCAATTTAACAGTTGCATCTCCAAGAGCATCCTTTCCTTCAGTAACAGCATCCATTGACCAGTCTTCCAGTTTAAGCTTCCTGCCTACTATCTTTTCAATTGCCTTGAATGCAGCATCAATAGGACCGTCCCCTGTAGCAACCTTCTCAATTGACCTGTTGTTCGTCTTGATGTTTACTATTGCTGTTGAAGTTATTGTATTTCCGCTGTTGATAACGAATCTTTCAAGTTCGAATTCCTTAGGAACTGCAATATTCTGCCTTGAAACTATTGCATCGATATCTCTTTCATGTACTTCCTTCTTCTTATCTGCAACTTCTTTGAATCTTGTAAAGGCAGCAGCAAGCTCATCCTTGGTCAAGTTGTATCCCATGGAAACAAGTTTGTCGTTGAATGCATGTTTTCCTGAGTGTTTTCCAAGAACAAGCTTGTTCTCACTAAGGCCTATTGACTCAGGTGTCATTATTTCATATGTTTCCTTATTGCTCAGCATTCCGTGCTGGTGAATCCCGGACTCATGGGCAAAAGCATTTGCTCCAACAATAGCCTTGTTGGGCTGAACCTTGACACCGGTAATGCTTGTGAGCAATTCGCTTGATCTCATGATTTGAGTAGTGTCTATGTTCACAGTATATGGATAGATATCCTTTCTTGTATTAAGAACCATGGCAATCTCTTCAAGAGATGCATTTCCTGCTCTTTCCCCTATTCCATTAATTGTACACTCTATCTGAGTCGCTCCAGCTCTTATAGCCGCAAGAGAGTTTGCAACACCAAGTCCCAGATCATTGTGACAATGTACGGAAATATCCACCTTATCAAGGGCTGGACACTTGCTTCTGATTTTTGAGATAAAGTCATAGTATTCCTCAGGAGTAGTGTATCCCACTGTATCAGGAATGTTTATTGTTGTTGCACCTGCATTTATTACTCTTGTAAATATCTTGGCAAGAAATTCAACGTCACTTCTTGTGGCATCTTCAGCAGAAAATTCTATGTTCGAAAGATATTTTTTTGCATGTTTGACCATTTCTTCCGCCCTGTCCATTACTGCTTCCGGGGACATTTTAAGCTTGTATTCCATATGAATTGGAGAGGTTGCTATAAAAGTATGGATTCTAGGACTTACAGCCTCCTTCACAGATTCCCATGCCTTGTCTATGTCATCCTTGTGTGTCCTTGCAAGACTGGCTACAGTAGTGTTTTCTATAACACCTGCAACTTCTTTTATAGCTAGCAAGTCTCCAGGAGATGCTGCTGCAAATCCTGCTTCTATAATATCTACATTAAGTCTTTCAAGCTGCTTTGCAAGTTGAAGCTTTTCCTTCAGGTTCATTGAACAACCCGGTGACTGCTCTCCATCTCTTAAAGTAGTGTCAAAAATCTTGATTTGTTTACTCATTTTAATTTCTCCTCTTATTATTCTCTTATTATTCTCTGCCATATCAAAATACAAGTAAAATTCTCGGGACATCAAGTTCTTAGAATTATCTTGAACAACAAAAAATCCCGTCTCTGACTTACGTCAGAGACGGGATGAATATACCCGCGGTACCACTCTGTTTATCTGAATATCACAAAATATCCAAATCTCTCATTCGAGTTCAATCAAACTCTCAGCCTGTAACGTGGCTTCCGTATTTTCCTACTGTATTCAGAAAATCTGCTCTGGAGTGAGTGTATTTTCATGACAGTATCGATTTCCACCACCATCGACTCTCTGAAACTTGTCACTTGAAAACTTTTTTCTCCATCACTGCATTTATTTATTGAACTGAGTTTAGCATAAATATTACAATACTGTCAACAATTATTTTACTTTTTCGACATTTTTAACATTATATTCTGCTTATTCTTCAATATGAAAGTCAAAAATCCTGTTGTAAAGATTCTCAAGTCCTTCTCCATTTTTTCCTTCCCCAAGTAACTTTTCCCTGCTTACTGAAAGCACTATCCTTCCTTGGTGAAGGAAATAAAAATTTGTACAAAGCTCCTGCAGAAGACTCATCTGGTGACTTGTCATGATTATTGTCATTCCATTTTGACTCAAATCCTTAAGCATCAACGACAAGTCATATATACCCTTAATATCCACACCTGCAGTAGGCTCGTCAAGAATAAGGATATCTGGATTCTTTAGAAGCTCTGTAGCAATATTAAGCCGTCTTTTCATGCCTCCCGAAAGCTTTTTCACTTTTTTACCCCGATATTCATAAAGGCCAAGATCCTTAAGCACCTCTTCTATCCTACTTGATGATTCACCTCTTTTTAGACCGTAGAGACCTGCAAAGAACTTCATGTTTGCACCAAGAGTCAAATCACTGTACAAGGCAATCTCCTGAGGCACATAACCTATCTTTTCCTTCATTTCATGAGCAGGCTTGCCATCTGCAAGCACACTTCCCTTATCTGCTTTTGACAAACCGCATATTATCTTCAGAATAGTAGTCTTGCCAGTTCCATTGGGACCTATTATCCCTGCAAACTCTCCGCTGTCCATATGAAGGTCAAGTCCTTCAAGTATAAAGTTCCTGCCAAATTTTTTGTCTACTCCCCTAAGATCTACCTTCATTGTGACTCCCTCCTGCAACAGTAATTGAAATCATAAAAAATATCAAGACCAACTGCACTCCAACTTCTTTTATTATTCGGTAGATGTCAAAATCCATCTTTAAATTCAGGAATGACGACAATATATGGTCCTTCACTGCCATACCTGGTATTAATGTAAAAACTTCAGGTATCTTAATACTGAGTATATCAACACTGTACATCCAGTTACCAAGCAGCCAGATTGCAGTCACCAGATATGGTACAGCCATCTGATAGTCTGCCCTTGACCTGAATATATGCGCAAGTGTACAAGCCAGAACGGAAATGGACATGGAATATAGCAGTAGATCCACTGCAAGCATTAAAATATTTAAATGACTAAAAAATAAAAGCTTAAGCAATATGAACTGAAACAGTGAAATTACAAATATCATCAGTCCAATACCTGCAATATTTCCAACTTCATATTGCAGAAAACCTGCCTTTGACAACCTTATCCTCTCAATGATTCTGCTGTAAATGTCCTCATAGACAGCCATGGACTGATAAAAAGCCGACACAAGATGAAAAATAAGCATAAGACTCACCAGGTATCTAACAAGAATTTCCTTTGAAGGACTATATAGTGCCTTGTCATAATCACCCTTTATAATCTCGGTAATAACCTGAAGTTCCAGGTCCTCTTCATTTTCGTACTTAAATGTCAAGTCCCTGAAATTTTGAGCAAAATCCCCTTCCAGGTCATCACGATTTCCTATCTTTTGGACAACTTCCTTTTCAGTAATGCTTTTCAATACATCATATAGAAAATATGGAGTGATGATATCAGTTACACCTGAGGCAATATAATTATCTGAAAGATACTGTATCTTAATGAGACTTTCCACTTGACCTGACTCCACCTTGTCGGAAAAACCCTTCTTGATTGTATAGAGTCCTGTTACAGATTCATCAATAAGTTTATTCATTGCTTCATCACTGTCCAGGTAAAGCACAAGCAGGGTTTTATCCTCAAGAAGCCTTTCTACAAGCCTTTCAGATAGAAAAGTATTGTCTTCATCCACAATTCCTATCCTGCTTTTGATTTCCACTTCATCGCTGCCAAGAAATTCAAGGGATACCAGCGAAATAAGAAGGGGAAACACTACAAATAAGGCAAACAGTATTCGTCTGGAAAGAAAGAGTCTTATTCTTATCTTGATTATTTCAATCACAGTATTTCACTCCTTCCGGCAATTATTGACGCCAGCATAAGCATCAATATTCCCACCATAATGAAATATCCCATAAAAACAATATTCTCTACTATGGTAATATTTCCATATATTATATTTACCAGTAATTTTGACAGTTGAAGATTGGGGGAAAGGGTTGAGAATCTGCTAACGGAATAAGGCAACAATACTACAGGGAAAAAACTTCCTCCCACAAAAGCTATCATTACATTAAATACCGATGAAACGCTTGTAAATCCATCCTTGTCCCTTATTATCATCCCAGCCAGTATCCAGAATGAATTCAATAGGAAGGACATAGTCAAGATGAATAAAAGTACTCCGGCAAAATCCACTGCCATTCCCGATACCAATATAAATATACTCATATATACCATCATGCAAAAGGAATTAAAAATCGAATATGAAAGAACTTTGGAAAGAAGGTATGAAAAGATATTCCTTCCCGCCATTACTATTCTCCTTGTAATAGAGGCATCTATTTCATCTATGACATCCATTGCTGAAAAAGTGGTCATAAAGAAAAGAAGAAGCACTAAGATGGATATTCCGTGATATATAAAAGATGAGACTGAAGGAAAATTATATACCGGCACGGTCTCGAAAAAAGCCTTTCTTCCAAGGGTCTTAAAGATAAGACTATAAGATATATCATCATTCATATCTATGGTTTCTTCCCTGGACATGCCCATGTTCCTCAAGGCATAATATTCTGCTGACGTACATATTTCCACATAGTTCACATATTTAGAAAAACCTTCAACAGTTTTCTGTACTATGAGAAATTCAAACATATTTTCCCCATTGCTATAGAGCTTCAGGGGCGGATTTTCCATATTAAGTAATCCCGTAGAAAAATTCTCCGGGATTACAATATAAG
>CAZFYP010000040.1:0-17238 GCA_964523535.1 uncultured Clostridia bacterium
TACAGGCAGGTGAATCATGAGAAAAAAACTGGCAATTCTTGCAGCATTCATAATGATTTTGAATACGGTCATATCTCCTTCCTTTGCCATGGCAACGGAAAATCCGTCAAGAGAGGAACTGGAAGCTCTAATAACGGAAGTGGCAATAGAGAGGGGGATTCCTCCTGTTATACTCATGTCCATAGCAAGGGTGGAGACTGTGTTCAAGCACTATGAAGAGGATGGAACTGTTGCACGTGGGTCCTCGGGAAGTATAGGGCTTATGCAGATACACAACAATTTTGGACAGTATGACGAGAACCTTCTCATCAACGACATAAAGTACAATATCAATGCAGGTGCAGATACACTTCTTAACAAGTGGGAAGCCGGTATTTCAGAGTACGGATACCTTCCCAGTGTTGGAGACATGGATCCAAATATACTGGAAAACTGGTATTTTGCACTTTGGGGATACAATTCATATGTTGAAAGAAACAACCCCAATGCATTGGACCAATATGGAGAAAAGTATACATACCAGGACTTGATTTATTATGTTGCTTCAAATGAGTATGGACAGGAAATTACTCCCATAGACCCAGACTACCTTCCAGAGTCGGGAACACCTTCAAAGACCCTTAACGTTCCTACACCGGAAGACTGTCATGAAGCTGACTTGTTTTTCTGTAGGGAAGGGGACAAGGTGAAGGTTTCATCGGGAGGAAAGCTCAATCTAAGAAAAAGCCCTAACGGCAAAATCACAGGTGAACTTACAGATGATGAAATCTATACAGTAATAGGAGAAGCTGTTTTTGACGAAGGTTATTATTGGTACAATCTTGCTGATGAAGACGGCGACGAGCTTGGATGGGCTGCAAGAAACTGGCTAATCTACTATGAAGGCCTGGATAGCGAAACTTCAGGTCAAACTACTTCGGGGGAAGCAATAGACCTTGAAGACGGTGTTGAACCTGAAAGGGTATGGAAGGAAGTTCGTTTCAAGGACATAGATGACTACTGGGGAAAAGACTACATTATTGAACTTTACCAAGACGATATTATAAAGGGAATGACAGAAGAAGAGTTCGACCCTGAAAATACAGTCACAAGAGAACAGTTTGCAGCTCTTCTCTGCAGGGCTTTTGACTTTGAAACTGATAATCATTTTGAAATAAGCGACAAGGCTGATGTTGGCGGATGGGCCTATGATAATGTTGTGACAGTAGTAGGTCTTGGAGTTATGGAGACGGAAGACAGCGATTTCAATCCAAAAAGACCCCTATCAAGGATAGAGGCTGTAAGATCTCTTGCTGCCATTGCAGGCGATCCTGAAATGACAAAGGATTTTGAATTTGAAGATGTGGCTGATCTTGATGCTGAAGATATAAAAAAGCTGGGCAAGATATTTTCACTTGAAATTATGAATGGAAAGAGTGCCACAGCATTTGCTCCATTGGATTCCATAACAAGAGGCGAGATATCAAAGATTCTTTGTATCACTCGGACCCTATGCCCATGATAAACTTGTTTTTTGTTTTGTTTTTATCTATATAGACAGTTTCATATGGTTTGACCATTTTATATTCGTCCCGGGCGATTTTCTCTACGATTTCGAGAAATTGTTCCGGGTCGTTTATTTTTTCATAGTCCTCTCTCAGTTCCTGTAATTCCATTTCGGTTTCTGCCTTTTCCTGAATTTTTCCTTCCTTTACATCGTTTATGGCCGCCAGCGACCTGCGTTGCCCTACAATGGTAAAAACCATATAGAAGGCTACGGCGTAGAAGAGAAGACTTATTATATTAAACTTGAAGCTTTTCTTTTCTTTATTCCTTTTCTTTTTTCCCATGAAAGTCCCTTTCCTTTGTTTGCCTGTTTATAGAGGCTTGCGATACATAATACCATTATAATATGCAGAGACAAAATTATAAAGAAAAAAGTTCCTCGTGATGGATTTCATCACTTGAGGAACTTTTGTTTTAACTTTTTTGATTTATGGTCCGACTGCTTACTTTGACAATGCCAAAGCTTCCATCTTAATGATCCCAGCCTTGTCTGTAGCTTCCCAGGGAAGGTCTATATCTGTTCTTCCGAAGTGTCCGTATGCAGCAATCTGTTTGTAAATCGGTCTTCTTAGATCCAGGTTTTTGATGATGGCAGCAGGTCTTAGATCAAAATGCTTGTCTATAAGCTTTTCGATTATTTCCTCGTCAACCTTACCTGTACCGAAAGTATCTACCATTATTGATACAGGCTTTGCGACACCAATGGCATATGCAAGCTGGACTTCACACTTGTCTGCAAGCTCCGCTGCAACGATATTTTTTGCAACATATCTTGCTGCATAAGCTGCAGATCTGTCGACCTTTGTTGGATCTTTTCCTGAGAAAGCTCCACCGCCGTGTCTTGAGTATCCACCATATGTATCTACTATAATCTTTCTTCCAGTAAGACCTGCATCTCCCTGAGGACCTCCGATTACAAATCTTCCAGTTGGATTGATATAGTATTTTGTATTTTCATCAAGTAGATTTGCAGGTACTACTGCTTCCACTACATGTTCTATTATGTCTTTTTCGATTTTTTCAAGTGAAACCTCGGCACTATGCTGTGTGGAAACGACAATTGCATCGATTCTAACAGGAGTGTTGTCATGGTATTCAACAGTCACTTGAGTTTTTCCATCTGGTCTCAAGTATGCCAGAGTCTTGTCCTTTCTAACTGCTGAAAGTCTTTTGGCCAGCTTGTGAGCCATTGAAATTGGAAGAGGCATAAGTTCTGGAGTTTCATTACAGGCATAGCCGAACATGATTCCCTGGTCTCCTGCACCCGTTACATCAAACTCATCTTCTCCATTGTCCTTGTATTCTTTTGCTGTATCTACACCAAGTGCAATGTCGGAAGACTGTTCGTCAATTGAAGTTAGAACAGCACAAGTGTCGCAGTCAAAGCCATACTTAGCTCTTGTATATCCTATTTCTCTTATTGTATCCCTTACAACTTTAGGGATATCTACATAACAATTTGTTGTAATTTCGCCAGATACCAGTACTAGGCCAGTTGTAACAGAAGTTTCTGCAGCAACTCTTCCATTTGGATCTTTTGCAAATATTGCATCAAGTATTCCATCGGAAATCTGATCGCAGATTTTATCTGGGTGACCTTCTGTAACTGATTCTGAAGTAAAAAGCCATTTTTTCATTAAATAATCCTCCTATAATCATTTTCCGGGATTGTATCGCTTAAGTGAACACAAAAAAACTCTTCACAAAGAAGAGTATAGTTAGCTATAGCTCCTCATCTTCCGGATTAACCGCGGGAATTGGCACCTGGTCTTTTTCATACAGGATGCCGGGTTTCATAGGGCCCGTCCCTCCACCTCTCTTGATAAGGTTTTGTTACCATAGAAATTATATCACATGGCACTAATTTGTCAACATATTTTTAAGAGACCATACCGAAACCAATGAAGCTCAGGGCCATGACTATGAGCCCGGCGGTCATTATCCCCAGTGATATGAACCCCAGTGATTTGAGATAATCAAGCTTCAAAAACGATGCTACACCGCAGCCTGTCCATGCTCCCGTAGTTGGAAGAGGAACGGCCACCAGCAGGAATAATCCTATGAGCTCGTACTTGAGGACTTTCTGGGCATTTCTGTCTACCTTGTCAACCACCCTTCCAGCCGTTTTTCTCAGCAGCCTTGTTCTTGCTATATACCTTATTAATGGCCTGAAAATCTTAAGCAGTACAGGCACTATTATTATGTTTCCGGCAACGGCCAGGAAGTAGCATTTCCAAGGGTCCATTCCAAGACCCATTCCCAATGGTATAGCTCCTCTCAGCTCCGATATTGGAAGCATAGCCAATATGAATACAGCAGCTTCGCTGCTGAAGTTTTCTACAATAAAATTCATTATCTACCCCTGATTTAATATTACTATATAAATGATTGTTTGATATGTTTCTTGAATCAATAATAAAATATAAAACAACCACATAATTATATACTATTTGCAGGAAATATGAAACATTTTATTGGCAATTTAGTCTAAATATATTGCAGTGATAAATTCACTTGCAAAGCCTGTGAATATGTTGAAAATCATGGTAATCCATCATTGTTTCTAGCCTGTGGAAAAATATAATAAATATTTAATGTAATAATGGGAAATTATCTGATATCATTAGACCGTAGTAATAAAAATTTGAAAGGCAGATATGTTTGGATTCACGAGACATATTGAACAGGTAGCAATGAAACAGATTTTAGGTGGTATCAGAAAAGCAGTTGAAGAATACGATATGATTCAGGATGGAGACAAGATTGTAGTAGGTATTTCAGGAGGAAAGGACAGCATGGTCCTTTTATACGGCATGAAACTTTTTCAGAGATTCAGCCCGGTGAAATACGACCTGGCTGCAGTGACAATAGGCATGGGTTTTGAGAATTTTGATACAGGTCCCATAGCTGAATTCTGCAAAAAAATAGATGTTCCATATTATGTGGTGGACACGGATATTGCAGAAATCATATTTGATATAAGGAAGGAAAAAAATCCATGTGCCCTTTGTGCAAAGATGAGAAGGGGAGCACTCCATGACAAGGTCAAGGAACTGGGATTCAACAAGGTGGCACTTGGACACCATGCAGATGATGCATTGGAGACCTTGTTTCTCAGTATGTTTTATGAAGGAAGGGTGTCAACATTCAAACCGGTGACCTATCTTTCCAACAAGGACATACATTGTATAAGACCCATGCTTCTTTTGAAGGAGGCACAGATAGAGGGAGTAATGAACAGACACGACATAGCTCTTGTCAAGAGCCCATGCCCAATGGACAGGCATACAAAAAGGGAAGACATGAAGATTCTTCTCAAAAGCATATACAAGGACATTCCTCAGGGAAGGGACAGGCTTATAAGGGCAATAAGAAACAAGGAACAGCTTTCTTTGTGGTTCTAGGGCATCAGGAATTACAGACTGGTCTTATGACATAATTATTGAAAGGGGTAGACATTATGAAGAAGAAAATTTTAGCAATATCATTATCAATGGCACTTGCCTTTACAATGAGTGCAGGCGGGGAAATGAAGACCATTATTGAGGATTCAAGGGAAGAATATCTTTCCCAGGGAATACAGCATATGAGCATAAGCAGACAAACTCTTGAAGGTCCTGTGGAGATAGATGTCCTCAAGATCGACCTTGACGACCGGTATACGGACTTGAAACCGGTATATTCGGAGGAATTGTCTGAACGGGACAAGCTTGCATCCATTGCAGACCAGTGGAGTGCCACAGCTGCCGTTAACGGTGATTTCTTCAATATGGGAAATCCCTCATTTCCATTTGGTACACTCTTGGACGGAGACGATATCATATCATCGCCAAACAGCAAGCTCTACAATTTCCCTACCATAGTGAAAGATGGCAATGATTTTGACATATCAATAATCGAACCTTACATGACACTTGAAGTGGACGGTCAAGTCCTTCCGGTAGCGGCTGTTAATAAGCTTGGAGCCTTCAAGGACGAAATAATAGTTCTCAATAGTGCCTGGGGGGAAGAATCCCTTGGAAGCACGGACACAAGGCGTCTTGTAGAAATAGTAATATACAGAAATAGAGTGAAAAGTATAAACATAGGAGAGGACCCTGTAGATATTCCATCTTCAGGATATGTAATAGCCTTTAATGCAGACAATAGTGAGATTCTTGACAAGTTCGACATAAGAGACAAGGTATCTTTTGATGTTGAATTCGGATTTGACATAGACGAAATAGACTGGGCTGCAGGAGGAGTGAATCACCTTCTCAAGGACGGCCTGGAAGGAGAATACAACAATGATGTTCTTGGAAGACATCCAAGGACTGCAATAGGATTTACAGAAGATGAAGAAACGGCATACCTTATAACTGTTGACGGCAGAAGCGAAGATTCCATTGGAATGCTTCAAAGCGAACTCCTTCAGCTTATGCTTGACCTTGGATGCTGGAACGGAGTTAACCTTGACGGAGGAGGATCCTCTGAAATGGTTGTGGACTATTATGGAGAGGGAGACTATGAAATAGTCAACCAACCTTCCGATGGTAATGAGAGGCTTCTTGTTTCAGGTCTGGGAGTATTCGATTCCCATTCCAGATCTACGACCGTCAAGTCTCTTCAGGTCTTTGACCTTGTAGACAAGCTTTTCAAGGGACAGTATCTATCCTTTGATCTTAAGGCATACAACAGATATATGGTGCCCCTTTCCATATCCGACTCCAAGATCAGCATAAAGGCAGAAGGACTTGACTACAAGAAGGACAGCAATGGAATAAGATTTCTTGAATCGGGAAGAGCTGAAGTGACCGTGTCCTACGGATCATCAAAGTGTCAGTTTCAGGTTGAGGTCCTTGGAGATGTTGAGGAATTGTATTCACAGGTTGATTCCATTTCCATCAATGAAGATGGTCAATATGTTCTTCCTGATTTCATAGGCGTAGACAGTCATGGAAATACGGCTGTCATAAAGGCTGAAGAAATGGATTGGTCACTGACTGAAAGGATTGCCGATATCGATGACGGAATACTGGAAGCAAGAAGCAAGTCCGGTAAGGGAATCCTTGAAGGTGAATACGACAATGGTCAAGTATTTATTCCATTGGCAGTGGGAAGTGTTGAAAAACTCATTGAAGATTTTGAAGACCTTAAGGGACTTAAGCTTACACAATATCCAGAAGACTCGGATGGAAGGATGATCAGCCATAGCAAAAACAAGGAAGGAAGCGACAGTGTAAAGATCTTCTATGACTTCACCACCATGAAGCCTGATGACCAGTCAATAGCCTTTGTTGAATTTGGAGAAAAAGGACTGGTCTTGCCTGACCAGCCCGAAAGCCTGTCCATGTGGGTATATGGAGACAAGAGCGACCACTGGCTGAGATGCAGGGTTACCGATGCAGACGGTATCCAGTACAAGATAGACTTTGCAGAGGAAATAGACTGGTATGGATGGAAGGAAGTGACTGCAGTTATTCCTGACGGCATAAGCTATCCACTTGTTCTTGATAATGTATACATAGCCGAAATATACAATGACAAGGCTGATGACGGATACATCTACCTGGACGGACTCAAGGCCCATTATCCGCTCGGATGTTACGATATAGAAGTCCCTGAAGCTTCAAAGGTGGAGGATGTGCTCATGAATGTACCTGAAGAATTTGAACTGAAGCTTCATATGGGAGTTGACAATACTGATGAATATATATATGAAGAGGATACTATTGAAGCGGAAAATCCTGATGGAAGCATGGACACACAGTTCCTAACTGAAATCATAAGTCCGGTTGAATATACTATGACAGATGAAGATGGAAATATGGTTTATGACCAGGAAGACATTGTGTTTGTAAAGCTTTTGACTCTTTATGAAAGCATTAACTCATACGACATTTCACAGTGGGACAGGCTTCTTGAGCTCAAGGAATATGTGGACAAGACCATGATTGTGAAGACTGACATTGATTTCAACAGCATAAAATCAAGTGAAAGATCCACCCTAAAGACTTATCTTAAGTATCTGGGAGAAAACAACAGTATATTTGTTGTATCAGAAGGGACTGAAGACCATGCAGGCATAAGCTATGACAATGGAATGAGATTCGTTAGATATGCCACCCACTTTACTCTTTATTTGACAGATGATAAAATTGGCTTTGACTATAAATGATAAGATTGCAGGAGATAAAATGGAAGATAAGAAGGAAATAAGAAAAAAGATACTCAAAGAAAGACGGGCAATGGAATCAGGTCAGGTGGCTGAAAAAAGTGCACGGATCTATGAGGCTCTAATAGGTCTTGAAGAATTCAAAAATGCAGATACGGTAGGATTGTATCTTAGCTTTGACAATGAGGTTGACACATTCAGACTATTAAGACATATAAAGGAAGAAGGAAAGAAAATCGTGGTAACTTATACGGATTCTAAGTCTCTAGTACTCATTCCCCTATATGTCAATGACATTGAAAATGACTTTGTTGAAGGACCATGGGGATATCTTGAACCAAAGCTTGATGAACTTGAAAAGGCTGAAGAGAAAGATATTGATTTTGTAATAGTTCCTGGAGTCGCATTTGACCAGGGAAGAAACAGGGTGGGTTTCGGCAAGGGCTACTATGACAAGTATCTTTCAAAGCTAAGGGCGGATGCTGTAACTGCAGCCATGGCATACGAATATCAGGTCCTTGACTGTCTGCCTGTGGAAGACCACGATATCAAGATGAAGATGATTGTTACGGAAGACAGAATAATAAGATAGACATGGGGACAGTGACTTATTTATAGAAGATAGGTTGTTGTCCTTTTTGGCAGTTCCGCTACTAAAAATTATCATTTACAAAATTTCTTGAAGCCTTGGAAGATATCTATATTACAAATAAAATACATTTTGTATTGAATCTTGTATAAAAATAGTTTTGATGTTAAAATGACATTTCAGGATGTGATTCAATGGAAAAAAAAGTTAGGGACAATTTAATAAAGAACTGTAATATCAAGGAAAATGATAATATACTTCTGGGACTATCAGGTGGACCGGATTCAGTCTTCCTCTTTCATATTTTAAGGCTTTTGAAGGATGAGCTGGGCTATAATCTTTACTGTGCCCATGTTAATCACATGTACAGAGGTGAGGACGCTCATAGGGATGAAAAATTCGCTCTGGAACTCTGCCGGGAATATGGAATCAAATGTCATCTGATGAGAAAGCATGCTTCCCAATATGCAAAAGAGCTGAATATGACTGAAGAGGAAGCGGGAAGAAAGATGAGATATGATTTCTTCAACAAAATCCTCGATAATCTTGGAGGCGGATACATATCCACTGCCCATAACTACAACGACCAGGTGGAAACCCTTCTTCAGAGGATAATAAGGGGAACGGGAATAGACGGACTTGTAGGCATGGAATTCAAGGTTGGGAACATAGTAAGACCCATCCTTGATATAAAGAGGAAGGAACTGGAAGAATACCTTCATGGCAAGGACTACCAATACTGCATAGACAAGACAAATCTTGAAGCTATTTACGGCAGGAACAGGATACGTTTGGACTTCATACCCTATGTGGAGGATAACTACAATCCAAAATTTCAGGACAGCATATTCAGACTGTCACAGACTGTCAAGAATGACAGGGAAATCATAGAGGAAAGCCTAGAAAAGGCATACCAAGAGGTTGAGCTTTCAGACAAGGGTGAAATCAGACTGGAACTTGTCAAGTTCAACAGGCTCATTAAGGGGCTTAAGACCAGGGTGCTGAGGCATTCCATAGAAAAGCTCAAGGGCAATCTGGTCAATGTAGAATATTCCCATCTTGACCAGGTCATGAAGATCTGTCAAAGAAAGAATACGGGAAAGACGGTTATTATTCCGGGAAATATTTCCATAGGAATAGAATATGGCAACATAGTTGTAAAGACTAAAGAAGAAATTAAGGATTATGTGTATAATATATCTATAGGCAAATCCATAATTATAAGGGAAGCAAAAGTTGAATTAAGCATCCAAATGACAGAAAATGAAAAATTTGACAAAACCCCTCATAGAATCATTGTGGATGGTGATAAAATAAAAGGCGGTCTGGTAGTTAGAAACAGAAGACCTGGAGACAGGTTTGTACCTCTGGGAATGAAAGGCCAGAAAAAGCTGAAGGATTTTTTCATAGATGAGAGGATTCCAAGGGATGAAAGAAATAAGGTGCCTGTAATTGCAGACCGGGAAAATATAATCTGGATAGCGGGACACAGAATGAGCGACCTCTATAAGATTGACCAAAACACTGAAAAAGTGCTTTTAATTGAAATGAAGGAGATTTAAATGGATTTAAAGAAGATTACAAAAGAAGTAATGATCACCAGGGAAGAACTTGCAGAAAAGACAAGAGAACTTGGAGCGGCCATAACAAAGGACTATGAAGGTAAGGAAGTACTTCTGGTATGCGTACTCAATGGAGCCATAATGTTTATGTCGGACCTTATGAAGGAAATCAATCTTCCTGTCGAAATAGACTTCATGGCAGTATCGAGCTACGGTAATTCAACCAAGTCTTCAGGTGTAGTCAAGATCATTAAGGACCTTGACAAGTCTGTAGACGGAAAGCATATACTTATAGTTGAAGATATAATAGACTCAGGTCTTACTCTTCACTACCTTATAGACAACCTTAAGTCAAGAGGGCCTGCAAGTGTTGAAATATGTACACTATTGGATAAGCCTTCAGGAAGAAAGGCTGATGTACACACAAGATACAAGGGCTTTGACATAAAGGATGAATTTGTAGTGGGATACGGTCTTGATTATGCAGAGAAATACAGAAACGTACCATATATTTTTGTACTTAAGGAAGAGGTTTATTCTTAGACTGATTTTCTGCAATTCAGGAAAATATACTTAGACCGATTTCTTGCAAGGTAAATGGTATTGTGGTAAAATATAAAATCGAGTATTAGACAAAAAGAAAAGATAAAATGACGAAAGGAGGACGAAATGAAGAATTTTGCAAAAGGAATAAGTTTTTACATAGTGATTTTTATAATCATTTTACTGATAGTCAGCATGCTGTCAAATTCAAATGTTGAATCTCAACAGCTTACTTATACCGAATTAGTCATACAGATACAGAACGACAATATTTCGGAGATAAAATTTATTGACAACAACGTTACGGGAACCATGAGAAATGGAACTACTTTTAACTCATACATCCCTTATCCTGAACTCTTCAAGGTTAGTGATTATCTTGAGGAAAGTGTAAAAAGCGGAGCTATAGTTATGGAGGGTGAACCAACACCTACGACTCCATTCTATATTCAGATGCTGCCTACAATAGCCATGATAGGCCTCTTCGCCATATTCTGGTTCGTATTCATGAACCAGTCCCAAGGAGGAGGAGGCGGCAAGGTAATGCAGTTCGGAAAGAGCCGTGCAAAAATGCACAAGGATGATCCGTCTAAAAGAGTTACCTTTGCAGACGTAGCAGGACTTGACGAGGAAAAGGAAGAACTGTCTGAAATAGTGGACTTTTTGAAGGATCCAAAGAAGTTTACCGCTCTTGGAGCCAGAATACCAAAGGGAATCCTTATGGTGGGACCTCCGGGAACAGGAAAGACATACATATCAAAGGCAGTTGCCGGAGAGGCTGGAGTACCATTTTTCAGCATCAGTGGTTCCGACTTTGTTGAAATGTTTGTCGGTGTGGGAGCATCAAGAGTAAGGGATCTGTTTGAACAGGCCAAGAAACATGCTCCAGCCATAATATTTGTAGACGAGATTGACGCAGTAGGAAGAAGAAGAGGTGCAGGCCTTGGAGGCGGACATGACGAGAGGGAGCAGACACTCAACCAGCTTCTTGTTGAAATGGACGGATTCGGTGAAAATGAAGGAATCATAATGATTTCCGCAACAAACAGGCCTGACATACTTGACCCTGCCTTGCTTAGACCTGGTAGATTCGACAGACAGGTACATATAGGAGTACCGGACGTAAGAGGAAGGGAAGCTGTTCTAAAGATACATGCAAAGAACAAGCCCTTTGCCGAAGATGTTGAGTTTAGCGTAATTGCAAGAAGAACACCTGGCTTCACACCGGCAGATCTTGAAAATGTATTGAATGAAGCAGCGCTACTGTCTGCAAGACAGGGAGATGTTGAAATTTCCATGGATACTTTGGAAGAAGCAATTACCAAGGTTATTGCCGGACCGGAGAAGAAAAGCAAAATAATAAGCGACAAGGAAAAAAGGCTTACAGCATATCACGAGGCTGGTCATGCGGTTGTTGCAAGACTTCTACCAAATTCGGACCCTGTACACATGGTATCCATAATACCTAGGGGAAGAGCAGGAGGATTCACAATGATTCTTCCGGAAGAGGACAGATCCTACATGTCAAAGACTGAAATGGAAGAAAATCTTGTTCACCTTTTAGGTGGAAGGGTTGCCGAAAAGCTTGTCCTTGACGATATAAGTACGGGAGCTTCAAACGACATACAAAGAGCAACAAAGATGGCCAGAGGAATGGTTACCCATTATGGAATGAGTGACAATCTTGGACCCATGTCATATACAGGCGACGACGACGAAGTATTCCTTGGAAGAGACTTTGCCAAGTCCAGAAACTATTCAGAGGAAGTAGCAGCCCAGATAGACAGGGAAATGAGATCAATCATAGACAAGGCTTATCATACAGCTGAGTCCCTTCTTAGAGACAATATTGAAAAACTCCACAAGGTTGCCGAAGGACTTCTTGAAAAAGAAACCCTTGACGGCAAGGAATTCGAAGCCTTATTTCTTCAAGCATAGGCTGACAATAGAATAATTAAATAAAACTAAAACAAAAATGGTTCCGAAAGGGACCATTTTTTATGATAAAAATCAAGCCATTAACTTGCCTTAAGACAGCCAAAGTTGTAAAATAGAAGGATATGGGAGGTACGTCATGTTTAGGGAATTGAGGAGAAAAGATAAGAAAATGGATCCGGAACTTATAGAGAAGCTTCTTGAGGAAGCTGAGTATGGAGTTATGTCCTGTATAGGTGACGGAGGATACGGTTACGGAGTCCCTGTTAATCATATTTATATGGACGGAGCAATATATTTCCACTGTGCCTACACAGGTCACAAGATGGATGCGATAGAGAAAAATTCAAAGGTGAGTTATCTGATAGTGGATAAGAGCCAGGTTCTTCCCGAGAAATTGAGCACTAGGTTTTCAAGTGTTATAGTCTTTGGCAATGCGTCCATAGTTGAAGGTGAAGAAAAAACAAAGGCTCTATATGAAATAGGAAACAAGTTTTCAAAGGGATTTGAAGACAGTGTAAAAAAAGAGATTGAAAAAATCGGCAACAATACATGCATTGTAAAGATTGAAATAGAAAACAAAGAAGGAAAGATAGCCAAATGAGCATAATGAATATATTCGGAAAAAGAAATCCTACATTTTATAAGGAATACCATACAGACAGACTTGTTTTGAGGATTTTCAAGCCTGACTGCGCCCAGCTTGCCCTTGACTACTATAGACGAAACAGGAAGTTCCTTGAGGAGTGGGATCCTGACAGGGACAATTTTTTCTATACAAGACAGGGGCAAATGGAAACCCTTAAGTATGAATTTTCGGAATACCTTAACAAGAGAATGATTAGATTCTGGATATTCAAGAAGGGTGATGATTCCTCAACCATAGGTAATCTATGCTTCAGCAATATAATATATGGAAATTTCAAATCCTGTTTTCTGGGATACAAGCTGGACAAGGATGAAATCAATAATGGATATATGACAGAAGCTGTAACAAAGGGTATGGAAGTGATGTTTCGTGAATATAATCTTCACAGAGTTGAAGTCAACATCATACCGAGGAATCTGAAATCCATGAGGGTTGCAGAAAAGCTCAACCTTGATAGGGAAGGTTTTTCTGAACGATATCTTCTCATCAATGGTGTATGGGAGAACCATGTCCATTTTGCGGCCTATAGCGAGACCTTCAATAAAGAGACTAAGGATGAAAAAGTCAAAGATATAGATGCAAAAGACAAAGAAACAAAAGACTATTATAATTTGGAGGAATAACATGAACACAAAAGAACTAATGGACATAGCCCTTGAGATGGCAGGCCTTGATCAAATGCCCCATGACACAACCATAACAGTGGAAGGTAATGATATAAAAAAGATACTAATAGGTGTGGATATGGAAACACCTGAACTTATGCTGGGAAGGGAAATGGGATACGACTGTGTTATAAGTCATCATCCCAAGGCTGATGAAGCCAAGGCGGATTTTTACAAGGTCATGGATTTCCAGATCGACAAGATGGTTGAATTTGGCATTCCAATCAACAGGGCACAGAAGGTTCTTGAAAAGACAAAGACAACAGTAAGTCTTGGATGTCAGGTGTCAAACTATGATTCAGTATCTTCTGCAGCAAGGCTCATGAATATGCCTTTTATGAACATACACATACCTGCAGACCTCATAGGACAGAAAATTGTACAAGATCATCTGGACGATAAGTTTGCAGACGACCCGAAAAAAACACTCCAGGATATAGTTGATGGCCTTTACGAAATAGATGAATACAAGAGAGGTCTTACAAAGCCAATGATTAGAGTTGGGGGACCCAAAAGTTATGCGGGAAAAATTGCAGTTCTTTATGCAGGTGGAACAAACGGCGGAGCAGATGTTTACAAGGCATATTTTGAAGCTGGAGTAGGAACAATAGTAGCCATGCATGCACCTGTAAATGTTCTTGAAGAAGTTAGAAAACAGAACATAGGAAATGTTATTGTAGCGGGGCATATGCCAAGTGATTCCATTGGTCTTAACAAAATTATTGGCAAATGGGAAGAAAAAGGGATGAAAGTTACAAAAATGGCAGGTATCATCTAGAAAATTTGTTGATAAATTGATCTCCCTTTGATATAATACAGTTTAGAAATTAATAGAGCGTTGATTGGGAGCAGTAGGCCGCAAGAAGATTCAAGAGAGCTGTTGGCAGGTGTGAAACAGTATTTTTAGAGGCTGAACTTACCCGTGAGCTTAATTTAAAATAAGAGAGACTTTTTGTCTAATATGGGTGGTACCGCGGAAGTTTTTCGTCCCATGGGATGGAAAGCTCTATTTTTGTTTAGGAGGACTTATGGTTTCATACAATCCAATTGCCATTGAAAAGAAGTGGCAGAAAATTTGGGAAGAAAAAGAAATATTCAAGGCTGATGACAAGTCGGAAAAGCCGAAATGCTACAATCTGGTGGAGTTTCCATATCCATCTGGTGCTGGACTTCACGTAGGACACGTTAGAGCCTATACTTCTCTTGAGGTAATCTCAAGAAAGAGAAGGATGGAAGGCTACAATGTTATGTTTCCAATTGGATTCGATGCATTTGGACTTCCTACTGAAAACTATGCAATTCAGACAGGTGAACATCCAAGAACCGTTACGGACAGGAATATTGCAGTATTTTCAGACCAGCTTAAAAAGATAGGATATTCATTCGACTGGGATAGGGTAATAGACACTACGGATCCTGACTACTACAAGTGGACACAGTGGATATTTCTTAAGCTTTTCGAAAACGGACTGGCTTTCAGGGACAAGACATATGTAAACTTCTGTACGGACTGCAAGGTTGTACTTGCAAACGAAGACTTCAGGGACGGAGCCTGCGATAGGTGTGGAAATGAAGTTGTACAGATGGAAAAGGATGTATGGTTCCTCAAAATCAGGGAATATGCAGAAAAGCTTCTTGAAGGCCTTGAAGAAGTTGACTATCTGCCCAGAATCAGACTTGAGCAGGCCAACTGGATAGGAAAATCAACAGGTGCAGAGGTTGACTTCAAGATCAAGGGGGAAGACGAGCTACTGAGAGTCTTTACTACAAGACCTGATACCCTTTACGGAGCTACCTTCATGGTAATCTCTCCTGAGCATCCCCTTATCAAGAAATACCATGACCAGATAGAAAATATTGAAGAAATACACAAATACCAGGAATATGCACAGACCAAGACTGAATTCGAAAGGGTTCAGCTTGCCAAGGACAAGACTGGTGTAGAAATAAAGGGTCTCAAGGCTATAAATCCTGTAAATGATGCAGAAATACCTGTATGGGTTGCAGACTATGTAATGATGGGATATGGAACAGGAGCAATAATGGCGGTACCTGGTCATGACACAAGAGACTGGGAGTTTGCTAGCAAGTTCAACATTCCAATTATAGAAGTAATCCAGGGTGGAGACATAACAAAGGAAGCATATACGGATACAAGCGACGGAATCCTTGTTAATTCGGACATCATCAATGGAATGAGAGTCAAGGAAGCTATCGCCAAGATGATAGATTTCCTTGTTGAAAAGGGAATTGGCCAAAGAACAATAAACTACAAGATGAAGGACTGGGCCTTCAACAGACAGAGATACTGGGGAGAGCCATTCCCAATCATCCACTGTCCAAAGTGTGGAATAGTTGGAGTGCCTGAAGAGGATCTTCCTGTTAGACTGCCAAAGGTTGAAAACTACCAGCCTACAGATACAGGTGAATCACCCCTTGCTGCAATGGATGACTGGGTAAATACTACCTGTCCTAAATGTGGAGAGCCTGCAAAGAGAGAAACTGACACCATGCCTCAATGGGCAGGATCATCCTGGTACTATCTGAGATACATGGACAGCAAGAATAATGAAGCTCTTGCAAGTCAGGAAAATCTTGATTACTGGCAGCAGGTTGACTGGTACAATGGAGGAATGGAGCACGTTACACGTCACCTTCTTTACTCAAGATTCTGGCATAGATTCCTTTATGATATTGGCGTTGTACCTACAAAAGAGCCATATGCAAAGAGAACAGCCCAAGGGCTTATTCTTGGACCTGACGGAGACAAGATGTCCAAGTCAAAGGGAAATGTTGTAAATCCAAATGACATCATAGCAGATTATGGTGCAGATACTCTTAGAGCATATATCATGTTCATAGGAGACTATGAGAAGCCAGCTCCCTGGAATCCAAATGCAGTTAAGGGTTGTAAGAGATTCCTTGACAGAGTATGGAAGCTGCAGGAAATGATGGTTGAAGGACAGGGATATACAAAGGAACTTGAAACTTCCCTTCACAAGACCATCAAGAAGGTTTCACACGACTATGAGGAACTTAAGTTCAACACTGCAATTGCTGCAATGATGACTCTTATAAACGACATATACGACAAGGGTAGCGTAACGGCTGACGAGTTCAAGACACTTCTTATACTTCTTAACCCTGTTGCTCCTCACATTACAGAGGAAATCTGGGAAACGCAGAACTTCGGCGGAATGCTTAATGAAGCCCAATGGCCTGATTATGACGAGGCAAAGACTGTTGAAGATGTAATAGAAATGCCTGTACAGATCAATGGCAAGGTTAAGGCAAAAATCAGCATAGCAAAAGACGCTGACAAGCTTGCTGCCAACAAGGTTGCCATGGACAATCCTTCAGTACAGAAGGCAATAGGTGACAAGAAGATTGTCAAGGAAATATTCGTACCTGGAAAGATCTATAATATAGTCGTGAAATAGATTCATGTAATTCATGAAGTTTTATTCATTGAACTATAAGAATTAAAGTAGTATAATGATAAAATAGTAATAAATATTGAAACCGAAGCATTCCTATAGGGAAATGTTTCGGTTTTTTTAATATTATTATTGACATATGCCCGTAATTGTTGTACA
>CAZFYP010000041.1:0-16496 GCA_964523535.1 uncultured Clostridia bacterium
CATCATTCAAGTCTATGTTCTTGTTTGATGACTTGTAATCGATGATGTTGATATAGGAACCTTCATCCCCTTTATACACATCTATCCTGTCGATTCTTCCCCTTAGAAATACGGAACCCTTTTCATTCTTCAACTCAACAGGATTCATTTCTCCATCACCCATTCCAAAGGACGCCTCGCTGTAAGCAGGCCTAAAACTGCTTTTCTTAAGCTGTCTGACAATACTCACAGCAGCCTTTTCGGTAGTTGATTCAATCTTGGATCTTATGTATCTGTTTCTATGACTGTCATTCATCAAGTCGTTACTTTCATTTTCAACAGAGAACACTTCTTGAGAAATACCCTTGACCTCTTGGCGAATCTGGTCAACATCCTTTTCAATGAAGCCTTCGTCCGCTATGATCTTATTGGTAACTTCCTCTATTATTTTATGGTAAAGGCTTCCTATATCCTTGTAGTCAATTTTATATTCCTCTCTCACTACAGGCTTCAATCCATTTTCAATAAAATATTTGAAAGGGCAGGTGCTGTAGTTTTCTATGGAATAAGGAGACATTTTCAAAGGCATGTCAAATACTTCTTCCACTAGATTTCCATCCTCTATGACCGCCTTGTTGTCGTAGGCCAGAGCTTCATCCATGAGAGATGAAAAGTCATTCCTATTTTCCCTTATCCAATAAAGAAGATTCTTGTCGATAGCATCCATTTCATAGCCATTGATACTTTCTCTTATTTTTTCAGATATATAATTCAATGAAGGTCTTAATTTCTCAGGTCTGCATCCCTTCTCAATTATTCCACCTGCTATTTTTAATTCAGGGAAAACCGTCTTGATTCTATCAGCATATGTAGAAGGTCTTAAGGTTCTTCCTTCTACGTCACCCAGTGAATATGAAAAGACCAGTTCTTCCTCTACAGAGTTCATGATTTTTACAAGCTTGAATTGTTCCAGAGAAAGACCATCAAGATTGCTGTACAATCCAGCACCTCTTTCGATAAGATAATCCCTTTCATCATCATAGAGTATACCCCTGCTTGTATGGGTACCTGGAATAATCCCTTCGTTCATGCCCAAGAAATACACCTTTTTCTTTTCTATAAGTGTCTTGCCGATTATACCAAGTATTATGCAGTCATCTTCAGGTGGTATGATACTCAGACTGAATTCCTCAAAACCTGTTTTCAATATTTCTCTGAATTCCCTTATGCCTGTTTCTGATTCTCCTGATATATTCACAGTCTGTTCAAATATTTCCATGACCGAATTCCATATCTGAGAATTCTCATAGGCTTCTTCAAACATCTCTATGTTTCTCAATTCATAGGTTTCATTCTTTATTTTTTCATATATGTTAAGTTCCGTGATAATACTGACCAGTGAATTGATCTTTTCTTCCCAAGAAGAATCCCCGATTAGTTCCTCGACCGTCTTCAAGAGGCCTACTGCATACTTCCTTGAAGCTTCAAGCTCTTCAATATTCCCGGTTCCATACTTAAATTCCCTTTTCCACTTGTAGCCATCTATTCCATATTTTATTGCATGATTCTCGAGGTCCTCTATTCTGCCTATATCCATATCCGTATATCCGCATTTTAAAAATCTTATAATATCTTCCTTTTTATAGTTCTTGATAGCTATATCCAAAATGGAAAGAATCATGACAAGAAGAGGATGGTTGATTATATCTCTTTTTCTGTCCATAAAACAAGGTATCTCATATTCAGAAAATACCTTTTCTACATTTATTGCATACTGATTGTCTTCGCCAGTAACCAGGGCAATATCCTTCCACCTGTAGCCTCTGTCCCTTACATCAGATATTATCATGTCTGCTGTGGTTTTTACCTCTTCATAAGGATTTACAGCATAAAAAAAGCCAATGTTTTCAGGTTCTCCCTTGTATAAAACATTGTCGTATCCAAATATTGAAGTAGAAAGAAAATCTATGTCATCCTTAAGACTTTTCTTTCCTTCCATGAATTTTTCTTTTACTTCAATACCGTATTCATTTAATGATTTCAATCCCTCAATCATCTTTAGGCAGGAATTGTATTCTTGCCGGCTTTGAATCTCAATCTCATCCTGTGGAAGGGTAACTGAAGCTACAACTTCCTTTGAATATTTCACAATCTCCCTTACAAGCTTCAATTCATTTACTGTAAAACCTTCAAACTCGTCAAAAAACACATAAGCACTTTTAACAAGCCCTGATTCATTTATTTTTCTGGAACTTAAACTTATTATATCCTCGTCATCGAGATAGTTTTCATCAAGATGTCTCTGAAGCTCCTCATAGATAATTCCTATATCATTGAGTTTATTTTTCAAATTTTCATCTTCATTTATCTTGTTTGAAACCGACTTGATGAATTCAATGGATATGCCGCAGGACTTGAACTCGTTAATAAGGCTATTGATTTCCCTGTACATGCCTTCATGGCTACTTGCCTTCTTGAATACGGAAAGTTCTTCCTTCTTCTTTCTCATTATGTTGCCAAGAAGCATGATTTTTCCATAATCGTTAATAGCCGGAGTCTTAATGCCTCCGGCCTCTTCAAGTACTGAAAACGCCAGTCTCTTAAGGGACATTATCCTGATGTTTATAATTCCATCTGTATCAAGATAATCTATAATTTCCTTTTCCTTTTCATAAGTTATCTGTTCTGGAACAACAAGAATGCAGCTGGTATTCATATCATTCGACAGTTTTTTAATTCTGTCGTAAATATATTTGGTCTTTCCAGAATTATGGACACCCCTTACAATTTCAAGATGCATACTATGACTCCTGGTCAATTCTTAATTGTTCACCATCATACATATCCTGCTCTTCCTGCTTTTTATCGTATACAGGATTGTAGACAGTCCTTTTGTCAAGGACCCATACCCTGTCTGAAAAGTTACCAGGTTCCACACCCTTCAGTGCCTTTTCAAAATCAAATACCCTGGCATCGATTATATCCAGATAATGAAGAATCTCACCTTCAAGGAACATTGGTTTCTTTGGACTTCCGTACTCTGGTTCATAGTGGTGGGTAAGCAAGAGATGTTCAAGCATTATCTTGATTTCCCTGTCTACATTGAATTTATCTGCAACCTTCTCTATTATTTTTATTCCCATTACTATATGTCCCAGAAGCTTCCCTTCCATTGTATAGTCCTCTACAACACCAAAAGCATTGGAATCCATCTCTTCTATCTTGCAAATATCGTGTAGAAGCACTCCTGCATATATGAGGTCCATGTTTATATTTTCATAAACAGATCCAAGGGCCTCTCCCGTTCTAAGCATCCTAAGCATATGGTATAGAAGACCACTTTTTATGGAATGGTGGTTTGACTTTGCTGCAGGATAATACATAAGCTTGTCCTTGTATATGCTTAATATCTCTATTACTACTTTTCTTATTTCCCTGTTTTCAATCTTGTTTATAAATACCTTTATTTCCGAAAGCATTTCTTCAGGCTTTATGGGAGCTGCTGCAATAAAGTCAAGAATATTGTATTGACTTTCATCAAGGCATTCCATTGTGTTGGCATTAAAATTGATGTTACCATTATATTCTTTTACAATACCCGATATCTTCAATACAAGACCGACTTTTGCACACTCTATATCCTCATTTGTAGCCCTGAATTTCCTGCATACTATATCTCCCGAATTATCGGATACCGTCATATCCAAATAATAATTCCCATTCTTGTCCGTCTTGGTATCTGAACTCTTCACCATGAAAATATCTTCCACCTTCATTCCCGGTTTAAGTTCCATTACAAATCTATTTTTCATTTTTCCTCCTAGTCTTTAAGTAATAGCATAGTTGAGCTAATAAGTATGAAAGTCCCTATTGATTAAAACTTCCTAAATTTTAAAAAAATTATTGTCCCAAGGTCATATAAACCTTTTTTTGATAAAAAAACAGTATCTATGTTTCCTCCGCTTAGATAATCCATGATTTTTTCACGATCAGGATGGTTGTCAATTTGACCTGTAAAATATAATGTACCATCCAAATAACCTGTCGCTCCACCTAGGAATCCATAATCATAGCCTTCAAGATCTATGAATCCCGGTGATATTCCAAGAGCATCCATACCTTCATTCCTGGCTGCCTGGCAGATTCCCGGATCAGACGTTATTACTCCTTTGTTTCCTAAATTTACAGTGGAGCATTTGGTATATCCCTGTCTTACATTTACGCATTTTATTTCTTCACGGGACAGGATATCGAGTATTTCCACATCCGTTGAGTTTAGTCTGTGAAAAAAAAAATTCTCCACAAGGACTCCATTATATTTTATATTTTCAGGATACTTGTTTTCAAGAATACTACACCCTTTAAAAACTCCAATATTGAAATCCCCTAACTGCTCCATGTAATAATCATATTCTTCCGGACATACAACAATATTTGAAGAATCAAGCTGAAATATTGTCATGTCAGGATGTCCATTCACCGGTTCAGCAAGATTTACATGTTTTCTAGTAGTCACAACATGAATATTTAGTTTTTTTAGATTTCCAATGATTTCACCGTCAGCTCTATAGTCAATAACAGCAATAATCTTTTCTTCATACATAATGAAAATTATAACATATCTTTATAGGAAAAAAAAAGAAAACAATCATTAATTATAACAATTGTTTTCCTGATGATTCATACTTAGATTCAATACACTTCTATTTCTTTCCTTTAAAACTCTCTAACTCTTCCTTGTTGAAGGTATATCTCTTGTTGCAGAAATGACATACAATCTCTGCCTCCCCGTCTTCCTGGATGATTTTCTCAAGTTCCTTATCTCCGAGGGAAATCAGCACTTTCTCCATTCTTTCTATGGAGCAGTCGCATTTATACTCTACCGGAATCCTTTCCGTTATTTCAAGTTCAAAATCAGGGAAGAGTTCTTCCATTACATTTTCTGGATCCTTTCCGCTTTCAAAATATGAAGAAATATTTTTTATCTTTCCAATTGAATTTTCAATCAAAACTATTTCCTCTTCCGACAAACCGGGCATGAGCTGAAGCATAAAGCCTCCAGCACTTTTTATTGAACGATCCTTGTCTACAAGCACTCCAAGACCAATTACCGTAGGCTGCTGTTCCGAGTGGAAATAGTAAGATGCAATATCCTCTCCAATTTCTCCAGAAACAAGCTTTGAACTTCCTGCATAAGGCTCCTTCAATCCAATATCCTTAATTACTTGTACAAATCCGTCTCTTCCAACTGCTGCTCCAACATTAAGTTTTCCATTGTCCGCCAGGGGAAGTTCAACATTGCTATTGTCAAGATATCCCTTTACATTTCCCGTGCTGTCTGCTGTAACCAAGCCTGTTCCCAATGGACCATTTCCGTTTATTCTGATTGTGATTTTATCCTGTTCATTCTTTAATGTATATCCCATCATAAGTCCTGCAGTAAGCATCCTTCCCAGAGCTGCAGATGCAACAGGAGACATATGGTGATATTCCCTTGCCATTTCCACAACTTCCGTAGTGTCCACTGCAAAAAATCTAAACATTATATTCTTGTCAATTCCTCTAATCATGTGTTTCATTTCCTACTCCTTATTGCATATAATAACCATTCTTTCATCATCGACCCTGCTCTTTTCAAAACTGTAGCCACTGTAGCTATTGATCTTGGTAAAACCTGTTTTCATAAGAAGTTCAATGAGTTTTTCCAAAGGGTATGATTTTTGTACCTGATGTTCATCAAGCCTTCTATATGTGCAGTTGGCTTCCTTAATGAAAAATGTAATATCCATTTCACAAGTGTTCTCTTCATTGTCGTATTCATTTTCCCAAACCATGAATATGTCATCTTCCTCGCTGACAATGGTCTTGTTGCCAAGATTATTTTCAAACTTGTATATGGTAGATAAATCAAAAATGAAAACACCTTTATAATCAATGAGTTCATGTACGCTTTTGAAAAAATCCTCCAACTCACTTTCATCAAGTAGATAGTTTATACCATCACAACAACATAATGCAACATCAAATTTCCTATTGAGGGAAATCTTTTTCATATCCATATTCAAAATTTCCACATTGGGATACTTTCTAAGCTTTTCATATGCGTGGACCAACATCTCTTCAGATATGTCAAAAGCAGTTATCCTGTAGTTTTCATCAGCAAGGATTCTTGTAACAGCTCCTGTACCACAGGCTATTTCAAGAATCCTGCCTCCCTGAATATTTTTCTTTATAAATTCCACCCATTCTTGGTAGGGTATATCCTCCATCATAATATCATATATTTCTGCAAATTCATTATAGCTCATCATTTCACCTGTTTCTATTTAGTAAATTGTAAAGTAGTTTCCTAATATCTTTAAGCTCAAGAAGAATCTTGTTTAAAGTGTACTGAATACTGATAATAACAATTAAGCATGCAACAACTGCTAGAATTCTATAATCCATATTTTTCACCTCAGTAAATTAGTAATTCTCTGTCGCCTATTCTTTCAGGGTCTATTATCTCTTCCCAGTCCGCCGGCACAGTAACAACTTCATCATAACCATCGCTTACAAACCTTAAATATGGCTTTTCTTCAAAATATGCAAACCACTCTTCTGATTCGGAAGTATCTGTAGTCTTGCTTCCTCTGATTCTAGGTACAGATTTTATATCGAATCTACCATCATAAACCGAATAAGACGGATACCATCCAACTTCCAGAGCCATTTCAGTCTTGTATTCATAACCTTGGTAGTTTCCTTCATACATGTATTCTTTCAATTCACCAACAGGACTCACCCCAAAAGGTATTGCCAAAACATCTATAGCTCTTCCATTTGTGAGTTCTTCAAGATACATTGATTCCCTGCCGATGGCATATTCAACTTCCTCTTTTCTTGTCATTTCACTAAGATTGGAATGGTCATAGGAATGATTGCCTATGGTATATCCATTTTCAAGTAGATAATCTATTTTATAGTCAATATAATCCTTCTGTCTGAAAGGATTTTCTCCGAATATGAAAAATGTTGCAGTTATATTGAAATCTTCATATTTTTCATTGTAGCCTTCCATTATTCCTACTGCTGAATCAGGATCTATCTTCATTTCACCATTCTCTTCAATAATATTGAAATTATTCTGGTGTGCATCATCAAAAGTCAATATTACGGGAGTATAGCCTGCTGGCGTATCAATCTCACCATTCATGTATTTATCAATTGAGATAGGTCTATAATCGTGCTCATAGAGATAATCCAGATCATTCTTGAAGGATTCTACAGAAATTTCATACTCGACTTCATCAACATCTATGCTGTGGTACATTAAAACCATTACCCGTCCCGCTTCATTTGGTTGAAGTGAAAAATCAACATTAATTTCATCACCCTCCTGGAGTTGACTTTCTCCTTGATCATCGTTGTTTAAATCTGCACTTTCACCGGAAGTCTCTTCACCTGTGTCTCCCCCTATTGTACTTTCTCCATTATTGTCAATGGATGTCTCCTCATCTATATTTTCAGCTGCACTGCATCCCGTTACTAGGAATATTACGCACAATAAAATTATAAATTTAATTTTTTTAATGAAAATCACCCCTTTTTTTCATTGTATTATATTTTCGCAGATTTATCCATATGTTAATGAATTAATTACAATAAATTCATAAACAATGTCATTAATAATAGAAAAAGGATGTTAATGATGTTATAATACTTGTCAGGTGGTGATATTTTGTTCGACAGCGGTACTAAACTTGCTCAGATTAAGCTTAAATTATTATATATATTAAAATCCATAAACACATCAATAGACAATGTTGATTTAACAAACTACGTAGTTGAAAACAACCATATGGACTATTTTACACTCCACGAACTCCTTACAGATTTAAAGACAGATGGTTTTTTGGATATAGAACACATTCATAACAAGGAATGCTACAAGCTTACAAAACTAGGATCGGAATCTGTTGAAATGTTCAATGACAAAATTCCACAAAGCTTCAAAAATGAAGTTTCAAATTCTTCAAAATATCTGAGAAAAGAAATAAAGAAAAAAAGAGACCTTCTGGCCCATTATTTTGACCGAAAAGACGGAAGCTATACAGTTGTAATGCAGGCTTTTGAAAATACAGTAACTGTATTCAACCTTTCAGTCAACGTACCTTCAGAAAGTTTCGCAAAGAAAATAGTAAACAAATGGAATAAAAATCCCGAAGAAATTTATTCTGAAATCATAAAAATAGTAATGAGGTAAACATGTCTGAGAAACTAATCATATATACCGATGGAGCATGCTCCGGCAATCAAAGCTCTACCAATTTAGGCGGATGGGGTGCAATACTCATATATCGCTGCCATGAAAAGGAGATTTTTGGCGGCACCAAAAACACAACAAACAACATTATGGAAATGACAGCCATAATAGAAGCATTGAAGCAGGTAAAAAACAAAAATCTGGAAACTGAAATATATTCCGATTCAGCATATATCGTCAACTGCATAAAACAGAAGTGGTATGTCAACTGGAGAAGAAACGGATGGAAAAACTCCAAGAAGGAAAGTGTAAAAAACAAGGAACTTTGGATTGAAATGCTTGAACTGCTTGAATCCTTTAAAAGCATAAAACTTATAAAGGTAAAAGGTCATGCAGGTATTGAATATAATGAAAAGGCAGATGAACTTGCAAATAAAGGGGTTGATAGCGTTAGATAGCTTTCAATCCCTTTTTTATGCACCATTCCACTAATCCATATAACAACTCCCTACTCCGTCGATTATGTCTTTCTTGATTTAGTAAGGATGAAAGACAAATCTCCAAGTCGAGACCTAGTTGTCATAGGGAATCACTTCATTTGTTTGTTTAACAGATTAATATAAAAAATTAGTATAGATAGTTCCATTCACTCAGTTAGTAGAAATAATGAAATATTATTGAATCTTCTCAACTTCCATCTTGCTTATGGCATTGTCTATAAGGGCCCACACGTCCACCTTTTCTTCGGAGCCTTCTATCTTGTCTTTCCTTGGCTTTGTCTGTGGATGTTTAGGTGAGAATACGGAGCAGCAGTCTTCATAAGGCAGTATGGAGTCTTCATAGGTACCTATGTTTCTTGCTATGTCGATTATTTCAGTCTTGTCCATTCCTATTAGGGGTCTCAGTATAGGAAGCTCCACAGAGGAATCAATTACTCCCAGTGACTTTGCAGTCTGGCTGGCAACCTGGCCAAGACTTTCTCCTGTAATAAGGAAATCAAGTTTTCTGTTTTCAGCAATCTTTTCTCCTATTCTCATCATGAACCTTCTTGCAATTATGGTAATCTGGTCCTCAGGACATTTTTCCTTTATTTCCTTGTATATATCCAGCATATTTACAAAATAAAGGTCTATCCTGCCGCAGAATACTGAAAGTCTTTCAGTAAGGGTCCTTACCTTGTCGTTTGCTCTCTCGCTTGTAAATGGGTATGCATGGAATGTAACGCAATGAAGCTTAACTCCTCTTCTAGCCATCATATAGGATGCTACAGGACTATCTATTCCACCGGATAGAAGAACAAGTCCTTCACCGTTTGAACCAAGAGGCAATCCTCCAGTTCCTTTAAACTTTTCAGTGAAAATATAACATTCAGACCTTAAATCCAAATTTATAACAATATCAGGATTATGTACATCCACTTTTAAATCCCCAAAATGTTTAAGAACCGTTCCTCCAAGTTCCCTGTTCAAATCCATGGACATAAAAGGATATGTCTTGTCTGCTCTTTTTGACACTATCTTGAAGGTTGTAATTTTCTGGTTTTCCCTCTTCCATTCCATGATATTTATTACTGATTTCTTGATAGTATCCAAATCCCTGCCTGTCTTGTAACATGGAGTGACATAGACTATTCCAAAAATATTCTTAAGGTCTTTCAATACACCTTCAAGTTCATCAACAGTATCTATGAATACCTTTCCCCTGTCCCTGTAAAACCTTAGACCTTTTCCCTTTATTACCTTGCTTATCTGATTGTTTAGTCTTTTTTCAAACTGACCTCTGTTCTTTCCTTTTAGGACCATTTCGCCCAAACTTATACTAATTGAATTATACATTATATACCTCGAGTTATTTTTCTAATTTCATTTATATATTCCCTTGCCTTTTCAAGTACAAGCATACTTTCTGATTCATCGTTAAACATTCCAAAACTAAATCTTACGGTTCCGTCACTATAGGCTATATCACCTTTAAGTCTGCTTACTATATTGTTGGCACTTACATCTCTCGATGAACAAGCAGAACCTGTTGAAATATAAATTTCATCTCTTTCAAGATAGTGAAGCAATACCTCCCCTTTAATATTCTTGACGGAAACATTGAGAATATATGGTGAATATTTATCTGACGAGTTAATTCTAATATCTTCAATGGAATCTTTCAAGCCCATAATCAGCTTGTTTCTTAAATTTAATATTCTATCAAACTCTGTATCCATAATTTCAGATCTAATGCGAACTGCCTCGGTAAATGATTCAATTAGAGGCAAAGGCTCTGTTCCAGATCTTAGTCCTTTTTCCTGACCTCCTCCAAATACAGTAGCTTTTATCTTTGTTCCCTTCCTTACATATAATCCTCCGATACCCTTTGGCCCATGGATTTTGTGACTGGAAAATGACAGTGTGTCAACCCTGCATTTGGAAACATCGATATTTACCTTGCCAAAGGACTGAACACAATCAAAATGTATCTTAATATTTTTATTGCTATTCTTAATGACTTCACATATTTTTTCAATATCCTGCAAGCTTCCAAGCTCGCTGTTTACATGAGTGAATACACACATTGCTGTCTTGGAACTTAACTTTTCTCTCAAATCATCAATGTAAATACATCCATTATTGTCCGTTGCTACAGGGATTGTTGTCATACCCCTTTTCCTCAATTCTTCTACAGGTAATACAATTGAAGGATGATCAATTTCCGAATAAATAATTTCACTTCCCTCATATTCCCTGACACTTCCAAAAACTGCAATATTATTGCTTTCCGTACCTCCTGATGTGAAAAACACTTCCTCCGGTAATCCATTGATGAATTCACCAATTGATTTTCTGCATTTCTTTAATATTTTTTCACATTCATATCCATATGAATGAAGTGAAGATGGATTGCCAAAATGCTTTTCATTAGAATAAATAAATTTTTCCAAAGATTTCTCAGAAATTTTGCTCGTTGCCGCATTATCCATATATATCAAAATATCACCTCTTCATAATTTCATTCACATTTCCAAAAGCCTTTAAATTTCCTTGTTCCATCAATTTTACCATAATAAGTATTCTTTTCAACAATATTTATGCACCTAATAATAAATATTATTGTTAAAATTTAAATTTATAAATTTAATGATTTTATTAGTTTTCCACTTGCATGTGTTTTTTACTTATGCTATAATGAAGTTGGTTATCCCCCCGATAGCCAAAATATATTCCCAATACCCCTTTTAAGCATTTATGCTTAGAACAAAACGACCTACCCGGGTCGTTTTGTTCTTTTTTGAAATAATATTGTTTTATACGTTTATTCTGATATCATGCTTCATTGCCTTACTGTATTCCGCCCTTATCTTCTCCACAATCCTGTTCCCGCTGGAATTAAGTATTATATCGCCTATCTTGTTTACAGGCATTACATCAATTGATGTTCCAGTCATAAATGCAGCATCATAGAAAGTAAGTTCTTCAATCCTTAAATTCCTTTTCTGTAATGCTATTCTTTCACTGATACAAATATCGAGTATTTTCTTTCTTGTAGTCCCAAGTAGTACTCCTTCGTCGGGAGCAGTAAGAACAGTATTTCCCTTTACAAAAAATACATTGCTTCTGCTTCCTTCAAGAATTTCTCCACTTTCAGAGATATAAATGCATTCATCTGCTCCCTCGCTTTTCAAAATACTGTTTATAAGGCTTCTTAGTTCATTGTTAATTATTTTTGCATTTGGAGTTTCTCTTTCTTCATATATCAATACAGTATTGTAACCTTCAATATGCTTTTCCTCTGAAGGATATTTGGATTTTGTCAAATAAACTGCAATATACTCCTCGGAATTTTCAAAAAAAGTTATTTTGACATTATTCTCAGTAATATTATATTCATCAACCAGGACCTGAATCATCTGACTTATTTCAGAATATTCAAAAGTTCTGTCAATGTTTATCAACTTGATGCTTTTGTTCATCCTGTCAACATGTTCTTTTAGAAAAAGAGGTTTTCCTTCAATTAATCTAATTACTTCGTATACTTTTCTACCATACCCGTCAAGAACCTGGAATACATCATCCATGGCTACTAATTTACCATTCATAAGTCCTTGTTCCTTTATGCTATCTCTCATCTATCTTCTCCCGCCAAAACTCGACTAGTTCATTCTCGAGTTCACTTAAATTGTTTATCATTTTATATTGCTTCCATGAATCAGGAAAAAGCTTCCTGTATCTATATTCCGTATACCTGTCATCAACAAGCAATACGGTACCTGTATCCCTTTCAGTTCTAATTACTCTTCCAGATGCCTGCAATACCTTGTTGAATCCAGGATACATATATGAAAACTCAAAACCTGTGTTGTACCTTTCTCTATAATACTCCATTACAAGGTCACTTTCAAAATTTATTCTCGGTAATCCTACACCTAGAATCATAACTCCTATAAGGAATTCCTCGACAAGATCTATACCCTCGGAAAGCACTCCTCCTATTACTGAAAAAACAACTCTTTTATCAGACTTGTAAAAACCTGATATCAATTTTCCATATTCATCTTCAGTCATATTTGGCTTTTGGACAGTAATGTTGTCCATATCAAAATATTGTGAATATAAATCACTTATTTCCCTCATATGGGTATAGGATGGGAAAAATATAATATAGTTACCCTTTTTAACATTTATATATCTGTTTATTAGTAGACATATTTTTTCTGCATTCTTTTCGCGTTCCCTGTATTTCATTGAAATTCCCCTGTTCAATATCAAGTCAAGGCTTTTACTGTCAAAGGGAGAGTTGAACCTTATTACATTATCATCATCCTTGCCGCCAAGTATACTAGAATAGTACTTTAGGGGAATTAGTGTGGCGGAGAAAAACACTACTGATCTTACAGTTTCATTAATCTCTCTTAATACATTGGATGGATTCTTGCAAAACAGCTTTACTTTAAATCCATCTTCATCTCCTGCATAATAGTCAAAGTCGCCACAATACAATTCCGACATTTTCAAGAAGGATGAAGACTGGAAAAACAAATCCAATACACTACTGTAATTTTCGTTTTTCTTATTTCTTTTTAGCCATTCATCCAAGGTCCTGTTCATATTTCTCAAGGCATTGAGAAGCATGTCCGGTTCTTCTATGACACTGAATCCTGTTTCCTCAACAGAATGCTTCACCTCAAGCATGGCCTTGTTTACCTTCCTCATAGCATTGTAATCCTTCTTGAAACGTTTCTTTAAAGGTCTGCTTATTTCCAGAAAATCATTCTTGAATAATTCTGCCGAATACATGTTTCTGGCCCTATCCGGTAAATTGTGAGCCTCATCAATCAAAACAACAGTACTTTTATTTTCTTCACCAAAACCTCTTTTCAGTGATGCTCTAGGGTCGTAGAAATAATTGTAGTCACAGATTGTAAGATCGCTTGCAAGACTCAAATCTAATGTAAATTCAAAAGGACAAACCTTAAACTTTTTACTGATTTCTTCAATGGTTTCTCGTGAATATATATCATATTCATCAAAGGAATATTTCAAAGCTTCATTAATTCTGTCAAAATATCCATTTGCATATGGACAATAATCCTTGTCACAATTGCATTCATCCATGAAACATATCTTTTCCTTGGCAGTAATAACAACTGTTTTCAATTTCATTCCTCTTTTAGAAAGATCTCTTACAGTGCTTAAAGCCACTTCCTTGGTAGTTGACTTAGCCGTCATATAATATATCATGTCAAGGGTCTTGTGCCCCATATACTTTATCGCTGGATAAAGGGTTGATATAGTCTTGCCTATTCCAGTTGGTGCCTGGACAAATATATTTTTTCTGTCCTTAATGCTTTCATAAACCGATACTGACATTTCCCTCTGTCCCTGCCTGTAGCTTTTATATGGGAAATCAAGTTCCTTAATTGAATTTTTTCGCAATACTTTCCACTCCATGATAGTTCTTGCCCAATAATGATATTTTTCAAGAGCTTTAAAGAGTTGCTTCTCCAGTTGTTCAAAATCCATGGTCTTAACAAATTCAACAGTTTTAAAAGTTTCAACATTGCAGTATCTCAGCCTTATCCCCATAGCGTCAAGATTGTTCAAGGAAGCATAGATATATGCATAAATATATGCCTGACACCAGTGTGTGGCATTGTCTTCTCTAATATCTTCCTCATTCAGAAAAGTGGATTTTATTTCGTCAACAAAAAATAGCTTTTCTTCTCTGTAAATGCCATCTGCTCTTCCTTCCAAAACAAATAACATGTCTTTGTATTCAACTTCCTTCTTAAGAAAATATTCCTTTTCATATCCTAAATCTTCCATATCTTGAAGTCTTTTATGGATTTCAATGCCATCCATTGCTCTTGAATTGCTCATATATGTATTGTCCAGATGACCGCTCTTAAATGCATATTCGGCCAGTGCTCTTACAGACAAGTTAATACTGTACATATCCACCTCATTGTAACTTTCTTACAAGTTCAGGAAAACAATATAATATGCATAGCCCATTGTACCTTTGTCCTATGCTTTAGTAGATGTCTTCCTTCACATCTGTAATTACCTTTAAAACGGTAATTACTGCTGTATAGATTATAACACTACAAGGTAAATAAAAAAACCGGCAAATGCCGGTTTAATCCAAGAATTTTTGTATTACAACTGTATATCCGTTAGGATCCTTTATTTCAAAGTGATAAATATTGTATTTGGTATCAACTACAGGCAGAGGTAGGTTTTCATAGCCTGAAGCCTTTATGTGAGCATGGACAAATTCAACATCTTCGGCAAGCAAGGTTATTTCAGGAGCAACCCGTCCTTTTACTACCTGCATTCCGGAGCAAAATCCGATTCTTCCGCCCTTTGGGATTTCATAAATCCTGCAGTCTCCCTGATCCTTGAAGAGCACAAGCTCCAAAAGACCTGAATAGAATTCATGTGTCTTCTGCAAATCATCAGTCCCTAAAAAAATCACAGAACCATCCCATTGATTAATCATAGTACCACTCCCTTCATTATTTAAGCCAGTTTTTTGCGAATCTTAACAGTGCTTCCATTTATTTGAAAGTCATCGGATAGTCCTTTTACAAGAATCAATCCTCTGCCACTGGGCTTCAGTTCATCGGCATTGTACCTGTTGTTGAAACTTATACCTTCTCCTTCATCAGACACTGTTATTTCAACAATCTTATTGTCCATATGAAGATAGAGGTCAACATATCTTTCGCCGTCTTTTCTGTTACCATGTATTATGCTGTTGCATATCAATTCGTTCAATATCAGTCTTAAATCGAAAAGGTTATCATTATTTAAATTTCCATCGACCATTTCAAGAGCCTCAGATATTACTTTCTGGGCAAGATCGATGTCACTTAAAAATCTTTTTCTAAAATCCATTTCACATACCTCTCTCAATATATTTATACCCAGATTTTAGTAGTTTAAACAGGCATGCGAAATGAAACACGAATTTAAATCATTGATTTATACACCTTTAAATATTTATTTCTTTTATTTATTGTTTAGTACAGCTTGTGCTGCTGCAAGTCTTGCAATAGGTACTCTGTAGGGAGAACAGCTTACATAGTCAAGTCCTGTTCTATAGAAGAAATCTATAGATTCCGGATCTCCACCATGCTCTCCGCATACACCGATTTTAAGGTCGCTTCTTGTTTGTCTACCAAGATTCACACCTATTTCGACAAGTTTTCCAATACCAGCCTGGTCTATGCTCTGGAAGGGATCTCTCGGAAGAATTTCCTTGTCTATGTATTCTCCAATGAACTTGCCTGCATCATCTCTTGAAAAGCCAAATCCCATTTGTGTAAGGTCGTTTGTTCCGAATGAGAAGAACTCTGAAACTTCAGCAATTTCATTGGCTGTAACAGCAGCCCTTGGAATTTCAATCATTGTACCAACAAGATATTCCAGCTTACCATCTTTTTCTGCAATTACCTCTTCAACTGTATTTTCAATAATTTTCTTAATATATTCCAACTCGGTTTTCATACCTGCGAGAGGAATCATGATTTCAGGTTTAATGCTTATACCTTCTTCTTCTCCTACTTCCAATGCTGCTTCAACAATTGCTCTAGTCTGCATTACTGCAATTTCAGGATATGTTATAGCAAGACGGCATCCTCTATGTCCCAGCATAGGATTGAATTCATGAAGTGAGTTTATTACTTCTTTCATCTTTACAACTGAGATATTCATATCATCAGATAATGACTTGATATCATCTTCATCCTGTGGAAGGAATTCGTGAAGTGGTGGATCAA
>CAZFYP010000042.1:0-221 GCA_964523535.1 uncultured Clostridia bacterium
ATTGTTAAAAACCCAGAAAATTTCACAAGACGAAGTGAAAAAATTACAATATTCATGGTTAGTATTTATACGGCCTTGATGGTCTATCATTTGATAATTCTTTTTTATATGAACTGTGTATGAAAAGTTTGGTTTCAAGGTGACTTATTTTGACGATAATATACTTGTTGAGAAACTTAGCGGGATTGAAAGAAGCTATCATATGGTGAAATCCTTGTGAT
>CAZFYP010000042.1:313-14959 GCA_964523535.1 uncultured Clostridia bacterium
GAATTTAGAAAAAATTCCGAATATATGCAATTAACTGCTGTCTTATTAGTGAGGACTTAAATTTCCAACGAGGAGAATCCATATGAAAGACAAGAAGATTTTTGATGCCGTCACCCAAGTGGATGATGAGCTAATTGAGGAAGCCAGGATTACCAGACTGGAAAGACAAGCCAAACCCTGGAAAAGATGGATGGCACTTGCTGCCAGTCTCATTCTTCTTTTAGTTGTTGGAAGAACAGTCTTATATAGTATTCCCTTTGGAGGCAGTGCCGGTGGAGAAAGAGGCCATAGCGAAGGCAGTGTTTTCATGTCATATGCAGGACCTGTTTTTCCATTGACTTTGTCTGAAGATAGTGAAATAACAGCTGTAAGAAATATTGATTTTGACTTTTCACCGTATACACCGATAAAAAAAGAGCATAAGACCCATGATGGAGAAATCAAGTCATATATGGTACATGACAGCCAGATAGTAGTCAGGGATGATTATATATTGACTAATCTTAGTGACCAGGAAATTAGGGTGGATGGGATCTATCCCTTTGCAGGAGCTATGAGTGATGATGGAGATATCTTACCTGTAATTACTGTAAATGGATTGAAAACAGATGCTGTTCTCAATCCTGGACCATATACAGGAGGCTTTCAAGGTACATATGGAAATGATGGTGCAGAAGAGAATGAAACATTTAATCTGGCATACATAAATTCATGGCAAGGATACAAGGCCCTGTTGACCGGCGGTGAATATATGGAAAGAGCCTTTGATGAGTTTCCCTACTTTGACCAGAAGGTTGCTGTTTATGAATTCAGCAATATTTCAGCCGACCATGAGAAGGGAGTAAATCCTACCTTGAACATTGAATTCAACATGGATTTTGATAAAAGTATTATTTTCACCTATGGCTTCAATGGAGGAAGATTGGATTACAATAATAACTATGCTGCACGACATTTTAGTGTGCCTGAGGAAACTAATTCTAATTACGGAATGCCCAGATACCTTATTGTAATGGGGGATGATATTGACGATTATATTGTCCAGGGCTATCCTGATGGCGGATGTGAAGAAGGACAGGAAATCGAGGGAATATGGGCAGATATAGATCGATATGAAACTACACTGGGACAAGCTTTGTGGAATATCACGGAAGTTTACAACAAGTACTATGAATATGAGGATAAAAGAGTGCTTATGGGCACTGTGTCTCATGAAGTTCAATACGGACTGGCCAAAGAGCTTCTTGAAGATTATGGCATCTTATCGGAAGAACCTATGGATAGATATGACATAGGCATGCTTGAGGATATTTTCTCTGAAGCTAGAGAAATGGACAGAGTCTTCTACCTGTCTTTTGAACTTTTTATACCTGCTGGAGAAAGCATAACTCTTGAAGCGAATATGGTGAAGGAAGGCAGTTTTGATTATTACGGGTCCGGCAGTGACAATATGGATACAGACGGCTATGATATGGTAACTAGACTTGGATCCAACATTAGCTTTACGGAAGATACAGCTTCAATACAGGACCACGGCTTGATAGATATTATCAGACAAAATTTTGGATTTGACCTTGAAAAGGGAGTAAGAAAGGTAATTCTGGATCCCGCTGAGGAGAGGTATTATATGGAAATATCACCAAAGCCTGTTGAAGAATAAAATTATTGTAATAGGTCCATTCGTCATATATCAAGTAATGTTAAATAAGCTTAATTAATTGATGATTAAGTTATATTGATTAATAGTCAGAATCTTGTTACAATATGTATTGGAAGATATATACATATATGATTAATAATTGTGGCGATATCTGATTGCAGGTATCGCCTTTAATTTTGAAATAGTCATATTTGCATTGAAAATGGGAAGGAGACAACCATGTACGGAGACATAATATATGTGGATCGGCAGCCATTGTTGTGGCGTTCTACTGAGCATAGAAAAAATCCAGATACCAGACTGGTTGATATAATGATATATAGAGTGAGTAAATACCGTCATTATGGAATTGATTTAGGGAATGGCAGGGTAGTTCACTATATTGGTTCTAGCTTTTTGCTTCGCCAAGACAGCTCCATTATGGAGGATTCCATAGAAGTATTTTTAAAAGATGGAATGCTGGGTGTAATAGATGACATACCATATATATATTCAAGAGATGAAGTGGTTAAACGGGCCAAAGAGGAGCTAGGATCAAACTTTGGAGGATACAGCGTAGTTCACAACAATTGTGAACACTTCGCATTATGGTGTGCTACAGGGATGAAGGAGTCCAGACAATCATGGCTCCTGAAATACGGATATGATGCCATGGCTTATCCCAAGCGCCAACTCAAACCCTTGTCAAGAAAAGTGATTAACGTTGCTCTTGTAGGGACGGAAATATCTCTGTCATTTCTAAAAAATAGATTTTAATGAAGAAATTCTCACAAAAGGAGAGCATAATGAAGTCAAACAAGATATTAATAATTTTCGCTGTACTACTGCTGTTTTCAAACTACCTGACATTTTCTGCAATGGACCGTCTTGAAAACAAGGTATCAAACCTTAATAATTCCATAAGTAGACTTTCAAGCGATATGAACAATATTAGTGGACAGGTATCCAGGTCATTGAATGAGTTTACTTCAGACAATGCTTGGATAAGGAATACGCAGGCAAGACCAATGAACTATCATGAAGAAAGCAAGATGGTAACTGTAGATGTCCAAGTGGATTTCAATGAACTTGGAAATGGAGAAAAGGTATATATAGTCGCTCAGGATACTGAAGGCAATGTACTTGAAAAAATTGACGTAACGGAAAACTTGAAAAACAGTCTTAAACTTGACTATTCATTTGACCTCGGCATAGATAATGACTATGATTTAACCATCCTGGGAGAAAGTCAAGAATCAAAGAGAAGCGATTCCATAGGATCGGTTTACATCAAGAGCAGAATCCAACAGATGTTTTATGTAGACGGTCATGGCTGGGATACAGAGTATGACCAAGAGGGCAACTATAAGACTATAAGAATAAATATTATGATTAATTCAGCTTTCCAAAAGGAAGAATTCATTGCAGATTATTATAGAAACAGGAAGATTGTAGATATGAAGGGTGAGATATTTGTAGATGATGAATTGTATGACACCATTGATATCCTTAATGATGAAAACTGGGAAATTTACCAAGAGGGTTCCAGCAATGATAACAAGGAAGAAAAAGTAGAAAGGGAAATTCCTGCCATGGAAGAAGGTGCAATTCCTCTATTTGAATTTGCTGGAGCAAAAGAGTATTTTGTTGACTTATCTGCAACATACATTTTTGAAGAGCCAGTGAATCCACATCAGAAGGTACAGATGTATGTTATATTCAAGGACAACCAGGGTGATGAATATAGAGATTTATTATACAATATTTTTGACTATGAAGGCTAATTAGGTTTATATGACATATATGATTACTTGAGACCACAAAGATGAGTGCATGCTTTGTGGTTTTTTATGATATTATTGAATATGTAGATGATTAAAATATAAGAATGAATGGAGGATAATGAAATGGAAAAATTGAATATTTTGTGGACAAGTGCCGACAAGGATACAGTAACAAACATGCTTGCAATGTATGCCGGCAATTCCCTGAAAAAGGGATGGTGGGATGAAGTGAACATCATAATTTGGGGAGGTTCGGCTAAACTTGTTGGAGAAGATGAGGGGATGCAAAGGCTTGTTGGTGAATTGATAGAAAAGGGAATTACAATAGAAGCATGCAAGGCTTGTGCAGACAAGTATGGGGTTTCTGATACCATGAAGGAATTGGGTGTCGATGTCAAGTATATGGGCCAGCCAATGACAGAATATATCAAAGGTGACGATCATTTAATAACCATATAATATGGGAAATGATTGCTGATAAGAGTATTGAAGGTATGGAAAATTCAATAAGAGTAAAAGTTAAGGTGGCTGCCTGGAATAATCCAGGCAATCGCCTTTTGAACAAGAAAGCGGCTTTGCCTCGTTATTCGCATATGCGAATATTAAGAGGTCGTAGAAAGTATCCTTAAACGCATAATACCAACGCGAAAGGCATGTGCGATGTGTTCATTACAACAACATTTTATATGTTTGATACAATGTGTTGAATTCAAAATCAATATCAGATATACATATTGTATCAAAACAAATCAAATAGTAATGCATACATCTGGATTATGTATTTTAAACTTTCTTAGACTATAAAAAAAATTCCCAGGAAATATTCATTGTTATGACTTTTGGGATGACGGATGAAACTAATCTTAAAAGTTTCTATAAATATGTTGTATCAGTCCAGTTTTTTTGTGAACTTCACAGTTGTAACAAATATAAGCAATCCTATCAAAGCAAGCATTGCTAGTGTTGCATTGAGCAGTTGACCTATTCCCACCCCTTTTACTATGATGCCTCGCAGGACAATGAGAAAGTGTGTGATTGGAAGTAGATTGCTGAAGAATTGAATGACATGGGGCATGGATTCCCTTGGGAACATGAATCCTGACAAGAGTACACTTGGCAGAAGGAAGGCCATGGTACCCTGGATTGCCTGGGCCTGGTTTCTTGCAAAGGTTGAAATAAGCATACCCATGGCAAGTGCCCCCACAAGGAAAATAAAGCCAAGTATCATCAATTGAACCATGCTGCCAGCTACTGAAACTCCGAATACCCAGTAGCTCAAGGTCATTACTACAATGAAATCATAGATTCCTATGATAATATATGGAATCAGCTTGCCAACAATGAGTTCAAAGGATGTTACAGGTGTCATGATGAGCTGTTCCATGGTACCAAGCTCTCTTTCGCGGACCATGGCAAGGGCTGTGAGTATGATGGTTATATTTTGAAGTATAAGTCCCACAACCCCTGGAATATTGAATTTAGCACTTTCAAGGGTGGGATTGTATAAGAACATTGGTGATACACTTACAGAACCTATTGAAGCATCCTGTCCAAGTCGATTTATTTCTTTTATCTGATAGTCTGTGGAGTGATTGGCGGTAATCGATACCGAATAACTGGCGGCCGTCCTTGCTATTGAAGGGTCCGAACCGTCTACCAGAACCTGTACCTGAGAGGCTTCATTCCTTTTCAGACTTTTTGCAAAATCATCCGGTATTATCAAGCCAACCTTTACCTTGCCGTTACTTATTAATTCTTCAACTTCGACTATCGAATCCACTGAAGCATAGCGGGTGAAGTAGTATGAATTGGAAAAGCTGCCTATGAGGTCTCTGCTCAGTGTAGTACGGGAAGCATCGTAAACGGCCAGGTCCACATTGTTGACATCCGTATTTACAGCAAAACCGAAGATCATAAGCATCATGATGGGCATCATAAATGAAATGACAAGACTGGGTCTGTCACGTCTGATATGGATGAATTCTTTTTTTGTAACTGTAGCCATTCGCTTGAAGGAGAAGAAATGCATATTAAGTTTATTCATTATCATTGTCTCCTCGTCTGCTGTCGGCTTTCTTTTTTTTCTTGTTCAACTCCCTGTAACTTACAAGATGTTCCTGGTCGGTTCTTTCCATTACATGATGAATGAAAATATCTTCTATGTTGTCCATTCCCATTTCTTCATAGTGTCCTTCAGGTGAGTTGATGGATATGATTTCTCCTTTGTAGATGAATCCTATCCTGTCGCATACAGTTGCCTCATCCATATAATGTGTGGTCACAAGGACTGTTACTCCCTTTGTAGAAAGGTCTGTTATCATATGCCAGAACTCACGTCGTGATACAGGGTCAACTCCAGCCGTGGGTTCATCAAGTACCAGTATCTCCGGATTGTGTATCAGGGCGCAGCCAAGGGCCAGCCTCTGCTTCCATCCACCGGAAAGAGTCCTTGCCTGAGCATTTTCCTTGCCGCCTAAATTGGCCATTTCTATTAGTTCCTCTTTTCTTTCTTCTATATCCTTCTTGTTCATACCAAAAATATTGCCATAAAAATCCAGATTTTCATTTACTGTCAAGTCGCCGTATAAGCTGAAATTCTGACTCATATATCCTATTTTTTGCTTTATGAATTCCGACTCCTTGCAGATGTTGTGACCAAGTACTGTTCCACTACCTGAAGTGGGTGTAATGACACCGCAAATCATGCGTATGGTTGTGGATTTTCCTGAACCATTGGGCCCCAGTAGACCGAAAATTTCTCCACGCTTGATATGGAAGGAGATATTGTTGACAGCCGTAAAATGACCGAAAACTTTTGTTAGCTTGTTTACTTCAACTGCATTTCCCATAGTCTACTCCAATTCACTCAGGTCTGCAGACATGAGCATGCCCGCCTTCAAATTATCAGCCGGTTCCAGGGCTATTTCGACCTTGAATACAAGTCTTTCCCTGTCTTCTTCAGTCACTATGTTTATTGGTGTAAACATTGCTTCGTTGTCGATTTTTCTTACTCTTCCAGTCATGGTTACAGACTTGTCGGCAACAAGGGTCAGTTCAATTTCCTGTCCCATGTCAATTTTCAAAAGGTCCTTTTCTGATATGTATATGGTAACATATCCTTCACTTGTATCATAAAGTGTGGCTAGAGGGCTTCCCGTATTTACAAACTCACCTACTTTGTAATATATGCTTTCCACTCTGCCGGCTTTTTTAGAGACTATATGATAATCTTCCAGATTCCTTACTGCAATCTTTTCTCCAATATTAGCAAGCTCATTATTGAGTGCAGTAATATTCTTGTCCGGATCATCGTATCCTTTTTCCATAGCTACAAGCTTTTCCTTGGCTGCAATTATCTGGGCATCTACTGCTTGAACCTGAAACTTAAGTGTATCTATATCATTAAGTATTTTCTTGCTGTCAACCAATGCGCTTTCATAGGAATTCTTGCTGTTTGTCATTGCCAGCTGGGCATTGTCAAGATTGGTTTGTGTTTCTATGTCTTCTTCATAGAGTGCCTTGATTTTATCATAGTTATCTATATTGAAATCATATGTGGACTTTAGACTGTCGCTTGCTATCTTGCTTTTTTCATAGAGCTTCCAAGCACCATCCACATTGCTTTCCAGAGCCTCTTTTTGACTTTCAAGTTGACTGATGGTTTGAATTTGTATGTTTACTTCTTCTTGGTTTGCTCCAGTCACAGACTTGTCTATGTTCTGACCTGCAATGTCTTTTGATATTTTGGCCTGTTCACGCTGCAGTTCCATCTTGGAATCATCCAGTCTCGCAACTTCTACTTCAGCTTCAACCAAGTCTCCTTCTGTAATATGGATTTCTTCTATTACTCCTGAAACAGTTGAATCAAGGTCAAAGGTATCCCATTGAAGTTCTCCGTAGTATAGACTTCCATTTGCTTCTGCCCTGCTCCCATAATAGTTATAAAATCCTAAAATTACAGCGGAAATAACCACTACTACTATAAGTCTTGTTAATATTTTTTTTATCATTGATAAGGCTCCAGTCATTTGAATTTGAAAATAAAAAAAACACTTCATGTTTTATTAATAAATTGTACCACACTTTTACCTGACCTTCTACAAATAACAATCTTCAACTATAAAATATACCGCCAACAGTATTGTTGACGGCATTGTGGTATTATGGATTAAAGTTTAATGTTTTGACATAAGATAATCTATATACTGTCTTGCGCTTCTTCCTGATCTGCCGTGATATCTCATTTCCCATACTAGTGCATTGTCAATGAGTTCATCCTTTGATATTTCCAGATTGTTGTCGTCAGCCATTTTTGTGACAATATCCAAAAACAGTTTCTTGTTTGGGGAAGTGTAGTTGATTGTGATTCCGAATCGGTCCACCAGTGATAGCTTTTCCTGTACTGAATCAGCTATATGAACTTCTCCGTCCATTTCATTTCTGTCACTCCAGTTTTCCTTTATAAGATGCCTTCTATTTGAAGTTACATATATAAGTACATTGTCCGATTTGATTTCAAGTCCTCCCTCAAGGATAGCCTTGAAGTGTTTGTATTCAGTTTCAAAACTTTCGAATGACAGGTCGTCAATGAATATGATGAATCGGAAGTTTCTGTGTCTGATTTCATTTACTATGGCTGGGAATTCTATTATCTGGTCCTTGGTGATTTCTATCATCCTAAGTTTATTGGAGGCATATTTGTTAAGTACAGCCTTTACAGAGGATGATTTTCCAGTACCCTTGTCACCATATAGTAGAACATTGTTTGCTTTCTTTCCTGCAATGAAGGCTTCCGTATTGTTGACCAGTATCTCTTTCTGGTCCGTGTATCCAACTAGGTCATTCAGTTGTATGGGATCTACATTGTCAACTCCAACTAATTTATGGTCCTTCCATTTGAAGGCAATATATGCTCCAAGCTTTCCACAGCCTGTAGTATAGTAATGTTGACAAAGTCTTTGTGCAAAATCATCAATACTGCCATTGTCAAGCAGGTTGATCAAGTCTGTCTTAAGGTTTGTAGATTTTCTTTTCTTGAATTTGGTTGTCATGACACTTTTGATGTCCAAATCAAGTTCCTTGCCTATTTTTTTCCATTTTATGTGAAAGAGGTCTTTGATTATCTGCAGGTCGCCAAGGGCTATCTCATATAGAGGGAAGTCGTCATTGACTGCCTGATTTTCACACATGAGGGTAAATGGATTTACATCCTTAAGCAGAAGGTTTATTACATAGTCTTTCCAGACATATTCGCTTGCCATGCTGTTGTGCAGTTGATCGAGCATAAAATTCTGCAGTGTATTGTAGTCATTTTGCAGTTCATTCTTGTCAACATTGCTTGTTTTCATTTTCTTAAGCAGTTCATTGACTGCCTTGATTCCATTGTTTTCAAGTATATTTCTATAGATTACCAGTTGTTGTAGATTCATATGTTCTCCTTGCTTTGACTTAATAAGATGATATTACTACCAGAGGAAAGATGTGTCAAGGTGGAATAATGTAATACTAATAATATTAGAGAAGCAAAATTTTTGAATACTTATGATATAATACAGACATTATAAGTTGAGTAATATTGAAGGAGGAAGTTATGAAACAATATCGATGGGCATCCCTTGGATGTGGAATTATAGCAAATGAGCTTGCTCAGGCAATGGCAATGCAGGGAAGGACATTAGCGGCCATTGGCAACAGGACCTATGAAAAGGCAGTGGCTTTTGCTGAGAAATATAATATACCAAAGGTATATGAAACTATAGACCAAATGTTTGAAGATGATGATATAGATATAATTTATATATCAACACCCCACAATACCCATCTTCCTTTTCTGCTCAAGGCTCTTGAAAATGGAAAGCATGTATTGTGTGAAAAATCCATTACCTTGAATTCCCAAGAGCTGGAAAAGGCCGTTAGGATTGCTGAAAAGAAGAATCTGGTATTAGCAGAGGCCATGACTCTATACCACATGCCTCTATATAAAAAAATCAAGGAAGTAATTGCCAAAGGAGAACTTGGAAGGTTACAGTTCATACAGATGAACTTCGGAAGCTACAAGGATTATGACATGACAAACCGCTTCTTCAATAAAAATCTTGCCGGTGGTGCCTTGCTGGATATAGGTGTATATGCTTTGTCCTTTGTAAGGTGGTTTATGAGCCAAAAACCCAGCCAGGTAAGCTCCCAGGTAAGATACGCACCTACAGGTGTTGACGAACAGGCAGGCATTTTACTGATGAACGACCAGGGAGAAATGGCTACTATTTCTTTGACCCTTCATGCAAAGCAACCCAAACGGGGAACAATTGCCTATGAAAAGGGCTATATTGAAATATTCGACTATCCAAGGGGTGAAAAGGCAGTCATAACATATACTGAAGATCAGAGACAGCAAGTAATAGAGTCAGGTTCTACAAGTGAAGCCCTTCTTTATGAGGTCCAGGATATGGAAAGAACAATTGCAACAGGTGTAGATGAAATGCATCTTGACTATAGCATCGATGTCATGGACATTATGACTTCAATACGTCAGGATTGGGGAATGAAATATCCGGAAGAAGAGTAAAAAGGGATGTGACTTGATACATTTATGATTATTTCAATAAAATAAAAAAATGGTCTATACAAGTGGAAGTACTCCAATTGAATAGACCATTAATTTTTTATAGCTGTTTAAGTATTTTTTCTACCATTGGTGCTCTCAATCTGTGTACGCTTCCAAAGCGTGAGCCTACAAGAGGGCGTACATAGTATTTAAATTCATCAGTTACTCCATTTCCTTTTGCATTTATGAATGCAGGAGGCATAACCTTGGTTTTTGCTGCTATTTTATTTAAATTTACAAGCTTGTAGTCAACAGAATAGTATCCAGTTCTTTGAATTGTTATGGAACCGTCAATCTTGTTCCAGATGGCAAATTGTGCTGCTTTCTCACCAACTTCTCTTGCTTCATGTTGGTCTACATCTGAAATACATGCAAGGGAGCTTCTTTGTGGGTATCCAAGGGTGTCGGCTCTTACACGGGTAATATTCAATTTTGTCTTTATGAGGTTGGTAAGCATATCACCCAGGGAAGAGCTTCCTGACAATTGAATATTGCCATGAGAATCCTTTTCTATGGATTTGGTCAAGGAGGCAGCTACTGCCTGACCGTTTTCATCTCTTATACCTTCTGATACTGCAATAAGGCACCTGCCAAGCTTGTCATATGTTTTTTTTACATCTGCCAGGAATTTATCAACATCAAATACACTTTCAGGAAGATAGATCAGATGTGGTCCATCGTCAGGATATTTTTGTGCCAGTGCAGATGCGGCTGTAAGAAATCCTGCATGTCGACCCATAACTATGCCTATGTGTACTCCTGGAAGGGCACGATTGTCAAGATTGAGGCCCATGAAGGTCTCTGCCACATATCTGGCTGCAGAACCATATCCAGGAGTATGGTCATTCAATACCAGGTCGTTGTCTATGGTTTTGGGAATATGGATTGCCCTGAATTCATAGTCTGCCCTGTCTGCATTTTCATTTACTATTCTTACGGTGTCTGAGGAGTCATTTCCACCTATATAAAAGAAGTACCTTACATCATGTACTTTCAATACCTTGAATATTTCTTCGCAGTATTTTGCATCAGGCTTTAATCTCGTGGACAATAGTGCAGATGATGGCGTGTTTGCAACATGCTCAAGATTATTTGTGGTTTCCTGTGTAAGGTCCATAAAGTCTTCGTTTACTATTCCCTCTACTCCATTCAGTGCCCCGTACACCTTTGTAATCTGTTGAAATTTTCTGGATTCCAGTGCTGCTCCAACCAGACTTTGATTGATTACTGCTGTTGGTCCTCCGGCTTGTGCTATTACTACTTTACCTTTTAGTTCCATAATCTTGTAACCCCCTCGGTTTTTTATAGCTTTCTTTTTTTCTTTGAAAATATAAAAAAATCGTTAGTTTATTTTACGTTAAATAAAGGACTTTGTCAAAAATGTAAATAAAAATTTTGTTAAATTATATAATAGAAGTTAAAGGATCTTGAAAGATGATGATAATGAGTTGGAATGACTGGACAAAGATTTATTTTGCGAGAAGGGGATGATAAACTTGAAGTATTATATGTAAGTACGAATTGAATACAATTATGTTATAATACTATACAAATGAGTTGCTTGTATGCTGATATGGTTATAATGAGGATGGAAACATATGAACAACTTATTGATATTAATAAAATCGATACAGAGAGGATTATTAATTGAAAGATTACAGATATATATTATTTGATTTGGATGGAACAATAACTGACTCTATGGATGGTATTATAAATGCCATAGTATATGCCCTTGGAAAATATGATAAAGAAATACCTGACAGAAGTGAACTACAAAAATTCATTGGACCTCCACTTATGAGTTCCTTTAAGAATTTCTGTGGATTTTCAGAAGAAGAAGCCAATGAAGCCCTAAGATATTTCCGTGAATATTATTCCAATAAAGGTATGTTTGAAAACTCTATTTACGATGGAATAATCAAGCTCCTTATGAAACTTAAATCAGAAAGCAAAACGATTATACTAGCAACATCAAAACCCGAAACTTATGCTAGAAGTATATTGAAACATCTTGAATTAGATCAATACTTTACATATATAGCAGGAGCTACTCTTGATGAGACAAGAATTGAAAAAAGTGATGTTATAGCTTATGCCATGAAGTCTTGCAGTATTACAGATTTGTCACTTGTTTTGATGGTCGGGGACAGGAAGCATGATATCATGGGAGCAAAAGACGCTGGTATTGATTCAGTTGGGGTTCTATTTGGTTATGGAGATAAAAAGGAACTGGAAAATGCCGGTGCAACATATATTGTAGAGAAAGTATGGGACCTTCACAAGCTATTGGTTAGAAAATAAATGCTTCAGTTCCTGTTTAATGATTTAAAGACTTGATTTGTTATTAGATGATAACTATTTAAATTTGAAGGAAATAGTGCAAAAGTTTGTTTTATATTACAATTTATAAAAGATAAGGAGGAGGACTACATGAAAACATTAACTATCAATTGGAAACATCTTGATGTAGAAGGGGAAACCTGTGATCGCTGTAATGAAACTGGCTTAAATTTAATTAGTGAAGTAGAAAAGTTAAATAAAGAATTGAATTCAAGAGGATTCAGAATCGTATTAGAAGAAACAAAGCTTGAAGGTGAAGATATTCATCATTCAAATGAAGTACTATTAGATGGAGTAGCTATTGAAGAGATTCTTAGTATAGAAGTATCGGATAACTATTGTGAATCCTGTTCAAAACTGATGAATGAAGATGCCTATTGTAGAACAGTTCTTTATAAGGGGCGTGTATATGAAGATATTCCTTCAGAAGCTATTAAGCATGGGGCATACAAAGTTCTTGGGATACAAACAGATAAAATTCAAAATAATCCATTTAATGTATTATCTGATTGTGGATGCAAGGGTGATGGCTGTTGCTAGTGAATTAAGTAAAAGCTTGACAGCTACATGCTTTTAAGATAGCATGAGAAATAATTTCAATAGGAAGGTTGAAGAATGAGCACACATATACATAAGGAAACCACTCGCTGTTTGCAGTGTAAAAATCCATTCTGTGAGAATGGTTGTCCCATAAACACACCTATAAAGGAAGCCATATATCTGGCAAGGGAAAACCGTTTGTTTGAGGCGGGAGAGTTGCTCTTTGACAACAATCCTCTATCGGTAATAACAGGGCTGGTATGTCCACATGAAGATTTTTGTGAAGGACATTGCATACTGGATAAGAAAAACAATGCAATAAATATTGGTTCTATTGAGCATTATATATCAGAATATTATCTGAATAAAATAAGATTCGATGCAAATATAGATGAAAATAAAAAGGTGGCAGTGGTTGGTTCGGGACCAGCTGGTCTTACTGCAGCTATAATTTTGGCCAGGAAAGGATACGCAGTTACAATTTTCGAATCCCATGACAAGATTGGGGGAGTACTACGATTCGGCATTCCAGAATTTAGACTTTCGAACAAGATAATTGACCGCTATCAGGAGATATTGATACAGTTGGGAGTAAAAATCAGACCTAATACGTTGATAGGACCAGTGTTAACACTTGAAGATCTCTTTAGAGACGGGTACAAGGCTATATTTACAGCAACAGGTACCTGGAAACCTAGAAAGCTGAATGTTGTAGGTGAAAGTCTGGGCAATGTATTTTACGCCATTGATTACTTGAAGAATCCGGAAAATCATCTTCTGGGAGACAAGGTATGTGTAATAGGTGGTGGAAATGTTGCCCTTGATGCTGCTCGAACTGCCATCAGAAGAGGTTCAACAGATGTAACCATATTCTATAGGCGATCTGAAGATGACATGCCTTCAAGCCAGAATGAAATAGATTATGCAAGAATGGATGGTGTGGATTTTGAGTTTTATCGTTCACCCAAGAGAATTACCGACCATTGTGTTGATTTGATCAGTACTGAAAAGGATGAGAATGGAAAGCTTGTTGAGATTGAAGGAACGGAAATCTGCTATGAAGCAGATTCGGTAATTATTTCTATAAGCCAGGGACCACAAAGTAATATCGCCGATTCTGTTGGTGGAGGAAGGGAAATGAAGCTTGACAGGTTGGGATTGGTTGTAATTGACGATCGTGGAAGGACATCAATCGATGGAGTATTCGCTTCAGGGGACGTTGTTACAGGTGCTAGAACTGTTGTGGAAGCTGTAGCAGCAGCAAAAAATGTTACAGAGACAATAGATGAATACATAAAAAGTCAGGAAAATTAATTCCTGACTTTTTCATACAGCCAGGACTTTTCCATCATGTTGCTTATATGATTGCAATTATCCAATTCCTTTGATAGTATAAGGTTTATAAAAGAGTTTAGAGAGGTCATTAATGGATAAAAAAGAACAAGGACAAGAACAAAAACACAAGAGACGTGTTAGATATAAGGGAACCCATCCCAAATCATATAAGGAAAAATACAAGGAACATCAACCCGACAAATATTCAGAAACCGTAGCAAGGGTTATCAGCAAGGGCAGTACTCCAGCTGGCATGCATATTTCCATTTGTGTCAATGAGATACTTGAATTTCTTCAGATCACTCCCGGACAAGTAGGACTGGATGCCACTCTTGGATATGGAGGCCATACCCTGGAGATGCTTAAATGCCTGGAGGGAAAAGGTCGTCTCTATGCACTGG
>CAZFYP010000042.1:15018-16477 GCA_964523535.1 uncultured Clostridia bacterium
AACAAAAAGGCTACGGTGAGGAAATTTTAACAATAAAGCAGCTTAATTTTTCCAATATCGACAAGGTTTTGCAAGAGTCGGGCCCCTTGAATTTCGTATTGGCCGACCTGGGTGTTTCTTCAATGCAGATAGACAATCCCGAAAGAGGCTTCTCCTATAAGAAGGAGGGTCCCCTGGATTTGCGCCTTAATCCTGACAAAGGAAAATCTGCAGCGGAACGCTTAAAGGAGCTTTCCCAGCCAGAGCTGTGCGGCATGCTGATAGAAAATGCAGACGAACCTTACGCAGAGGAAATTTCAAGTGCAATTATTTCTGAAATCAAGAAGGGAACGGGCATATCAACTACTACACAGCTGCAGCATATAATCAAGGATGCCTTGATTTTTATTCCAAAGGACAAGAGGAAGGATGCAGCCAATAAATCCTGTCAGAGGTCTTTTCAGGCCCTTAGGATTGATGTCAACGAGGAGTATGAGGTACTGTATGAATTGCTGGAGAAACTTCCTCAGGTACTTGCTCCAGGGGGAAGGGTTGCCATATTGTCATTCCATTCGGGAGAGGACCGTCTGGTAAAGAAATCCTTCAAGAGATATTTCAGGGAAGGTGTTTACAGTGAAATTGCTCCAGGAATCATAAGACCGTCAAAAGAGGAATGCAATATCAACAGTCGTGCTAGATCCACCAAGATGCGTTGGGCTATAAAAGCTTAATGGATAAAAAATAAATTATCGAAAAGAGTTGTAATGAAAACAAATAAATTTGAAATATATGATTTGAGTGAAAACCTATTAAAGGCACTTGACCTAATGGGTTATGACCAACCTACTGAAGTACAGAAAAAAGCAATACCTGTCATGAAGGAGAATCAGGATTTGGTTATCAAATCTGAAACAGGCAGCGGTAAAACTGCCGCATTTGCCATACCTATCATCGACAATATTGAATGGGAAGAGAATTCTCCCCAGGCTCTTGTATTGACACCTACGAGGGAGCTTGCTCAGCAAGTCAGCCAAGAAATGTTCAACATAGGAAGATTCAAACGTATGAAAGTGGCATCTATCTATGGAAAAACTCCCATTAAATCGCAAATAAAGGATTTAAAACAGAAAACCCATATAGTTGCAGGTACTCCTGGACGAGTTTTGGACCATATATTAAGAGGTAGCTTGGATTTGTCACAAATCAAGTACCTTGTATTGGATGAAGCAGATGAGATGCTCAATATGGGTTTTATCAAGCAGATTGAATCCATACTGGAATGTATAAGAAGCAAGTATGTCATGACATTATTGTCGGCAACCTTGCCAGGAGACGTTTCTAATATTTGCGATAAATATATGAATGAACCTGTCATTGTTGAAATAGAGAATAAAACGACTCAAACACGTATAGAACAATTGAGATATGATGTATCAAGAAAAGAAAAAATGGACTTGCTTTTGGATTTGACAGTCGTAGA
>CAZFYP010000043.1:0-16417 GCA_964523535.1 uncultured Clostridia bacterium
ATAGACGTCAGTCTTTTTGACTATGGTAATACCTTTCTTTGTTGCCAACCAGGCTCTTCCTTCCTCATCAAAATAAGTCGATTTCACTTCGTTGTCAAGCAAACCATCTTCCATATCCAATACAAGAAACTCATCCTCCTCCATAATACACAAACCGTTGTATTCAGTCCCTACCCACATATATTCATCATCAATATTCAAACTTCTTGGCTTGCTTCCATATTTTCCCCATTCCCTTATAAGGGTATCTTCAAGACTTATACCATCTTTTGAAGACTTAAAAACTGCAAATCCTCCTGTATCATAAAATCCTGTTGCAATATAAATACTTCCTTCATTTTCCATTCCTGAAACAATGTAATTGTGGGGTAGGCCCTTGTCCTTATTAAAATATGACCATTTTCCATCTTTAAGATAACTTATACCATCATGACGTGAACCGTAATGTCCGAACATGATACCTCCATATTCATCTTCCATTATTAAAAATACAATTTTAAAAGCCAACCCGTCATCCGTATTTATTGTTATCCACTTATTATTTGCTTTCTTAAGTACACCCTCATATGTTCCGACCCACAGTGTATCTTCACTGTCAATCATCATTGTATTTACCCTGCAATCCAAAACTCCTGAAGTTTCGTCAAGGAGCTTGGTAAAATCTTCACCATCATATACACTTATTCCACTGTCGTGTCCAATATAAAGCTTATCTCCATGGACCAAAAGGTCTTTGACCAAATATATATCTTCCATGTCAAGTTTTTTACTTTCAAAATTATCAGTATTTATTTCATATACTCCCTCAAGACATCCTGCATAGACTTTGCCCTTATAGCTAACAATATCGTTTACAGCATTTTCTTCAAGTATGTTGTTTATGTCAATTGAAACATCTGCCTTTGTCACATTACAAGCTGTTAAAATCATAAGTAATGCAGTTAGGATAGTAGAAAAAATCATTTTATATATTTTTTTCATGCAACACCCCTTTTTCAAGCTCAAATATTTTGTCTGAATAGCTGATATTTTCTTCAATATTGTGACTTGCTATTAGTATTGTAAGATTGGTATCATCATGTATTTTTAGAATTATATCTATAAGGTCTTTTTTTGTTTTATAATCAAGATCTGAAAAAGGTTCATCCATTAGTAGAAGGTCTGCTCCTGAACATATTGCTCTTGCAATGGATACTCTCTTTCCTTCCCCTTTTGAAACCTCATTGGGATACTTATCCATAATTCCACCAATTCCAAAAACACCTACTAATTCCTTCATTTTTTTCTTCCAGTCATCTTTCAAAGCATATTCAATATTTTCCCGCATTGTCATAAATGGCCAAAGGCAGGAATCCTGTGCAACCCATCCAATCCCTCTTTTACCAGGCTCAATGAAAATTTTATCGCTGCTTGCAGTAATCCCCTTTATTATAATATCACCTGATTTAAGAGGTTCAAATCCTGCAATTGTATTTATCAGGGTGGTTTTTCCAGCTCCAGATTTTCCCATGATAGAAAATATGTCACCCCTGTTCATAACAAGATTGAGTCCACTTAATACTGTTTGAAATTTTTTTCCGGGCTTTAACCGGTATTCTTTAAATATGTCATTAATTCTTAAGATTTCACTCATCTTATATATCTTCTCCTTCTACTTGTAATAAATATGAAAAGTGATGTGACTAACGAAAAAAACAATATTATTATGAATCCCAAGGCTGATATCCTGCTTCCACTTCCATAATGTAGATAACTGTAAATCTTAAGTGAAACAAGTTGTTTCCCCGGAGGTATAAGTAATATGGAAGAAGAAATTTCTCCCATAGCATAAGAAAATCCGAAGAAAAAAGCTCCTGCAAAATGTAATCCCCATAATGGTATTTCAATTCTTATTATTCTATGAAAAAAATTATTCTGATATACTCTGCCACATCTAAGGAGATTATTGTCCATTGTATCCAAACTCCCCCTCAAAACAAGGTATATAATAGGTATGGATTTTACAATAGTAGAATATAAAAGCAATATGCTATTATTTAGTAGATACCCGTAATTGTCTCCTTTTATAAATAATCCAATCATACTAATACCAATTATTGAACCTGACAAGAGCATAGGAGAAAAAATCACTAGTCTTGAAAGTATTGAATCCTGGAGCCTGATTAAAGTAAATACCAAAATTACAGATATGACAGCAGATATGGACGATATATAGAGAGAGTATAAAAACTCACTTGTATTGTCCTTGACTGTATCAAAAAGAAAATTAATATTGATAATTTTTGAAATATTGAAAACCATTACAAGCATAAGAATCACTACTAATATCAAAGAGAGGAACTGAAATAACCTATTTATTAATCCAAGCTTAAAATCAAAATTCTTTAATACTGAACTTCCCTTGAATTCATAGGACATTTTTTCCGAATTTACCCACAAGACTATAAATGCAGACAAATTTACAGCAATAAGTGGCAATGACAAAACAAAAACTTCACCAAAAGATCCTCCTGACGAATATGCCGTAAATATTTCAAAGCTGTATGTTTTAAGCTGAAACAGTGAGGGAACACTGAAATCCGCCAGTGAAAGTAGAAACACAAGTGACATGGCACTTAGGATATATGGCTTGAGCATCTTCAACACTATTCTAAACAATACAATATCATCTTTTTTGTATATTCTTCCCATCTTTACATATTCATTGTCTATGGAATTTAATCCCAGGGCCAAAACTATAATATTCAAAGGTAAATAATACATTGAAAGGACAATACAGGTCTTAATGAAGGCATATTTACCAACATTAAATATTTCCAGCCAGCTAAGTGCATGTATATAAGGTGATACCATGTAAAAAGTCAGAAGAAGGGCTGCCAAAAAATATCCATGCTTGTATTTCCTGCCAGCCATAAGCATCAAAAAGAAAATTCCTACCGCAACTGATGACAATGCAACAAGGCTCCCAAGACAAACAGACTTAAGCAGCAATACAAGCCTTCTCATATTTAGCAAGTGGATCAGGGGTAATCCTGAAAGAGCACCCTGGTAGGCCACGAACACAAGTGGCAACAATATAAACATCAGAATAGTATATGATGTAATCTTTTTAATTATTCCATATCTTTCATTCATAAAAATCTACCTTATGATATTTTCTTTTATTTTTTCCATTAGTCCATTCCCTTCTATAAAAGCTTCTTCAAAATTACACTCCATAAGCCTTACATCATTATATTCATCCTGCAATGAAATATCTATAAATCCGATTTCTATTAGTTTATCCACAGTTTCGGCTTTTAGTAAATAATCTATAAACAATTTGCCCTCTACACTGTTTTTACATCCCTTTAAAACACCTGCAGTATTTGGAATTAAAAGAGTACCTTCTCCTTCTTGATCAAGGTATATGACTTTAACAGGCTTCCCGTCCCTTACAGCTACAAAAGCATCATCAGTATCCGTAAGGCCAAATGCAGCATCACCTGACGCAACAAGATCCCTTACTACTGAATTTCCATCAACCATGAAAGTATTGTTGTTAATCGCCGATTCAAAATAATCGACAGTTTCCTCTTCGCCCCATTTCTGGTTCATTACAAACATATGTGTCATGGAAGTTCCAAACAAGGGATAGGCCATAAGCTTTTTGTATTTTCTATAATATTCATCCGTAAAATCATAAATAGAATCAGGATAGTCACCAGATGGAACCATATCAGTATTGACAATCATAACCCTTGCCCTTCCACCAAATCCTGTCCAATATCCTTCCTTGTCTTTGTAAGAGTCTGGAATACCGATACTGTTTTTTGAAATATAAGGCTTGAATATTTCTTCATCATCAAGTCTAAGTGTCATTATAATTTCAGAACTCCAAAAAACATCACCCTGAGGATTTTCCTTTTCAGCTATAATTCTATTTACAAGTCCTGTAGTTTTTGATGCTTCTATATCATATACCGGTTTCACACTTATGCCTGTTTCCTTTTCAAAATCATTGAATATTATTTCTGAAATATTCTGGTCCACAGAAGTATAAACAACAACCTCTTTCTTTTCCAAGGATGAATCAACTTCACTGCATCCACACATAACAAATAAAAGTATTGCACCTATAGATGTAAAGACTGCAAATCTATTACTCATACTAACTCCTTATTAGCCAATTCTACCTTTTGTCGTCAATACGAACCGGCAATTATACTAACTTTCAACCACATATTGTATTGTTTAATTAAGATTATACCATATATAAATATAAATTTGCATTTCGAAAATACATAAAAAGTAAATAATTAATGGTTCTACCATTGTTAGCCATACAATAAAATGATATAATAAAACAATTAAATATTAGGAGGCATATTTTTATGGTATCAAGTGAAAAGAATTGTAAGATTCACGAAATTAGTGCACCAGGGTATGAAAACATTGTAGGAAAGGTTCTTGTTTCCCCTAAAGAAGGATGGGATGGATATGTAATGAGGATTTTTGAAGTTGGGGAAAATGGCTATTCAGGAAGACACAGCCACGACTATCCCCACATAGTATATATCATAGGTGGAAAGGGAACTCTATTCCTGGATGGAACAGAATATCCCCTTGAGAAGGAATCCTTCATGTTCATACCTCCAGATAAGGAACATCAGCTACTAAATGCGGGAAAAGATACTTTCAAATTCATGTGCGTTGTCCCTGAAAGAGGTCATGTGGGTTTTGAAGATTAATAAATAAACTCTTGTTCAAAAACAAAGAGACACTCCAATAATCAAGAGTACCTCCAGGGTATTAGAACTTCTAAATATTCAGAATAAACATCTACACCACTAGTACTAAGGTATCCAATAAAATGGCTACCTTGAAGTTCTATAGCTAACTGTTGTCACATCGATCGTTCATGCCGTAAAGTTTATGTTCCTTCTTATATTTTTTTGCGGTCTTTTTATCTCCGGTTTTAATGGCTTCTTATATTTTCTTATGGTGGTCCATTACAACTTCCGAAGCTTCAGGATTATTCTTGGTCTTTTCATATCCTCCAACTATGCCATCGTTGATTATGGGCACAATCCTCTGGAGGATTGGATTCTTGGTGGCCTTTGCAATCTCATTGTGGAATTCTATATCTGCTTCAGTATGATTTTCTTCCTTTGATATAAGGTCGGAAACCTTTTCAAAAGCCTTTCTAATATTTTCAAGTTCCTCTTCAGATCTTCTTTCAGCCGCATACTCGGCCATCTCAGGCTCAACCAGAAGTCTTACTTCAAAAAAGTGTATAAGAAGGTTGTCATCATCCATGAAGGAGACTCCCAAAGGATCCTTAGTAATTCCAGGCCTTTCACTAACGAAGGTTCCTCTTCCCCTTTTAATAACTAAAATATTTGAAGAAACCAGTGTCTTTATAGCTTCTCTCAAAGTAGTACGTGCTACACTTAATGATTCACAAAGCTTTAACTCATTGGGAAGCTTGTCTCCAGGCTTTAACTCCTTATCAATAATCATCTGTTTAATATCCGATGCCACCTTTTGTGACAGTATTTTCTTATCGTACATATTAACTCCTTTTACTATTTTCAGAGTATGATTATACCATAATCATTCTACTTTTTTCCAATAAACCACCAATGTCAACCAAGCAGTTTCATATAAGGGTGACTTAATTTCCCAACATATCAAAAGATTTTATATCTTTACTTCCCTTAGTTAAGAAAAAGGCCATAGATAAACTACGGCCCTTTCCACTTGGAGAATAATGAAAAAAATTTAATATTGTTGGTATTAACAATTCGACAACATGTATGTTGTCTGACAACTAACTTAATGATACATCCTCCTCATTGAAATGTCAAGCATTTAAATGATTCAATAATTTTTGAATTGTTATGATTTTTGTGAATCTTTATTAAACGTATTGCTTTTTGAAATGAATTATTGTATCATGGACATAAGACGTCAGACAACTGGTGTTTAAAAAGAAAACATTTGCAGAGGTGAATCATGAAAAGAATGGAAATAATACAGAAAATGGTTGAATCAGGAGTAGTTGCAGTAATCAGAGCCGAATCGAAGGAACAAGGCATAAAGATAATCGAGGCGGTAAAAGCAGGTGGCATAAAGGCACTTGAGATTACAATGACTGTGCCTGGAGCAGTAGACATAATAAAGGAACTTTCAGAAATGTACAAGGATGATGATGTTATCATAGGAGCAGGTACTGTACTTGATCCCGAAACAGCAAGGGCATGCATACTTGCCGGAGCAAAATACATAGTGAGTCCAAGTCTTAATCCTGAAACAGTTAAGCTTTGTAACAGATACAGGGTACCTGTAATGCCTGGAGTAATGACTGTGAAGGAAGCAATCGAAGCACTTGAGCTTGGAGCGGAAGTAATCAAGGTATTCCCGGGAAATGCTTTTGGCCCTTCAATAATCAAGGCCTTCAAGGGACCTATCCCTCAAGGAAACTACATGCCTACAGGCGGTGTAAACCTTGGAAATGTTAAGGACTGGATAGAAGCAGGAGCAGTTGCTGTTGGAACAGGTGGAGACCTTACAAAGGGAGCAAAGACCGGAGACTATGAGCTTGTAACTGAAACTGCAAAGAAGTTCATTGAGGCAGTGAAGGACGCAAGAGCCGGCAAGTAAGTCAAAAATATCCAATATTTATAATTCTGCAATTACGCATGACAGCTCCCTACTCCGTCGGTACTATATCTTTCTAAACCTTATAGGAAAGTTCTAGTCTAACACAAACACCTTGAAGCCTTGGTGTTTTAGCTATCGGTACAACAATTTGATTTTATTCAATGTTATTGTTGATACCTATTGGTCGAGACCTCGCTGTCATACGAAATTGCTCCATCAGTAATCTGAATAGGATATTGAGAACTTACAGTAATGATGAAATTTTGATAAATAAAAATGAAATCACGGAGGAAAATATAATGAAAAAAGTAGTAACCATGGGAGAAATAATGTTGAGACTTTCTCCACAGAATAAATTGAGATTTGTACAGGCTGACAACTTTGATGCCATATACGGTGGTGGAGAAGCAAACGTTGCAGTATCACTTGCAAACTACGGCTTTGATGCATACTTCGTATCAAAGCTTCCAGAACATGAAATAGGACAATGTGCAGTAAACCAGCTTAAAAAATTCAATGTAAACACTGACTATATAGCAAGAGGTGGAGACAGGGTTGGAATATACTTCCTTGAGCATGGAGCTTCAATGAGACCTTCAAAGGTTGTTTATGATAGAGCCCATTCTTCAATAGCAGAAGCAACTGCAGCAGATTTTAATTTTGACGAAATATTCAAGGATGCTGAATGGTTCCACTTCTCGGGAATAACTCCTGCTCTTAGCAAGGAATCCGCTATTCTTACTGAAGAGGCACTTAAGGCAGCCAAGAAGCATGGTGTCATGGTTTCTGTTGACCTTAACTACAGAAAGAAACTTTGGACTCCTGATGAAGCAAAGGAATGCATGACTAAACTTATGGAATACGTAGATGTATGCATAGGAAATGAAGAAGATGCAGAAAAGGTTCTTGGCTTCAAGCCAGGGGAAACAGATGTAACCAAGGGAGAACTTGAATTAGAAGGATACAAGGATATATTCAAGCAGATGAAAGAACAGTTTGGTTTCAAGTATGTTGTGACTACTCTTAGAGAAAGCTATTCGGCTTCAGACAACGGATGGTCTGCCCTTATATATGATGGAAACGAATTCTACCATTCAAAGAAGTATGATATAAGAATTGTAGACAGAGTAGGTGGTGGAGACTCATTTGCAGGGGGCCTTATATACGGACTTCTTCAATATGACGACTTCAAGCACGCTCTTGAATTTGCAGTAGGAGCTTCTGCCATGAAGCACACAATTTTCGGAGATGCAAACCTTGCAACAGTAGGTGAAGTGGAAACTCTAATCCAGGGAGATGCTTCAGGTAGAGTGCAGAGATAATATGGATGTCATTACTTTTGGAGAATCAATGGTATTGTTCAATCCCAACAACAATGGTCCCCTAAGGTATGTACATAATTTTACAAAATCAATTGCAGGTGCAGAGTCCAATGTGGCTATTGCACTTGCAAGACTTGGTCATGATTCTGGCTGGTTTTCAAGAGTCGGTGATGACGAGTTTGGAAGATACATAATATCAACCATCCGTGGCGAAGGTGTTGATGTATCAAGAACAATAACAGATAAAACAAAAAATACGGGACTTCTCTTCAAGGAGAGATTTTCCCATGTAAATCCCAATGTCTACTACTACAGGAACGATTCAGCTGCTAGCTGTCTCTGTCCTGAAGATCTTGACATGGAATATATCAAAAGTGCTAAGATCCTCCATATAACAGGCATCACTCCAGCACTGTCACCATCTTCAAGAGAGACTGTCTTGAAAGCAGTGGAAGTAGCCCGCAATAATGGAGTGACAGTATCCTTCGATCCAAACATAAGACTGAAGCTCTGGTCTATTGATGAAGCAAGGGAAACCATAATGAAAATAGCTGCCATGGCGGATATCATATTTCCTGGAATTGATGAAGGCCAAATGCTTATGGGAACAACAAGTCCTGAAGAAATCGCCAAAAGTTTTCTGGATATGGGATGTCAAAAAGTAGTGGTCAAGTTGGGCAAGGATGGATGCTATGCCACAGATGGCAAGGACAGTTGCTATGTTGAAGGTTACATCATAGAAAGTCCCATTGACACAGTAGGTGCCGGAGACGGTTTTGCTGCTGGATTTTTGTCTGGCATACTGAATGACTACAGCCTTAAAGAATCTTCAAGGCTGGCCAATGCAGTAGGTGCCATGGCAACTCTCGTAAGGGGTGACATGGAAGGATTCCCTACACTTTGTCAGGTTGACCAGTTCATGGGAAAGACAGAGGTAATAGATAGATAATAATTCAATTCATAATGGAGAAAAAAACTTATCTGCCGTCAACTAATTTAGTTGATGGTATTTTTATACAGCAGTTATGCTTGACAATTATCAGGCAAAGTAGCATAATATAGTCGCATAAGTATATTAGATAATTCTAATATAGAATAGTTGCTTGACTTATTCATTTTATACATGCTTGACATTAGGCAACATATAAATATAAAAAAAGCTGCTAGGAGAATACGCATGAAAAGAAACTTCTGTTATTGCAGGTGGAGCGGCACATAAACCAACTATAATCATTAATCCATATAGAATTGAAAACAAAATATAAGGCAGCCTATCCCTGCCATAAATAACAGGAGAAAAACATGACAAACTTAAACAATCTAATGAAAGACTTTGACTTGAACTACTTTGGAAATGGAAGACACAAGCTAAGCTTCGAAAGGATGATGGAGCTAAAAAAAGAAGACAAAGTATTCATCCTTGACCTGAGAACCAGGGAGGAAAATGAATTCATAAAATTCGGATTTGCAACAAATATTCCCATGAATGAAATTCAAAACAGGATGGATGAAATCCCAAGGGACAAGACAGTTGCAATATTCTGCTCAACAGGTACAAGGGCAGCCATGGCTTCCATGTATCTTCAGCAGGAAGGATATGATGATATCAAGGTCATTACTGAAAGCATTGGAGATATAGCAAACCATTTCAAGCCAGGCTACGTACTTAAAAACTATAAATCCATGTCACTTGTATAGTGTAATGGCTGGAAAGGGAAAATAAAATGAACTCAAGTCTTATTATGAGTATAATAATACTGCTTATAGCCGTATCCATGTCAATGGTCGGCAAGGGGGGAGGAAACTTCTATGTTCTGGCCATGGTACTTGCTGGCATGCAGATGCACCATGCGGCCACCACCTCCCAGCTAATAATGATGGCAACATCACTAACTTCAATGCTTATATTCAACAAGCACAAGAAGGTGGACTGGAAACTGGCCCTTGTAATAGATCCTCCAACTGATATTATGGCCTTTGTAGGAGGCTACTTTGCTGGTAACATGGAAGGAAACACACTGAAACTAATCTTTGCAGTCCTACTTATAGTGATATCCATTTTCATGTTCATACCTGTAAAGGAAAAACCCTTAAAAAAAGACAAGGCTTTCGGTTACTGGCACAGGAAATTCGGAGACAGCCAATATACTGTAAATCTCCTGCTTACATTGCCAATAACAGCAGCTGTAGGCTTCTTCGCAGGAGCCGTGGGAATATCAGGAGGTGCCTTCAAGATACCCCTCATGGTCCTTGTCTGCGGCATACCAATGGAGATAGCAGTGGGAACATCCTCAGCCATGGTGGCAGCAACGGCCCTTATGGGATTCATAGGTCACAATATCAATGGAGACTTCAATCCCCAGATGGCTATACCACTGACCATAGCCGCAGTTGTGGGAGGTATAATTGGAAGCAAGTATGCCATTAAGAGTAAGCCAAGAAACCTTAAGAAGATATTTGCTGTAACAAACCTTGCAGCAGCCCTTACCATGATAATAAACATATTGTGATGTCAATTTCATCCCTTTAATAGAAAATCCCCTGCTTTCCGGCAGGGGATCGTTTTATTACTATATTATGTCCTATCTTCTGGAAATATCCTTTAGATAGCTTATTCCGTCTTTAGTGATGGTCATGCTGTTAATGAAGGAGATTCCTATTCTGCTTCCAACACCCTCTCTAGCAAACCTTACACCTTTAATGAAACCGTCGTTTTGAAGACCTTCCAAAGTAACATTGTAAACGTCCTTATCCACTTCAAGTTCCTTGAAGCTTACATTCTTTTCCATGTCAGGACGGTCTTTCTGATGCTCTTCGTATATCTTTACCAAAAGCATGTCCTTTAATAATAAATTCTCTTCCATAATTCCACAATTCCTCCGTGCTACTTTTTTACTCAATATATTCTACTAGGAGAGAGGCCCAATGTCAATGAAAACTCTATGCCTGTCACGCCAATAAAGATGAAGCAATTGCTTTTCTAAGCCTTACGATTAATTACAGATTAGTCATTTTGTTAAATTCTTGTAAATTTCAAAATATCTGTTGCAATATGATAATTTAGATGATAGTATATGAGCGTATTAGCATCTACTAATATACGAGGAGTTTTTATGATAGATATTTTTAAAGCTTTGGCCGATGAAAACAGAATGAGAATTTTAAATCTACTCATCCAGGCTGAACTCTGCGTCTGTGAAATCGAAGTAATGCTGGAACTCAACCAGTCCAACATTTCCAGACACCTTAAAAAACTTAAGGATTCAAAAATAATAAGCTCGACTAAGACTGCTCAGTGGATTCACTACAAGGTATCGAAAAACTTCAAGGACAACAACGGTCTGCTTTACGATTATCTGGAGCTTGAACTGCAAAAGGATGACATCTTCAAAGAAGACCTTGACAGATATATGAAATACAAGGACTTGGATCTCAACTGTCAACTCAGAAGGGAAGACAGGGACCAGGTACTTAACAAAATTAAATTAGACAAATGAAAAACTAAGGAAAGTTAGTAAATCGGAGGAAAACAATGAAATACAAGGTAGCATTCGTTTGTGTACATAATTCGTGCAGAAGCCAGATGGCAGAAGGTTGGGCAAAAAAACTGGGCAATGATGTTTTTGAGGCATATTCCGCAGGAACCGAGAATTATCCTCAGGTAAAGCCTCTTGCAGTTCAGGTAATGGAGGAAGCCGGTGTAAGCATGGCTGACCACAAACCAAAGCTTTTGACAGACATCCCCCAGGAACTTGATATCCTAATCACAATGGGATGCAATGTAGTATGTCCCTTTGTACCCAACAGTCATTCTGAGGACTGGGGTCTTGATGATCCTTCAGGCGGACCAATTGAAGGTTTCAGAGAAACCAGGGACATGATAAAGGAAAAGGTTGAGGACCTTATTAAAAGAATAGAAAGCGGTCAACTGAAACTGTAGAGAGGCATATACAGTTGAATCCCTTAAAATCGAATCCAAGGAGGCTCATGGCAATAAGTTCATGAGCCTCTTTTTATTGTAAGGACAGCAAAACAAATCTGTCGAAAACAAGTGTTGCAAAAATTGATAAATGGTGTTAGTATATGAGTGTATTCAGATGTACTCATATATATATATTTACATCAATATCGGAGGAATAAAAAATGTGCATTAGAAAAAAAGATAAAAACATAGGAGTATCACAGGGTATGGATGCATTTGGCCGCTATCTCACAGTATGGGTTGCACTATGCATAGTGGCTGGAGTACTCATAGGAAAGTATCTGCCTGTAGTTCCCTTAATACTGAGCAGGTTTGAATATGCCAATGTATCCATCCCTGTAGCCATACTCATATGGCTTATGATTTATCCCATGATGCTGAAGATTGATTTCAAAAGCATAGTGGATGCCACAAAGAAGCCCAAGGGACTAGCCATCACCTGTGTCACAAACTGGCTTATCAAGCCCTTTACAATGTATTTTATATCGGTTTTCTTCCTGAAGACGATTTTTGTCAACATGATTGGAGCTGATCTTGCCAGTGAATATGTGGCTGGAGCTGTCCTTCTGGGTGCTGCGCCATGCACTGCAATGGTATTTGTCTGGAGCCATTTGACAAAAGGAGATCCTGCCTACACGCTGGTTCAGGTCTCAGTAAACGATTTGATCCTTCTGGTGGCATTTGCACCCATAGTGGCATTTCTGCTGGGAATAGGCAATGTATCGGTACCCTACAAGACACTCTTTCTTTCGGTTGTTCTCTTCGTAGTCATCCCCCTGATCGGAGGATATGTCTCCAGGGAATACATTATCAGGAATAAGGGGATAGATTATTTTGAGAATGTGTTCTTGAAAAAATTTGACAATACAACAATAGCAGGTCTTCTGCTGACTCTAATAATAATCTTTTCATTTCAGGGAGAAATCATTCTCAACAATCCCCTGCACATAGGACTCATTGCAGTACCATTGATAATCCAGACCTTCCTGATTTTCTTCATTGCATACGGCTGGTCCAGGGCATGGAAACTCAAGCATGAGATTGCTGCCCCTGCGGCAATGATAGGGGCAAGCAACTTCTTTGAACTTGCAGTTGCTGTGGCCATCTCGCTCTTTGGTCTCAACTCAGGTGCAACACTGGCAACGGTAGTAGGGGTACTTGTTGAGGTACCTGTAATGTTGACACTTGTTAATATAGCAAACAGAACAAGACACTGGTTCAGATAGGAGGTTATGATGAAAGCTGTTAAAGGAAATCCATATGGAACAAATTTTTACGAATCAAAGAAGCAAAAAGCTGACAATGAAAAAAAGAAATCGGCCACCAATGAATTACTGAATGACATATCCAACGAGCTCAAAAACATATCTGAGACCTTGTCGGATATGTTGAATAAAATCGAGAAAGACTCATAAAAATAACCTAAACCCGATTAACTCAGTTAAACGGGTTTCTTTTATTATAATCTCACTTATTCTCGTTTTTAAATTCCCTTACTCTTCTGTAATAGGTACTTTTTGATTTAAGTCCTAATACTTCCATGGCCTCCTCGACGGTCAGTTCCTTAAGATGTACTTTTTCAATCATTTCTTCAAGAAGGGGCGGAGGAACCTTTATTTTTTTTCTTCCCAAATATTTGTTTTCTTCTTTTGCTTTTTCAATCCCTTTACGCTGCTTCTTTTTCCTTCCTTCAATTTCATTGATATACAAGGGCAGGAAAATGTTATACAAGGACAGACGGTTGTCATCATTAATACTTACAGTGTTTGACTGAAGACTTGCACCTCTTATGATGATTTGCATCAGGAAGTCGATGAATTGATAATTATTTGATGAGATATTGCCATAATCTTCAAACACATAATTGTCTCCATAATTCACTTTCGATATTTCACTATATGTCTTGGCTTCCACATGTGGACCAACAAACAAACGATCTCCGGTATATGTTTTGTTAGTACGCATTAGCCATTCCAGGTGATCCAGATAGTCAAGACCAACTTCATCCAAGAGTTGCCACAGGTCTTCTCTGTTTTGCTGGGGAGTCCGCTCATATATAAATGTCGGAAGTTGATTTTTCCTTATGTATGTTTTTTCTTCAAGTTCCAGATTCAGACCGGGAATACCTTGAAAAACAGAGCTGTCCAGCAGGGCAATTACATTATAATAGGGTGTAAAAATATACTCAAATTCATCATTTTCATAATAGATTTGTTCTATCTTGCAAACCGGATACTCAAGATTCCATTTTCCTGATACATAAATCGTACCCTTGACTATATGCTTATTCATTGCTCATCAACCTTTCATAGGAATCCAACAATATTTTCTGGTATCTCTTCCAAATCATATGTTTATAGAAGTCCTTCTGTATGTCTGATATGAATTTTGTTTGATCAATGATTCTACTTATTCTATTAAAGTCAAATCGATCACACACGGTTTTTAAAGCCTCATTGCATTCTTGGTATGCAAGACTTCCAATTACTTGTGCATATGAACTTTTCATACCATTCAGCAAAATTTGAGATGTCGGAAAAGTATATACCCTCCTGTCTGTTTCTTCTACACTGTTGATTATTTTTGTCATTTCATCTTCATCCGTAAGATTTGGAAAGAGACATGAACCATTGTCAAAAATAGGAGCAAGACGATATACGTTAGCTTCCTTTATAAAACCCCAGTTCCCGCCATGTCTGTCAAAGTTTCCCAGCAGTGCATCTAGAACATATATTTCCCAAAATTGTCTAACTGTTTTTCTTGGATCATCCAGTTTGTTATTGGCATATAGGATCTTTGAAATATCTTCATAAGAATATACAAATTTGTCTCTATCAGTTTCAATACTGCTTTCACCAACATCATTGAATGCAACAAACTGTTGATTCTCTTGAACAAAGTCCATAATCGCAACAACAGGTTCTTCTTTATATGTCCCAAGAAAAGCTTTTTGGACATTGAAACCAAGGCTTTCAATTATTCTGCAGCCCAAATACTCTGAAATGTGGTTGTTGCGAATTCCAAACCTCGTTCGCTTGCGAAATTTTATAATATAATCTTTAGCATCAATAGTAATGCCTATTTTTCTTTCAGCACCACTGTATATTTTATTATTGACTGGATAATGACTATAGTCCATATGCCCTCCTTTGTGCCAATAGGGTGGTTTTTTTGTTTTGACACCAGTATATCATCGAAACCTTAGTGTGTCAATAGGGTGATCGATGTATTTTGACAATACTTGCTTGTTTTGACACCACACCAACCCAGTATCTAAAAGGTAACTATACTTCCTTAAAGTGCGTACTTTTCAAAACGGCACCAATAACCTATAATGAAATTATGCATTGGTGGCTGCATTAAATAAGATGCTTTCCGCCTAAGCAAAACTCTGATAAATTAGAGAATTTCTTGACATTGTACATTTACTATTTAAACAATAAAGGATACAATGTAACTATAAAATACACAAGGAGACCATTATGCAATACAGAAAATTCGGAAACACAGGCGAAGAGTTATCCATACTGGGCTACGGCTGCATGAGGCTTCCAGTCCTTGATGGCGACGATGCACAAATAAACGAAGAAGAGGCCATAAGACAGATAAGGTATGGCATAGATCAGGGAATAAACTATATCGACACTGCCTATCCCTATCACGGCGGCAACAGTGAAGCCCTGGTAGGCAAGGCTCTTGCAGATGGCTACAGGGAAAAGGTGAAACTTGCAACCAAGCTGCCCTCATGGTCTGTTCGCAGCAGGGAAGACATGGATAAGTATCTCGACAGGCAACTGGAAAGGCTAAACACTGACTACATAGATTTCTACCTCCTTCACGCCCTCAACGCCCAGAGATGGGAAAACTATCTCAAGCATGACGTATTCGACTTCATAAAAAAAGCAAAGGAAGACGGAAGAATAAAACATATAGGATTTTCATTCCATGATGAACTTCCCGTATTCAAGAAAATTGTTGACGCCTATGACTGGGATTTCTGCATGATTCAGTACAACTTCATGGACGAGAACTACCAGGCTGGAACAGAAGGTCTTAAATATGCCTCTGCCAAGGGAATGGGTGTTGCAATCATGGAACCTTTAAGGGGAGGATACCTGGCTAAGAATGTTCCTGAAGATATTATGAAAATCTGGGACCAGGCTGAAGAAAATAGAAGCCCTGCCCAGTGGGCAATGAGGTTTTTATGGGATCAGCCTGAAGTCGGTCTTGTACTTAGCGGAATGAATGAAATATCCTATATAGAGGAAAATGTGGAAGAAGCGGGAAAAGCACATCCTCAATCTCTTACTAAAAACGAAATTGGACTCATAGACCAGGTCAAGGAAATCTACAAGTCACGAATGGCTGTGGACTGCACCAATTGTCAGTATTGCATGCCATGTCCCGTAGGAGTTGACATACCAGGCTGTTTCGGATTTCTAAACACAGGAACCATGTTTGAAGATAT
>CAZFYP010000044.1:0-16327 GCA_964523535.1 uncultured Clostridia bacterium
TTCAGAGAGAAAGATTCTTCAATGAAGCCGACTATATAAGACTTAAGGATTCATATATACTGGATAAGGAAAAGATGAACATGGCCAAGGAAGACATGTGCATACTGCATCCGCTACCAAGGGTAAACGAGATTTCCGTTGAAATAGATTATGATCCAAGAGCTGCATATTTTCCACAGGCAAAATTCGGAATGTTTGTAAGAATGGCGCTTATTACTAAACTGTTGGGGGTAGAAGTATGTTAAATATAGATTCGATTCAAAAGGGACTTGTAATAGACCATATAGCTGCAGGAAAAGGAATGAAGATATTCAAGTATCTTAATCTTGATGAGGCGGACTTCACTGTAGCATTAATAAAGAATGTTTGCTCTAAGTTAATGGGAAGAAAAGACATAATAAAAATTGAAAATGAAATTGATATCGACCTGGATGTACTTGGCTTTATAGACCATAATATTACAATAAATGTAATAGAAGGGGACAAGATTGTGGATAAATTAAATCTTGAATTGCCTGAACAGGTAAGCAATGTAGTACAATGCAACAATCCAAGGTGCATAACTTCCATAGAGCAGGAAATAGACCATACCTTTAGACTTGTTGACAAGGAAGACAAGATATACAGGTGCATATACTGTGACCAGGCCTACGACCCAAACAAACAGGACATATAGATATGAATATAATCATAGAAAATGTAAATATAGTGGATTCAAGGAAAACAAAATATGGAAAAATAGTTGTTGAAAATGGAATCATTGTGGATCCATCAAGGATATCAGAAGACATGGACTATGAAATAATTGACGGCAGGGGCCTTACAGCCCTGCCGTCATTTGCAGATACCCATACACACTTCAGAGAGCCTGGATTCGAATACAAGGAAACCATAGAGACAGGATCCAAGGCTGCAGTAAGGGGAGGATATACCTCGGTGCTTCTTATGGGGAATACTAACCCTCCATGCAGTAGCTCTGAAGTCATCCGTAAGGTCATCAATAGAGGAAAGGAAATTGGCCTGGTTGAAGTTCTTCAGGCAGGAAATGTATCCTACGGTATAGAGGGTCAATCCCTTGACCATCTTGATGATGTGAAGACTGTTACTAAATTCATAACAGACGATGGAAAGGGTGTCATGAACGACAAGCTTATGCTTGATGCCATGAACTATGCTAAAGAAAATGGCCTAATAGTATTGTCCCATGCTGAAAACCACTTTTTCTCAAGTACCGACATGAGACTGGCAGAGAACCTTATGACATTCAGGGATATAGAGCTTTGTAGAATATCAGGATGCAGACTCCACATGTGTCATGTAAGTACAGTAGAAGCTGTTGAAAGGTTAGTGGAAGCAAAGAAGGAAGGTCTTCCAATAACATTTGAAATAACTCCTCACCATATATTTGGCGACTCCAGCCTGGACTACAGGGTCAATCCACCATTGAGAGAGCAAAAGGACATTGAGGCTATTATAGAAGCTATCAAGGGCGGTTTTGTAGACTCAATAGGTACGGATCACGCACCTCATACTGCAGAAGACAAGAAAAATGGCTCACCAGGCATATCAGGCATAGAAAGCAGCTTCCCCATATGTTATACTGTTTTGGTAAGGCAAAATGGCATCAGCCTCAATGAACTTTCAAAGATCATGTCCGAAAGTCCTTCAAGGATACTTGGCCTTAACAAGGGACTAATAGAAGAAGGATATGAAGGAGACCTGGTTCTGGTTGAAACGGATACTCAATATGAGATTGATAGTTCTGACTTCCTGTCAAAGGGAAAAAACACTCCATTCGACGGAAGAAAGGTATTTGGAAAGGTGATGATGACCATCAAGCACGGAAATATAGTATATAAAGGAGCCGACTATGATAGTAGACAAGCTTTATAGAGCAGTGGAAGAAAAGGGACATGTATGTGTAGGACTTGATACAGACTATTCCTACCTGCCTGAGGAATTTGCAAGGAAATTTTCAACAAAGGGCCAGGCAATATTCAACTTCAACAAGGAAATAATCGACAGGACATATGACAAGGCTGCATGCTTCAAGGTACAGGTGGCATACTATGAGGCACTTGGACTTGAAGGAATGAAAGCCTATTCAGATACTCTAAAATATATCAAGGAAAAAGGAGCTATATCCATCTGCGATATTAAGAGAGGCGACATAATGAAGACTGCTGAGATGTATGCAAAAGCACATTTCGCTGGAGACTTCGAAGGCGATTTCATCACACTCAATGCCTATATGGGCGTAAACGACAGCTTGGAGCCATTTTTAGACTATATAAAGAACGAAGAAAAAGGAATCTTTGTACTGGTCAGAACATCAAACCAGGGTGCAAGAGACTTTCAATATATAAAGAATGATGAAGGAAAATACCTTTATTCATCAGTAGGAGACAAGCTCCAGGACCTTAGTCAGGACTATCTTGGTCAATGCGGCTTTAGCTCAATCGGCGGAGTTGTAGGATGTACAAACAACGAAGAGGGAATCAAGCTTAGACAAGAAGTCAAGTCTATGTTCCTTCTCATACCTGGATATGGTGCACAAGGTGGCGGAGCAAAGGATGTAGCCCCTTACCTTATTAATGGAAACGGCGGAGTTGTGAACTCTTCAAGAGGAATCATCATGGCGTACAAGAAAGACGGATCGGACCCCATGGACTTCGCTAAGGCTGCCGAAAGGGCAACAGTAAAGATGAGAGACGAGATCTGGGAGGAGCTTAAGAAATGAAAACTTCTCTTTCCACAATAATTGAAAATATAAATGTGGCAGAGGGAATCTACAAGATGACTCTGCCAGTAGATACAAAGCCAGTTCCCGGTCAGTTCTACATGGTCAAGGGTCTCAATGGAGATTATCTGTTGCCAAGACCAATCAGCGTACACGACTACTATGATGGAAATCTAGTACTTCTTTACAGGGTTTCAGGACATGGTACGGACATGATGTCCAAGATGACCGACGGTACGGAAGTACAGGTCCTGGGACCTTTAGGCAATGGATTTGATCTGGAAGCAATAAAGGGAAAGACTGCTCTAATAGGGGGAGGAATAGGAACGGCTCCTCTATATTACCTTGCAAAGGAAATGAAGAAGGCGGACATGGACATATATCTTGGATTCAAGGATATAGTATACTCCATAGAAGACTTTGAAAATACAGGAAAGAATGTTACTGTAGCAACTGAAGATGGAAGTCTTGGAAGCAAAGGATTTGTAACTGACTGCCTAGACTATGACAAGTACAAGACAGTGATTACATGCGGTCCCGATATAATGATGAACAAGATAATAAAGACCTGTGTCGACCATAAGATAGACATATATGCATCTCTTGAAAAGAGAATGGCTTGTGGTGTAGGAGCTTGTCTCGGATGTGTTACTGAAACCATAAACGGAAACAAGAGGGTCTGCAAGGATGGACCTGTCTTCAATGGAAAAGAACTGATTCTAAGCGAATAAGAGAAGGGAGCAAATAGACATGGCAGATATGAAAATATGTTTTTTGGATAAACAATTTAAGAATCCTGTAGTGGCTGCAAGCGGAACCTTCGGTTTCGGAGAGGAATACAACGAAATATATGACGTTGGAATCCTGGGAGGAATAAGTTCCAAGGGACTCACATTGAAGGGCAAGACAGGTAACAGCGGAATAAGATTGTGGGAGACTCCCATGGGTCTTATGAACTCCATAGGTTTGCAGAATCCTGGTGTTGAAGGATTTATTTCCCAGGAAATAGAGAAGATGAAAACCTACAACACAAACATCATAGCAAATCTTGGAGGAGGAACTCTTGAGGACTATCTTGAGGGTATCAGACTCCTAAACGATACAGAAGTAGACATCATAGAGCTTAATATCTCCTGTCCCAATGTAAAGGCAGGAGGAATGGCATTTGGAATAAAGTCTCAAGTAGCTTATGAGACTGTAAAGGCAGTAAAGGAAATATGCCAAAAGCCCCTGATGGTAAAGCTTTCGCCAAACGCTGAGAATATTTCTGAAATGGCTGCTGCCTGCGAAGAAGCTGGAGCTGACGCACTTTCGCTCATAAATACATTAAACGCAATGGCAATAGACATATACAAGAGAAAGGCTGTATTCAACAACACATACGCCGGACTTTCAGGACCTGCAGTGAAGCCTGTAGCCCTTAGAATGGTTCACCAGGCAGCAAAGGCAGTCGAGATACCTGTCTGCGGAATGGGCGGCATAAGCTCGGGAAAGGATGCCATAGAATTCATGATGGCGGGAGCATCACTTGTACAGGTAGGAACGGCCAACTTCGTCAAGGCCGACATCTGCGTGGACATAATAAGGGAAATGGAAGAATTCCTGGACGCCGAAGGAATCAAGGATATAAGCGACATCATCGGAATAGTGTAGAAAAAATGAAATCACGGAGGATAATATGGATTTATTAGAATTATTCAGGGAAAGTGAAGCTCTTTTGGAAGGGCACTTCCTTTTATCATCAGGAAAGCATAGCCAAAAATATATGCAGTGTGCAAAGCTTATGCAGTATCCTGACAAGGCACATAAGGTTGTTGCAGCAGTTGCAGACCAGGTGAAGGATCTTGACATAGATGTAATAGTTGGACCTGCAATGGGTGGAATCAGAGCGGCATACGAGCTTGGTAGCCAGCTTAACATTAAGACAATCTTCACTGAGAGAGTTGACAATATTATGACTCTTAGAAGGGGATTTGAGATAAACGAGGGCGACAAGATTCTAATCATGGAAGATGTTGTTACTACTGGTAAATCTTCAATGGAGACTGCCAAGGTTCTTGAAGACCATGGTGGACAAGTTATAGGAATTGGATGTCTTGTAGACAGAAAGGTTAGCAAGATTGACCTTCCTATCTACAGTGCAGTAGAGATTTTCTTCGAGACATATGACGAAGAAAACTGTCCGGAGTGTGCAAAGGGAACAAAGGCAATCAAGCCCGGTTCAAGGAAAATGAAGTAATTTTAAAAATAGAAATAGCAAGACCATCAAGAAAGCAGCTTCGCTGCGTAAAATGCACAAGCATTTTTAAACTCTTAGACTATAAATATTACAGGCTGCAGAACGTAAAAATTCTGCAGCCTGTTGTTTTGTCTAATCATCTATTGAGTTGAATATTTCTTCTAGTTTTTCAAGATTTAGAACTCCTTCTTGTATATAGTAAAAATGATATATATGGTCCCGGTCATACGTGATAGTTTTACTTTTCTTATCAACGTTTTTATCTACAAGTGTAATCCACACATATATATGTGATTCATCATAAACTTTAATATCAATGGATTCATAGGTGTTAGTATTGTAAAAGGAAATCGTGTATTTTTTGTCTTCAAGATTCAATCGCTTCTTGTCTTCAACAAGATATAAATCATCGAATAAAAATAAAGCATTATTAATATCAATCTTATTTGTGCTGGCTTTATTTATCCTGTCATCACTTGAATATTTGGTAAAAGAGACTTGCTGAAAGCCTTCTTCATCAGCTTCCTTATTGTAGTTTCCAATAATTACATCATTGAAATCACCTTTGTCATAGTTGAAGTCTCTGAAATTATCAGTTCTAATGTATAGGAGAACCAGCGAAAACAGAAGATAGAATATAGTGGTATATATGGTTTTCATTTTCATTGCGCCCTCCTATTTCTGCTCTTCCAGTAAGGAGAAGAGCTCATCCAGATATCCATCCTCCAGGTTGTTGCCTGTTATCTTAAATAGTTTATGTTCAATAGCAGTATCGTAATGGATAATTTTTCTTTGTTTGTCTTCAGTAATATCTAGAACACTAATAAAAACTGACAGGTGGTTTCCAAAGAAGTTGATTTCTATTTTTTCACCTGCTTTTTCACCCCTGATATTCAGGGAATAGTATTCATCTGGTATGCTATCCAGTTTGTATTTGTATTCCATAAGTTCGATTTTACATAATCTGTCAATAACTATCCTCATCAGTTCCTTGTCGTTGCAATTTCTACCCTCATAGTCATCAACATAATTCAAGAATAGATTTATATACCTGAACTCGTCGCCAGTTGATTTCTCAAGATAATCATCCAAGACCAATTCCTGGAAAGTACTTACCTCTGCAGCTGGTTGCTTTAATCCCGTTATTTCATCTATAACGGAGCAATTTAAGACCAGTACAATTAACAGCAATATTATGAAGAATATTGTGTAGAGTGTTTTCCTGTTCATTTCAGCCTCCTAATTGGCACTTTCTCCAGCATAGTCATAGATATTCAATTTGATTCATTCAGAGTCATTACTGTATGTATCCAAAAGCCTTTCTAAATACTGAATATCCATCTTGTTGCCCGTAACCCTGTACATATTTTGCTTTCTTTCATTGTCATAATGAATTATCTTTTTATCCTTTTCTTCCCATATAACCAGTATGTCGTATTCCACTAAGATATATTCACTTTGTCTTGGGTTATTGTTTTCCTGGCCGGGGTCACCACCGTCATAATCAATGGAGCCGTCATTGATGTAGATTGTAAGGGATTCATGGGTTTCACGACTGAAGAAGGCTATTCCATAGCTGTCACACATAAGGTCATACATTTTATCATAGTTGTTATAGCCTTTAAGTTCCATTGCGTTGAGCTCATTCAAAAGAGTCTCCATAAATTCAGTATCCTGGCTTCTCAGTTTTCTGTCATCTTCAAAATTGAAGTAAGGTGATATCAATACTCGACTGAAGTTGTCGCTTTGGGATTCTTCGAAATAGTCACTGAGAACAAGGTTTTTAAAGGTTCCCTTGGCAAAAGTTATCTTGTCAAATTCATGAATATTGGTGATATTCAGTATGTTCATTACAGATATTAGAACTATTAGTGCATACAAAGCAATTATAGCCAGTCTTTTGAATATCTTCCTTGATTTCATTAATTTCACCTCTTAGTGATTCTCTTCCATAGAATCAAATATTTCCTCAAGAAAATCGTAATCTATGGACCCATTTACAAGCGTATATCTTTCAATGACATAATCCCTTTCATGAGTGATGATCTTTTTTTCCTTGTCTTCGCTTATCAAGTGGAAGATTATATATGTAAAAAGTTCATTGTCTGAATTTGTTTCAATTTGAATACTTTCAAATTCCGTTGTATTTTCAAACCATATTATGTAGTTGAGCTCGTTATCTTGGAATGAATATGATGAGCTTGATGTGCCGACTGTTAGATTTAAATTGTTGAAGTAATCAAGTAATTTATAAATTGCTTCCTGATCAGTTGTTGATTTATTGACACGCTTGCTTATTCCTTCGTCTCTTATCATTAAGAGTTTATTCAGTTTTTTGTCACGAGCTCCATCAAGATACTTTTTAGTTACCAGTTCTTCAAAGGTTTCTTGAGCAGCACCAGTGTCCTCAGTGATTTCAGCAGGACTTGACATATTAAGTTTTGTTTTGTCATCTACAACAGAGCACTTCAAAAAAAGTATTATTAACAGCAATATTATTAAGAATATTGTGTAGAGTCTTTTTCTGTTCATGGTATCCTCCTTGGAACAATCTAATCTTGTTTGATGGCTAGTAAATAGGCATACAAAAAGACGGCATCCGGACAGATACCGCTTAACTGTTTCTTTTAATCCCCAATATCCACCCAGTACAATGATAGCACTTTGGACAACTGCCTTCAATCATATAATTATGATTTATTATTAAGATAATGACATATTTGCTATTAGTGCCATGGAGCAGAGTATAGAAAGCAACAAACAATGAAGTGACAATTTGATACAGTATAGGATTTAGAAGGAAACTTTATTGAGTTTGTCATAAATATTAATTCACTCATATGGGTAGAATATATACCGTGTAAAAAAGTTTAAATACTGATGCAAATTAATTAAGGGGGAAGAGCATAAGCTCTATTTGAAAAAGTTATGAAAATGAGAAGTAGAATAAGTACAATACTGGTTATAATTTCTTTAACACTTGCCATAGGCAATGTACCGACCTATGGAGTTGATTACTGAGCAGTTTATAGGTGATGGCAGGTTCTATGCTGCGGAGGTTTTTGCAAGATGTCCCGAATTTTCATTGTAAAAAATGCTGAACAACAACGTTTTTCGTTGTAAAAAATGTAGAAATGATATATACTGATGCTAGAGGTGATGGAATTGTATCGAGATGCGATGGAGAGGCTTCATAACTGGAAGAACAAGGAGAATAGAAAGCCATTGATTATCAGGGGGGCCAGACAGGTAGGGAAAACCTGGCTTATGAATAGTTTTGGAGAAAATGCATATGGAAACATGGTTTATATAAATTTTGACAACAATAAGCAGATGGAGAGTCTGTTTGAAACGGATATGAAGGTGGACAGGATAATCATGGGTCTTGAATTGTATTCTGGTAGAAAAATTAATCCTGAAGATACATTGCTGGTATTCGATGAAATCCAGGAAGTGCCAAAGGCATTGACAGCGCTTAAATATTTCAACGAAAATGCACCGGAATATCAAATCATATGCGCAGGATCGTTGTTGGGAGTAGCACTGCACAAGGGGACTTCATTTCCCGTCGGCAAGGTAGAGTTCCTGGACTTGTATCCATTGTCCTTTGTAGAATTCATGAAAGCAATGGGTAAGGAACAGTTTGTTGAAGTGATAGACAGAGGAGACTTTGAACTTGCTGCCAGTTTTAAACAGGAATATATAGAAATGCTGAAGCATTATTACTATGTAGGAGGCATGCCAGAAGTAGTTGCTGATTTCGTTGAAAACAGAGACTTCGGCAGGGCAAGAGAAATCCAGGAAAGGATACTGGATGCATATGAGCAGGACTTTTCAAAGCATGCTCCAAACGAAACAGTACCTAGAATACGAATGTTATGGAACAGTGTACCTTCACAGCTCACAAAGGAGAACAGGAAGTTCATATATGGACTGGTAAGGGAAGGGTCCAGGGCAAAAAACTATGAATTGGCAATGCTGTGGTTGACCGACTGTGGACTTGTTCACAAGGTACAGCGTGTAACATCCCCCAGTTTGCCTTTGAAGGCCTATGAAGATCTGAAGGCTTTTAAACTGTTTATACTTGATGTTGGTTTGCTGTCATGTATGGTCAGACTAGATTCAAAGGTATTAATTGACGGCAATGAGTTGTTCAAGGAATTCAAGGGAGCCTTGACTGAGCAGTATGTGTTGCAGCAATTAAAGACAATTAGTAGCATTGAAACCTACTATTGGACAAACAACCGTGGCAGCGCAGAAATAGATTTCTTGATAGACAAGGGAAGTGAAGTAATTCCAATTGAAGTAAAGGCTGAAGCAAATCTAAAGGCAAAAAGCCTTAAGATATACTATGAGAAGTTCAGTCCAAGAACTTCAGTTCGTACAGCCATGATTGACTACAGGAGAGATGACTGGCTTTTAAACTTGCCGTTGTGGGCAGTATCGCATATATCGGATTTGTAGAGAACCAAAACCGACACCTGATTAGATGAGTATCCGTCAGGTGTTTTATTTTATCCATTTTTTCGTTGTTCAGGTCGAAGCAATCGAATAATAAGCAAAGATTAATAAAGACATAGTAACTTTCAGCTTTCTCCACATATACATATGGAAGGGACAAGTCTCTTCACAATAAGGTTATGTGGAGGAAAACCTATGAAGCTTGATATAAGGGAAAGTGGCAAGGCTATAAAGAAGAATAAGAATGAAATAAAGTTAGAGGAACTTAAAGGAAAGGGCACTGATGAAGAGGGTTTTATCAGTCCTGCAATAAAGGAAATGAACAACGACGAGGATATGATAGGTATCATGGATTCTAAAAGCAGGGTTCACTGGTACAGGGTGAGATTCGATTATGGCGGCAAGGCAAATTTCTACATCAAGCCTCTTGATGATGGTTTGAACATAGATCTTTCTTTGTACAAGGGTAATCAAAATACACTTGTAGGCTTTTCCGGAAACGGTCCTGGTAGCCATGAACTCATCACAATTTACAATGCAGAAAAAGATGTGGATTACTTCTTGAAAGTGGAAAATAAAGGTAAATCGTATAATACCTGCATGAAGTATCTTGCACGATGCAGGATATATCCATATATTATAAAGAATTTGAATATAGCAAAATATCAGCAACAGGACATAAAATGGGGCTACAAAGCCTTGGACTGCAAGGGCTGCAGTATGAGAACCCATGGATGCTATATCACTTGCGGTGCCATGGTACTTGGTCAGACTCCTGAAAAGCACTATGATTACTTGAAAAATAAGGGGATCAGCAACTGCCCTTATCCAATTGTAGATATAGCCGATTCTTATGGAATAAAGTATGAAAGCCAAGGTAAAAGAGATGGTAAAAATAGGTTCGATTTTCTCAAACCAAGGATCTTCTATTACATATATGTAAGGAACATTCCCGTCATAGTCAGACTTCATGGATCAAGGGGAACTCACTTTGTAGTGGCAACTGGTTTTGACGGAAACATCTCATCAAACAAAAAAGGCCTAAACCTTGAAGACATAAAAGCCCACATGTTCAAGGTCAACGACCCGGGATATATTGATAATAAAACCCTTGCGGATTCTCTTGGAAAGGGATACGAGAATCTAACTCATATAGAGGTGATGCACTAGCAAAAACCTTTTACTTCATTTTGCCTAATGTTTCATTAAACCGAGAAAAGTATTCCATAAGGGTATGTGCAAAAAACTTTGGATTTGAAAACGGTATTAAGAGCGTACCTCTTTATGCAGTGTTTTGTATAAAGTAGGAAGCAATCGGCTTAGTTATCTGTTTAATGAGTATATAATAAACAATTTAATACAACTTAGTGGTGTTATTGTATCTATGCCACAGAAAATTATGAATGAGACTTTAGGTCTTATAATTGATAAAAAAAGCCAAAAGAGTTTTTTGAAAAGACTATTTTGGCTTTTTAAACCTAAAAGTCTTTTATAAGAGACTTTTTGGTGATATAATACTAATTAAAATGAGGTGTTATGATGATAAGAAGAGAATACTATTTGAGTAAAGTTCGTCAAGTATTGAATAAACCACTTATAAAAGTATTGCTTGGTATGCGTAGAGTTGGCAAATCAACATTACTAAAGCAAATAATGGAAGAACTAGCCCAAAACGGAATTCCTGAATCTCAAATAATTTTTATAAATTTTGAATTGCTTCAATTTGAACCTTTTAAGGATTATCAGTCATTAAATGAATATCTACGTAAATTAATGACTACGAACATGAAATACTATATTTTCTTAGATGAAGTCCAAGAAGTTCAGGGATTTGAGAAAGTTGTTAATTCACTCAATGCTGAAGGTATTGCGGAAGTATTTATAACAGGATCAAATTCCAAGCTGCTTTCTGGGGAGCTTGCTACATATATGACAGGTAGAACCTACTCAATAGAGGTATTTCCATTGTCATTTTATGAGATACAATCAGCTAACATAGAAGAGGACAGGGAAACATTATTTGTTGATTATATTAAAAATGGTGGTATGCCGGCTCGCTTTGATTTTGAATCTATTGATTCTGCAAAAAATTACTTGTCTGATATGTATAGCTCAATTCTTCTTAAAGACATTGTGTCCAGGTATTCTATAAGGGACGTTGATCTTCTGGAACGATTTCTTATTTATGTCTTGCATAATATCAGTCAAATATTTTCAGCGAATAGCATAACTAAATTTTTGAAATCTGAAGGAAGAAAGCTTTCAAAGGAAACAATATACAATTATATAGATGCATGTAGAAATGCATATTTAATTCACAGCATTCCCAGGTACAATATTAAAAGTAAGGAATTGTTGCGAACCAATGAGAAATATTTTATAAACGACCTAGGGATACGGGGATTATATTTCAATAATGAAGAAGATATTGGTCAATCTCTTGAGAATATAGTATTACTTGATTTGTTACGTAGAAATAAAAAGGTTTATGTTGGTAAAATTGACGAATATGAAGTAGATTTCGTGGTTGTTGATGGTAGTGATATAGAATATATCCAGGTTACATATTTACTTGCAGAAGATTCAACGATTGAAAGAGAATTTTCTGCGCTTGAAAGAATAAACGACAATTATCCAAAGACTGTTCTTTCCATGGATAGAATAGACCGTTCAAGAAATGGAATACAGCACAAAAATATAATTGATTTTCTTTTGAGAGATTAATAATTTAATCAAAACATATCGACTTCGGCTTATAGACTCACTTATGATACGGTTCACCGTAACACACTTTATTACAAAACAGAACATACTGCTGAAGGTATTGAAAAAACTAGATTAAATGACATATAGCAAAATCCATACTCAACTGAAGTATGGATTTTTTCTATGTTTAATATAATATTATATTTCTATAATTCGTTCAGAAAAAGCTTGATTTTAGGAAGCTCAGATTCAACTACATTCCAGACAATATCCAAATCAATGCTATCATAATCGTGAATCAATACATCTCTAATACCGGCCATCTTACGCCAAGGTATATCATAATGTGTAGCTTTGAAGTCTGGTGATACTCTTTTAGCAATCTCACCTATAATCTCAATATTCCTTATTACTGCATCTTGAACAAGGCTAGACGATATAAAGTATTCTTTTCCTTCAAAAGTGTAATTTTCAACTTTTGAAATGGCTTGAATAATTTGTTCTATATATGTCAGATCTCTATTCATATGGAGATAGCGCTCCTTTTTATTGATTTACCAATGTCATTATCTTTAAGGCCATTTTCTGATACTACATCTACTCTATTACCAAGTAAATCTTCAAGTTCAATCTTAATCTCAATAAGGTCAAATAAAGAGGCTTTCTTGTTGAATTTTACAAGAAAATCTATATCACTGCTATTTGAAGCTGTTCCGTTTGCAACTGAACCAAATATTTTAATTTCACTACCGTTATTATTTTTGATTATTTCATGTATCTTTTTAGATTTTTCAAGAATTTCATTCAACCGCACGATTATCACCTCTATTACAATATCTCTTTATAATTATATTATAGCATCCAGGGAATGATGAAACAAGAATATAGATTTATACAATTAGTGTATATAGATGACATATAAAATCCTAGATACGGTTCACCGTAACGCAGTGTATTACAAAATAAAAGTTAATATTTTAATATAATTCTGATCGAATTGAATAGAGGAGTAAAGAATCCATACTTTTAAAGTGTGGATTTTTTACTCCTCTAATTGATTATAAGAATCGACTTTATTGATTCAAAGAATTTCTAGAATCACCAAAATTTGACAAAACTCAAAACACATTGTATAATAACACCAAGAGTTGCTGTGAGAAATAACTGTTTGCTCAGAGAGAACAAGATGTGAATATGATTGAAAGAGTTGTGTGAAGTTCAACAACATGTTATGAAAGCGATTTCTTAGTTTGGAATGAGGAGGTGTAAATATATCATTAAAAAACTGAAAGGAGGATTGAATATTGAGTATTGGAACATAAAAAAAATGCTAACAAAAAAATAAAAAAGCACTTTGAGACATATATTCCAAGAATTAAGAAGCAATAGCCCGCAAAGCACAGCCTATGATTCTGGAACAATCATCCAAAGTGCATCAAAGACCTGGTGAGGTCCATGACTCAATATTAGTCGTGGCTGATAAGAACTGTTGCCACGAAAAGGAAACTTATGGTGAAAGTATATCATATCATGGATGCTATAACAAGTTTCCAACTATAAATAGTGATAAGACATGAAAGGCATTAAAGCAAATGATTTTGATAAATGAAGGTATTAAAATGAAGAATTATGAATTTGACCTAAATGAATATTTGAATGACTTAGAATATTTGGTAAACATTGATAGTGGTACTGAAAATATTGAAGGTGTAAAAAAAGTTGCCGATTTCTTTATCGCAAAACTAACTGAAATGGGATGGTCAGTAAAAATACATTCCTTAAATAGTTCGGTAGGTCCATGCATAGAAATTAAGAACAAAGACGGTAGTAGCAATGACATCTTGTTACTAGGACATATGGATACGGTTTTTCCATCGGGAACAGTAAAAGACAGACCTTTTACAATTGTTGATGACAGAGCATATGGCCCAGGTGTCATGGATATGAAATCAGGATTGCTTTCCATTTACTATACGGTCAAATCAATCAGTCCGGAAAGTCAGCCATCAATTTGCATAGCACTAAACAGCCATGAAGAGACAAGTTCTACAAGTTCTTATCCATGGATAGAAGAATTGGCAAAGAAAAGCAGGGTGGCTTTTGTCACTGAACCGGCAAGAGCAAATGGAGCTTTGGTAAACCGTCGAAAAGGATTAGCGAAATACAGCATTGAACTTACTGGGATTGCAGCCCATGCAGGAGTTGAACCTGAAAAAGGAAGAAGCGCAATAACAGAGCTGGGATATTGGATTGTTGAATTGAATAATATTCCTGGACTACAATCAGAAACTACTATAAATGTGGGAATCATAAGTGGAGGAACAGCGGCAAATGTTGTTGCAGAAGGAGCGAAAGCAACTGTTGATATTCGTTTCAGAGACCAGAGTGAATTGATTAAAATTGAGAACACAATGAATGAAATGGCTAAAACTCCTTTTGTTGACGGAACAAAAGCTGTAGTAAGCAGACTTGGATGGAGACCGCCTATGAATCCTTCTAAAGAAACAAGGAAACTATGCAGGTTGACTGAAGAGATAGCTGAGGAATGCGGAGTGGACATTAAATGGGCATCTACAGGCGGTGGATCAGATGCAAATTTTACAGCTGCTGTGGGAATCCCTACAATTGATGGTTTAGGTCCTATTGGTGGAGGAGCACATGGAGTGAAGGAATATTTGGAAATAGGCTCAATTGAACCAAGAATCAACTTGTTAAGAGAACTGATTCTGAAGGCATAGAATAGGAAACAATGAATTATAAGACTAATTATTGAAAGGAAGTAGAAAATGAAACTGGATAAAGTTGAGTTAAGGCATCTTTCCATACCCTTGAAAGAACCTTTTCAAACAAGCTCAGAAACAAAAAATCATATTGAACACATTGTTGTAACAGCTCATAGTGGCGACATAATCGGATTTGGGGAATGTACCTGCAATCAGACACCCTACTATATAAATGAAACAACCTATACGGCCTGGCATATACTGACCAAGTATATTGTACCACATATGATTGATATTGAAATTGATACTATTGAAGACTTGATTGGACATCCTATGTATAAGGCAGTTAAAGGAAACAACTTTGCTAAAGCCGGACTTGAGCTGGCTGTGTGGGACTTGATTGCAAAGAATAATAATATGTCATTGTCAAAGGCTCTGGGTGGTAAAAAGGACAAGATTGAATCCGGAGTGAGCATCGGTATACAAAAGGATATACCTACTTTGTTGAAAAAGATAGATAGTTTCCTTGAACTTGGATACAAACGTATCAAAATGAAGATCAAGCCCGGATTTGATTATGAGTTTTTAAAGGCTGTTAGAAAAGAGTACCCTGACTTGCCTATAATGGCAGATGCAAATTCTGCCTATACTTTGGAAGATATCGATCTTTTCTTGAAAATGGATGAACTGAACTTGATGATGTATGAACAACCTCTTGGATATGATGACATTGTAGACCACTCAAAGCTTCAAATGGTAATCAAGACACCAATATGTCTGGATGAAAGTATTCACAGTGTTGGAGATGCAAGAAAAGCCATTGAATTGGGAAGCTGCAGAGTAGTGAATATAAAGGTTGGACGTGTTGGGGGTCTTGCTGAATCAAAGAAAATACATGACATTTGCATGGAAAACGACATACCTGTATGGTGTGGAGGAATGCATGAATATGGTATAGGACGTGCCCACAATATTGCCATCAACTCTCTTGAGAATTTCAGACTCCCCGGTGACGTTGCAGGGTCTGCCAAGTATTGGCACCAGGATATAGTTGACCCCGAATTTATCATTAAAGACGGATGTTTGGATGTTCCAAAGGGAATGGGTATCGGTATAGAACCTAGAATGGATTTGATCGAAAAGTATACAATCAACAAAGCTACTTTTAGCAGTAAATAGTAGAAACATATATGATGGAAAAAACAAATAAGTTTAGATTAATTATGGAGGAATTAAAATGGGAGAACATGCACTAATTACAAGCCCATCACTATGGGCACTGTTGCCGCTGTTTGTTTATGTGGTACTGATATTTTCGGGACGGAAGGCTTTGACAGCTACCTTTGCAGCTGTTGCAGTAGGATTTGTTTTGACAGGTCAGACTCCTGCAAGCTTTTCAGGAATGATGAGAGAATCACTTGGATCGTTTCTGGCACTGATAGGATTCATAATAATGCT
>CAZFYP010000045.1:0-15800 GCA_964523535.1 uncultured Clostridia bacterium
CGGAGCAGACCTTGGAGCAGAGAAATTCCTTGACATCAAATGCAGACAGGCAGGATTTGCACCTGATGCAGTAATCATAGTAGCAACAGTAAGAGCCCTTAAATACAATGGTGGAGTTCCAAAGGCAGAACTTAACGGTGAAAATCTTCAAGCCCTTGAAGCAGGTCTTCCAAACCTTCTCAAGCACGTTGAGAACATCACTCAGAACTTTGGACTGCCTGCAGTAGTGGCAATAAACAGATTCCCCCTTGATACGGAAGCTGAGCTTGCCCTTGTTGAAGCAAAATGCAAGGAGCTTGGAGTAAATGTAGCACTTTCAGAAGTATGGGCAAAAGGTGGCGAAGGTGGTCAGGCACTTGCCAAGGAAGTAATCAGACTTATCGACGAAAATGAGACGCAGTTCAAATATACTTACGAAGACGAAATGACCATCAAGGAAAAGATAGAAGCAATAGCAACAAAGATATATGGAGCAGACGGTGTCGACTATACAACAAAGGTGGAGAAGGAGATAAAGAATCTTGAGAATCTTGGATTTGGAAACCTTCCAATATGTATGGCAAAGACACAATACTCATTGACTGATGATCCTAAGAAACTTGGAAGACCTACAGGATTCAGAATCACTGCAAGCGATATGACAGTATCTGCAGGAGCAGGATTCATAGTAGTATCAACAGGATCCATCATGAAGATGCCTGGACTTCCAAAGGTACCATCGGCTGAGAAAATCGATGTTGATGAGAATGGAGTTATTTCAGGATTGTTCTAGGAATGAATCCTGGAAGCAAGTAAACTTGTCAATTAATTATTGAAAAATCTTATATATACAATATGTCGGGCCCTTGGCTGGCCCGACAGCTTGTATTCTTGACAAAAGTACAAAAGGAATGACTTTTTGTATTTTTGACAGGATGATTGGACGGAAGTCCTTTTATTTTTAAATCTAATGTTAATATTTTAACAGGAGGAGAATATGAAACTAACAGAAAGAACATGCAAGGATTTTGCAGATGTGTTGGCATCAAAGGAAGCTGTACCCGGAGGCGGAGGAGCGGCAGCTCTTGTTGGAGCCCTAGGAGTTGCACTTAACAGCATGGTTGCAAACTTTTCAATAGGAAAAAAGAAATTTAAAGATGTTGAAGATAAGCACAGAGAGATACTTGAAAGAGGTTATGCCCTGAAGGACCAGCTTATAGAATTGATAGACAAGGATGCGGAAAACTTTCTTCCTCTATCAAAGGCCTATGGTATAAAGGCTTTGACTGATGAAGAAAAGGCGGAAAAGGACAAGGTTCTTCAAGATGCTCTCAAGGTTGCATGTTCTGCGCCGGTTCAGATGGTTGAATGTATCTACCAATCAATTCTTCTCCATGAGGAACTTGTGGATATTTCATCTAAACTTATAATAAGTGATATTGGAGTAGGAGTACAGTGTCTCAAGGCAGCTCTATACAGTGCACAGCTTAATGTTGTGATTAATGTGAACTCCATTAAGGATGAAGAATATACAAGCCAAGTAAGGGAAAATACGGAAGAAATGGTAGAAAAAGGATCAAGGATTGCAGACCAGGTATACAAGAAAGTAATCGACATAATGGGTTAGGAGAGAACAGTTTGAATTATAAGGTTTCAATAATAAGCTTTAGCATTTTCTCGGCTATAGCGGTAAAGCTGACGTTGTTTAGTACGGCAATGGCTATAAAATGGGAACACTGGCTTCCAATGATTTTAAAAATTGCAGCATTTCTATTTTTACTTTATGAAGTTGTTCATGAATGTAAGAAGAATTTAATATCGGAAAAAGATAAGATTAATGACATTGTATATGAAAGAAGTTATTATTCAGTAGTGACTGCTGTTTTAGCAGGTGCGCTTATCACCTTCTTCATGAGCCATGAACTCAATCTTGGACCCGTCGTTGCTTCAGGTGTAGTAGGCTTGATAGGGGCAATGGCTTCAAAGAAATATGAAGTACCCATATACTGTGGATCTTTTGTAGGTATGTCAAGCATACTCATGTTTGGAGATTATCAGAGCCTGCTTTTTTCAGCCATAATTTCAGGAATGTTTTTCCTGATAGCTGGAAGTGTTTTTTCAGGTTTTGGAGGAAAGTTGGGCATGATAGCATTTGGCGGAACAATGACATATTCAATTGTTACAGGAAATGCCTATGTAGTGTCTGCATTTACAGGAGAGGTGTCCAATGGTATTATAGTAGTTTTTATGATTCTTGGAGCAGTAGCGACATATCTTGTTCACCATCAATCAAGACTCAGTGCAGTGGAATCGGCAGCAGTTACAGGAGTCATAGGTGGTTTAATATTGCCAATGATGTATGGAACATCGGGGAATTTTCTGGCAGTAGTACTTTATTGCGGTTCATTCATAGGAATGTCCTCAAAAGACAGACTTAATAATTTAAATCATGTTGTTTTGTCGGCATTCACAGCATCTGTCTTCTTTATCTATACTCAGAATATATTTATAGGCCTTGGTGGAAAACTTGGTGCAATTGCATTTGTTTCCATACTTTCCATAAACGGAGCAATCAAGGTTGGAGCTTCTTTATTTAAGAAGAATTATTATGTTGAAGCTGCATAAGCAGTTCAGTAATTTATAATGAAGTAAACGTACTTCTGTGCATAGTACGTTTATGTATATGATTCAAAAAAATAAACACAGGAAAAAGTCTATGGCCGCATAGACTTTTTCCTGTGTTTATTTTAACATATTATTGTTCTTAAGAAAATTAATCCTTTAAATTTTGTGGATTTTTCAATATAATAATTATCGTAAAGTATTATAAGCTATTTTTTTATAGTTAATGTAGCAAAGCTGCTTTCTTGGCAGAAAATAAATTGAAAGTGTATAATTGCGGTTTACTTGGAAAATTGCAGTTTGTAGAAAAATCAAGTTTTGTAAATGAATAGGAAACTGGAAATTAATAAATTGACTAGGAGATAAGGATGGGAGAAACTATAAAAGGAAAACCTGTAGCGGATGCAATAACAGAAAGGGTTGTTAAGGATGTGGAAGAGCTTAGAGGAAAGGGTATAAGTCCAAAGCTAAAGATAGTAAGGGTTGGAGAAGAACCAAGTGATCTTGCATATGAAAGAGGAGCCCTTAAGAGAATGGAGAAATGTGGAATAGAAAGGGAAGTCATTGAGCTTCCTGCGGATATTTCACAGGATGAATTCATCAAGGAACTTAAAAAGGTCAATGATGATGAAAGTGTACATGGGATTCTTGTATTTAGACCTATGCCCAATCATTTGGATGAAGATGTAATCAAGTACGTCATCTCCCCAGAAAAGGATGTTGACTGTTTTTCACCTGTTAATGTAGCCAAGGTGACAGAGGGAGATGAAACGGGATTTCCACCAGCTACACCTACTGCAGTAATGGAGATATTGAAATATTACAATGTTGATTTGAAAGGAAAACATGCAGTCGTTATAGGCAGGTCCCTTGTAGTGGGTAAACCGGTATCCATGCTACTGCTCAAGGAACATGCAACTGTAACCATATGTCATTCAAGAACACAGGACCTTGCTGGAATGTGCAGAACTGCAGATGTCTTGGTTGCTGCAGTTGGAAGGGCAAAACTTATTGACGACACATATGTCAAGGATGGAGCCGTAATCCTTGATGTAGGAATAAACATGAATGAAGACAATAACATGTTTGGAGATGTGGATTTTGATAAATGCATTGACAAGGCATCCATGATAACTCCCGTACCTGCAGGAGTAGGTTCTGTTACTACTTCAGTGCTTGCCAAGCATGTTGTAAAGGCATGCAGGATACTCAATAATATTTAAGTAGTTGCTTGTATTTATGCTATAGAAGTTATAAAATGAATATTGAAATAGTAAAATTATAAAGAATAATGCTAATGATTTTCATAGAGGAAATGAAATTTTCTTTATCTGAATAAATTAAAAACTGGAGGATGAAAAATGGTTATGAAAAAAGCTTATGAATTGAAAGCCGAACATTTGAAAAAGGAATTTGCGAAGAGAAATATTGAATCCTTTTATTGTGATACTAAAGAGGATGCAGCTGCAAAGATTCTGGAAATTATGGAAGAAGGAAAAAGTGTTACATGGGGAGGGTCTACGACTCTTAGTGAACTTGCTATAAAGGATAAACTTGATGAAAAATACCAGGTAATAGACAGGGATAAATTTGCAGGAGCTGAAAGAATGCAGAAGATGAGAGATGCCTTTTCAGCTAATTATTATCTGACAAGTTCAAATGCAGTGACTCTTGATGGTCAGCTCATGAATATAGATGGAAACGGAAACAGGGTTGCAGCAATAAGCTTTGGACCAGATAATGTAATCTTTGTAGTTGGTATAAATAAGGTTGTAAAGACTCTTGATGAAGCCTATGACAGAATAAGAAACATAGCATCTCCTCCAAATGCAATTAGGCTTAATCTTGATACGCCATGCGGCAAGACTGGTGTTTGTCATGACTGCCTTTCAAAAGACTGCATTTGCAGCCAGGTTCTAGTCACAAGATACAATAGAATTGATGGCAGAATCAAGGTTATAGTAGTGGGTGAAAACCTGGGATTCTAAGACAAAGATAAAATTGAATAGATCTTTTATGAAAGCCTGTGATTTCACGGGCTTTTTGTATTTTTTGACGTTTCATAAGCTTATGTTAGGCCAATGTTTTTTTCTAGATACCAATGCATAAAATAATCATTGCTATTTCAAAATCAAGAGTGTAATATTAAGTAAATCAAATGATAATTCATGTAGTGAAACTACATAATATGGGTCAGACTGAAATATATAGTTTGTCCAGTTAAAGCGAGGAATTGCCTTGACGGAACGGAGAGATTATGAAGAAAAATAAAGTGCTTGCACTTGTGCTTGTAACAATCGCATCAATGATATGGGGAGTAAGCTTTGTATCCAAGGAAATACTCATGGAAGATATTCATCCAGGGTCATTGATAGCTTTTCAGCTTGCATGTGTGACATTGATTCTGCTTGTTTATAATTTTATTATAAGAAGAAAATTCACTATAAATAGAAAGGATTTTATAAGTCTTTTTGGTACCGGAATTATAGGTATGAACTTGTACAATGTATTCATCAATATGGGAATAAAGGAAACGAATTCCTCCTTAGTATCGGTTTTGCTGGCCTTGATTCCAATTATATGCATGTTCGTGGATAAGTTGATATATAAAAGACATTTTTCAAGACTCAAGTTTATTTGTATAATCGCTTCCTTTGTTGGAGTTTATATGGTAATAGGTTCAGGGGGTATGAACATAGGGGGCAGTCTGAAAGGATATGCATATATAATAATCGCAGTCCTTGCTTGGGTGGTTTTTTGTTTCATATCGGACAAATACTACAGCAGGTATGATTCCATGGAAATACTGATGGTTCAAGTATTGGGAGCCTTGTCCACCACCTTCTACTATTTATTTCTTTATCCAGTTAATCTTGGTGGGATTAATACGGAGATGTTTATGCATCTGTTTGTACTGATAGTATTGAATGCATGTCTAAGTTTTGCCTTTTATATATTTGCAATCAGGGAGCTTGGCGTTACTGTAACGAATGTATTCAACAATGTGGTCCCAGTAGTAACACTTTTTGTGAATATAGTTTTCTTTGATGTAGAAATAGGAAGGGTAAGTCTATTGGGTACGGGAGTGATAATATTGTCTGTCTTAGTACTTAATCTCTTTGACAATAACTGTGAAGAATGCGACATGAATGTAAATGTTGAAAGCAAGTATGTTGAAAATATAAACTGATATTAGGAGTATGATATGAACAAAGAAAGACTAGTTGCCTTGTTGGCAGTAACGGGAGCATCATTAATATGGGGAATGAGCTATGTATCAAAGGAAATATTGCTGGGTGTCTTTCATCCAGGTACCTTAATGGCGGTGCAGTTTGGACTTGCCACAATAATATTGGCAGCCTACAATTTTTTTGTAAGGAAGACATTTTCCATAAGGGGCAGGGACTTTTTTAGTCTGTTGTTCACAGGATTCATTGGAATAACACTTTTTAATGTTTTTGCAAACACTGCAATAAAGGCAACGAATTCGTCAATAGTCACAGTTCTCCTTGCACTAATTCCTATAGCATGTCTATTTGCAGACAGAGTAATTTTCAAGAAGAAATTCACCAATCTAAAGCTGGCTTGTGTAATGGGGTCTTTCATAGGAGTGTTTTTCATAATTGGTGCAGGAAATATATCCATGGACCGAAGCAGCCTCATCGGATATGTCTATACCTTTATATCAATGATAGCATGGGTTGCCTACTGTTTCATTTCGGAGAAATACTATGACAAGTACGAAATGGCTGAGATACTGATGGTACAGGGTCTTGGAGGGGTGATTACTTCATTTTTCTTTATTATCATGTATCCTGTGAGCATGGAGACAATAACAGTTTCCATAGCAGGCCATCTTGGAATTATAGTTGTCCTTAATGCCTGTGTCAGTTATTTTCTCTACATCATGGCAATCAAGGGACTTGGTGTTACTGTAACAAATGTATTCAACAACCTTGTACCTGTTGTAACCCTGTGTATAAACATTGTTTTTTACGGCTACCTTGTTGATAAGAATGGACTAATAGGTACGGCGATAATCATAACATCTGTAATAGTCCTAAATGTATTCGACAAGAGCGGTGGAAATGTCGTACTTGAAGAGAATTTAGATAAAGTTATATGATTTATTAGTCTATAAAGTCTTAAGACCCTAGGGAAGTTTCCTGGGGTTTTTCTTGTCTCTAGAGGTAGATGACCAACAAGGGTTTATATAATATGGTTGGTATATCTTCATGGTATTAGGCGATTTATGCTTATGATTGTGCTTAAAACAATACAATTAATAAAATGAATGAATAATATGAAATAAAATTGATAAATATAGGTTGTTTTCGTGGATTAATGAGTATATTTCTGATAGAATAGTTATGAATTAAATCAAGGAGAACTAAATGATACAAATATACGACCAATTAAGAGACAGGGTTAAAGGCCAAGTAATAAGGGATTTCAAGATAAAGGATCAGACATACTTTAAGATTGGTGGCAGCGTGGACTTCTTCATCGAACCAGCAGATGAGGAGTCACTAAGGAATACACTTGAAATAATCAATGGAAACATACCATTTTATATTATAGGAAACGGAACAAACCTCCTTTTTTCCGACAATGGATATAGAGGAGCTGTAATAAAGATAGGAAATAGTTTTAATGGAATAAGATTGGAAGACAAGACTATAAAGCTTGGTGCAGGAACACTGCTTTCAAGGACTTCAAAATTTGCAGCGGATAATTCCCTTAAGGGAATGGAATTTGCCAGCGGTATTCCAGGATATGTAGGTGGTGCCATAGCAATGAATGCAGGTGCCTACGGCGGAGAAATGGTTGATATTGTCAAGAATGTAAAATGCATGGACTATGATGGCAATGTATATTGGTTTACCAATGAAGAAATGAATTTCGGATATAGGAACAGCAGGGTATTCAAGGAAAATCTAATAGTACTTGAAGCCGAGCTGGAGCTGGAACTTGGAAACAGGGAAGACATAAATGGAATAATCAATGAACTGACGGAAAAGAGGCTTGCCAAGCAGCCTATTGAAAAGCCAAGTGCAGGTAGTACCTTTAAAAGACCTACTAATGGATATGCAGCAAAGCTTATTCAGGATGCAGGACTAAAGGGAGTTAGGCACAGGGGAGCAATGATTTCAGAAAAGCATTGTGGATTTATAGTCAATGAGGAAAATGCAAAATCTGCAGATGTACTTTCTCTTATGAGAGTTGTAAGAGAGACTGTATTCAACAGATTTGGAATAATGCTGGAACCAGAAGTCAGGATAATTGGAGAAGAATTCTAGGAGGACTTTAAGAGTCTATGAAACTGAACAGTGATTATCACATTCATTCAAAGTATTCAAAGAACGGTCATTGTAAAAGTGAACTGGAAGAAATAGTCAAAACCGCTATTGAAAAAGGACTCAAGGAAATAGCGGTTTCGGACCATGGAATAAAACACTTCCTTTACGGAACTAGTGAGAAGAACATAATCAAGGTTAGAAAAGAAATAGAAGTATTAAGAGAAAAGTATCCTGAAATAAACATTAAGATGGGAATAGAGGCAAATCTGACATCATATGATGGTCATACTGATATTTCCCAGGTGGTAGTGGATAATTGCCAAGTAGTACAGCTGGGTATACACTATGGTGTAGTTTTCAAGGGGCTTTGGGGAAACATGAGGTTTTTTATATTCAATTTCTTTGCAAGGTATATAGGACCTTTGAGAAAGTATATGGAGAAAGTGAATACGAATGCTCTGATAAAGGCTATGGAAAACTATGATATAGATATAATAACTCATCCTGGAGACAAGGTACCTGTTGACATTGAAAGGCTTGCACAAGCTGCCGAAAAAACTCATACGGCTCTTGAAATAAACAACTCCCACAGGCATTTGAATGTTCAAGAAATAAAAACGGCATCAAGATATAAGGTTGATTTTTACATAGGATCGGACGCTCATATATATGAAGTAATAGGGGAGTGCTCCGACTCATGTGATAGGATAGAAAAAGCGGGTTTAAGATTAGACAGAATAATCAATCTGGAGGTATAAAATGAGATTTGTCATTATAACGGGTATGTCTGGAGCTGGGAGAAGTCTTGCAGCCAAGGCATTTGAGGATATGAATTACTATTGTATGGACAACTTGCCTCCATCACTCCTTCCTGAGTTTGCTAAGTTGTGCAGGGAATCATCCAAGTCCATTGAGAAAGTTGCTGTAGTAGTTGATATTAGAGGAGGAGTGTTTTTCAAGGATCTTTTCGAGAGCCTGGAAACCCTTCAAAACGAGGGAATAGACTACGAAATAGTATTTTTGGATGCAAGTGATGAAATCCTTGTAAAAAGATTCAAGGAGCATAGAAGGCCACATCCGGTCAATCCTACAGGAAGAATAATAGAAGGTATAACTACTGAAAGAGCCATGCTTAGAGAAGTGAAGGATAAGTCGGATTTCATCCTCGATACTTCAAGTTTTACCAATGCAATGCTTAAGGAAGAGCTTAATGAAATTTTCCTCAGGGGAAACATACAGAAGAATATTACGATTTCCATAGTTTCTTTTGGTTTTAAGAGGGGAATACCGGTGGATTGCGATCTTATCTTCGATGTTAGATTTCTACCCAATCCTCATTATATAGAACATCTACAGCCTCAAAACGGCAACGACAAGGAAGTTCAGGAATATGTAATGGACTTTGACCAGAGCAGGGTCTTTCTTGACAAGCTAGAAGACATGATGAAGTTTTTGATTCCTCATTATCAGAAGGAAGGAAAGACACAGTTGGTAATAGGAATAGGCTGTACAGGTGGAAAGCACAGGTCTGTAACTATAGCGAATCTACTAGGTGACAGAATAGGTTCTGAAAACTATAGAACTGTCATTACCCACAGGGATATATATAAATAAGAGGTGGAAGTGAAAAATTCATTTGATAAAAACAATCTGACCCAAGGATCCATAACCGGGGCCCTTTTCAGGCTTGCGGTGCCTGTAATGGGAACTTCCTTCATACAGATGGCATACAATATGATTGACATGATATGGATAGGAAGACTTGGCAGCTCAGCAGTGGCTTCTGTTGGTACGGCAGGTTTTTATCTTTGGATGGCATTTGGATTTTTGGTTTTGTCAAAAATAGGGGCACAGGTCAATGTTGCCCAGAGTTTTGGAAGAAGTGATACTGATGCTGTCAAAAGATACAGTGGAGCGGGTCTTCAGGGAGCAGTCGTTACAGGATTGCTTTATTGTCTTGCAATGTATGCTTTCAGGATTAAACTAATAGAATTTTTTAATATTGATGATGCAGTCGTCAACAGCAATGCAGTTGAATATCTGCAGATTGTAGTCTTTGGACTTTTTTTTATGTTTATAAATGAAGTAGTGTCGGGGATAATTATAGGAAGCGGAGAAAGCGGTTTTCGCTTCAAGGTGAATGCTGCTGGACTTGTTACAAATATTGTACTTGATCCCATTCTCATTTTTGGCATTGGACCCTTCAGCCCCATGGGTGTAAGAGGAGCTGCTGCTGCAACCGTAATGTCCCAGATTGTAGTGACCATATGCTACGGAGTTTTCATAGCCAGGGATAAGAAGCATTTCTTGAGATTTCCCCTTTTCCACAAGCTGTACTTAAAGGAGATTAAGGACAATATAAGGATAGGGCTGCCTGTAAGCATACAAAGCATACTCTTTACTTTCTTTTCCATGTATATTGCAAGGATAGTAGCGGTATGGGGACCTGTGGCAGTTGCTATTCAAAGGGTAGGTGGGCAGATAGAATCTGTTTCATGGAGAACTGCAGAAGGCTTCTCTTCTGCTTTGAGTTCCTTCATTGGACAAAACTACGGTGCCGATAACAGGGAGAGAGTTAAAAAGGGATATATGACAGCTCTTAGACTCATGATCATATTTGGATTTTTAACGTCTGTTCTTCTTATAGTATTTGCCCAAGAGATAATAACCGTTTTTATACCGGAAAGAGAAGCAATAATAATTGGAAAGGACTACCTAGAAATATTGGGCTTGTCCCAGCTTTTCATGTGCGTGCAGATAACTTCTGACGGAGCCTTTGCAGGAATGGGAAAGACAAAGCCATCTGCAATAGTAAGTATCATATTTAACTTCGTAAGAATTCCCTTGGCCTTGCTTTTATCAAAGACGGTACTTGGTCTCAATGGAGTATGGTGGAGTATAAGCCTTACAAGTATAATAAAGGGTATAATATTGACAATATGGTTTCTGGCAATTAATCGTAGCTACTGGAACCGTTGCAATAATATATAAGATAGCTGGACTAGTGATAAAACATTTGAATATAAGAAAATTTTAGAAAGGAGAGTGTGTCGGATCCAGAGATCCTGGCATACGAAGATTAAATGGCTAATTTATGGAGCGGTAGATTTGAAAAGAGCATGGACAAGCTAATGGAGGAACTCAATGCATCAATTGATCTTGACAGGAGATATTATGATGTTGATATCAACGGTAGTATAGCTCATGTTACCATGCTTGGAGAGCAGGGAATAGTAAGTGAAGAAGAAGCGGAATTAATAAGAAAGGGTCTTGAGAAAATCAGAAAGAAGATAGAAAATGATGAAATAGAGTTTTCAACAAGACTTGAGGATATCCACATGACTGTTGAAACACATCTCATAGAAGAAATAGGAGATGTAGGGAAGAAGCTTCACACGGGAAGAAGCAGAAATGACCAGGTAGCCCTTGATACAAGACTTTTCATGAAAAAGGAGCTCAAGGACATCTATGAAGAAATAAGAATTCTCTTGAATGTGATTCTCAAGAAAGCTGAAGAATACAAGTCAGATATAATGATTGGATTCACTCATCTTCAGCATGCACAACCTGTAACCATTGGATTCCATCTTATGGCATACTTCCAGATGTTCAAGAGGGACCTTGAAAGGATTGAAGACTGTCTCGAGAGAATAGACTATAATCCTTTAGGAGCAGGAGCACTGGCTGGAACAACTGTGAACATCAACAGACACAGGACTACCGAGCTTCTTGGGTTTTCTAATATTACAGAAAATGCAATGGACTCCGTATCAGACAAGGATTTTGTACTTGAGTTTATGAGTGATGCGGCAATCTGCATAATGCATCTGAGCAGGTTCTCAGAAGAGTTCATAATCTGGAATTCACAGGAATTCGGATATATTGACATTGATGATGCATACTGTACAGGATCCAGCATCATGCCACAAAAGAAGAATCCTGATATAGCTGAACTTATAAGAGGAAAGACTGGCAGGGTTTATGGTAACCTTATGACTATGCTGACTGTTATGAAGGGAACACCTCTTGCATACAACAAGGATTTCCAGGAAGACAAGGCAGCACTCTTTGATTCACTGGATACTTTGAGAATTTGTGTAAAAGTATTCGCTAAAATGCTTGAAAACACTGAATTCAAGATTGAAGAAATATCAAAGCACCTTGGAAAGGGATTCCTTGCAGCCACTGATATTGCAGAGCATATGGTCAAGCAGAATGTTCCTTTCAGAGAAGCTCATGAAATTGTTGGAAGGATGGTCAAGTACTGTGAAAACAACAATATGGGACTCGAAGACATAAAGGAAGAGAATTATCCTGAAATAAGTGAAAAGCTTACAGCAAACATGATTCCTGAGCTGTCTGCAAGAGCATGCGTAGACAGAAGAGTATCCTACGGTGGAACTGCTGTCAGTGACGTTGAAAGACAGATTCAAGCAGGAAAGAAATACATGGCATAAGAAAAAAAGGTAGCCTTAAATAAACAAAAAAAATCATGACATGGAGATATGTTTATATCCCTTGTCATGATTTTTCTTTTTTGTTTCAATGGTTAGTTTATGTTGCTATAAAGATTTGTGCTTTTAGTTATCTGATTTCTTATTACAGGGCTGCTTTGTCGAATTCTTCAATGATTTCACTTGAAGGTTCTTCAGTAGCTTTTGATACTATGTATATCAGAAGTAGAGACAGCAGGAATGCTGGCACAATTTCGTATAGACCGAAAATTGCTGCTGATGAAATGTTTGCTATCTGTTTCCAGATAATGACAGTTAATGCTCCGGAAATCATTCCCGCAATGGCACCCCATTTGTTTGCTCTTTTCCAGAAAAGGGACATAATGATTAAAGGACCGAATGATGCTCCCAGACCTGCCCAGGCATATGATACCAGACCGAAAACGGAACTGTTCGGGTCAAAGGCAAGAAACATTGCAATCAAAGCAATAATTACAACTGCAAGTCTTCCTGTCCAAATCATTTGGCTGTCTGTTGCATCCTTTTTAATGTATTTCTTGAATATATCTTCGGAAATTGAAGAGGCGGTAACAAGGAGCTGTGAATCGGCAGTGCTCATACTTGCTGCTAGAATTGCCGCAAGAAGAACACCTGCAATAACTGGTGTGAAGAGACTGTCGACAGAAAACATGAATATCTTCTCTGGGTCCGCAAGCATTTCAGAGAAATATACCCTTCCGAAAATACCAACAACAACAGCTGCACAAAGTGAGATAACTACCCATACCATAGCTATGACACGTGCTTTCTTTATTGCATCTTTGCTGTGAATAGCCATGAATCTGGCAAGAATGTGAGGTTGACCGAAATATCCAAGTCCCCAAGCCATGTTAGAAATGACGGCAATGAATGAAATTGCTCCTCCACCACCTACTGATCTGAACATGTCAAGATAGTGTGGATCCACAGCAGCCATTTTATCAAAAGTTGTTCCGAATCCTCCAATTTCTGCCACCATAACAAATGGTACAATAATCAAGGCGAAAAACATGAGCATACCCTGGATGAAGTCAGTAAATGAAACGGCCATGAAACCTCCCAGGAAGGTATAGATAATGATTACGGCTCCACCCAGTACAAGTGCAGTCCTGTATTCCATTCCCATAAGTGTTTCAAAGAGCTTTGCTCCAGCTGCAAATTGAGCTGATGTATATACTGCAAAGAAAATGATGATTACAAGAGCTGATACAATTCTAAGTATATGGGTGTCATCCCTGAACCTGTTTTCGAAATAATCAGACAAGGTAAGTGAATCCCCTGCAATTTCAGTGTAGCTTCTAAGCCTCTTGGCTACAACCTTCCAATTGATATAGGTACCAAGAGCTAGTCCTATTGCTATCCATGATGCATCAAGACCCGAAAGATAGGCGGTTCCAGGCAGTCCTATAAGGAGCCATCCACTCATATCCGATGCCTGGGCTGAAAGTGCGGCTGTCCAGCTTCCCAGTTTTCTTCCTCCCAAAACATAATCCGAAAAGTCGCTTGTTTTCTTGTAATAAAAGAAACCAATTAGAATCATGCCGATAAGATAAAGTGATAATACAATAATTTTAATAGTGCTTGAATTCATAACAAACCTCCCAATGATTTATTTGTAGTACTAACATTATATCATAAATGTTTATTTATTAAAAGGTGTAAGGACCTTATCAATATAATGCCAATGCTTCAAGGGATTAAGAATTTTGAATTTTTTAGACTATAAAAAAAGAATCCGCTAGTCTAATACGGATTCTTTGATTAATTCCAAGTCTGGATCTTCCTGTATGAAATTAACAAAATAATCATCAAAGAGACAGGCCTTCCTTGCATCCTTTACTGCACTTTCACTGTTTCCCAGAAGCAGGTTTATGCAGCTCCTGTGATAGTGCAGAAAACCGCTGTCCGGCTTATTATTGATTCCCTTGGAAAGCCAATGAAGAGATTCGTCATAATCTCCCTTTATCTTGTAAAGAAGAGAAAGATTAAGATATGCAGAAGGATTGTAGGGGTCCAATTCTATTGAAGCCTTGTAGTATTCCTTTGCCTCGTCAATTTTACCCATCTTACCGTTCACTACTCCAAGATTGAAGGCTGAGGTAGGATTATTATTATTGAGTTCATAGGCCTGTTTGAAGTATTCTTCAGCTTTTTTATTTTTGTTGAATTCCTCATAGAGAGAGCCTAGATTTGTAATAGCCCAATAGTCGTCTTCATTCAGTTCCAGTGATTTTAAATAGTTCTTTTCGCTGTTCTCAAAATCACCCATTTTTTGATAAAGACCTGCAATGAAAAAATATGCTTGCTGGTAGTTTTCATCAATTTCCAGTGCCTTGAGATATGCTTCCTGGGAGTTCTCGAATTCTTCAAGTTCTTCATATACTATTCCAAGTCCAAAATATCCTCTTGGTTCGCTGTTGTTCATGGCTATTGCATCGAGAAAGGTGTTTTTTGATGCAAGAAAATTTTCGTTTTCGTAGTATATGAAGCCAATATCAAGGAGAATGTCAATGTCTTGACTTTCGCCCATGTATGTTTTTGATTTTTCGTAAAACTTAAGAGCATTCTTCACATCATCCTGTTCAAGAAAGCTTTCTGCTATTATTCTATAGTTGTTTTTTAATCTAATACTGTAGTCAGTTGCTTTAAACATTAATTACTCCTGTGTATTATAAATCAGTTTTACCTTCTCATCTTCCATGATAAAGCTGACTTCCATTCCTTCTTTTATATTGCCTTTCAAGTAGGCTTCTGAAATTTCATCTTCGATAAGTCTTTGTATTGTTCTTCTCAAAGGACGAGCTCCATATTTACTGTTGTATCCTTCCTTAAGTACGAATTCCTTAACTTCATTGGATACATTTAGCTGTATTTTCTTGCTTTTTGCTTCATCTGCTACTTCATTGACCATGAGGTCTATTATTTTTCTAAGCTCTTGGTGTGCAAGCTCAGTAAATACTATTATCTCATCGACTCTGTTTAGGAATTCAGGTCTGAAGGTATTTTTCAGTGCGTCATTTACCTTTGTTTCAAGAGCCTCATGTTCCTTGTTGCCAAAACCGATCTTGTTTCCCTTGATGCTTGTTCCTGCATTTGATGTCATTATCAATACTGTATTTTCAAAGTTAACAGTTCTTCCCTTGGAATCCGTAAGTATTCCATCTTCAAGTATCTGCAGAAGTATGTTGAAAATATCAGGATGGGCCTTTTCAATTTCATCTAGAAGTATTACAGAATAAGGCTTTCTTCTGATTTTTTCAGTCAGGAATCCTGCCTGGTCAAAACCTACATAACCAGGAGGTGCTCCTATAAGTTTTGATACTGTATGTTTTTCCATGTATTCAGACATGTCAAGTCTTATCATTGCTTCTTCATTTTCAAAAAGTTCATAGGCTATGGTTCTTGC
>CAZFYP010000046.1:0-15653 GCA_964523535.1 uncultured Clostridia bacterium
TCTTCTACCCCGTATGGTGTTGTAAAATATGAAGACGAATTTGTTGTCAGATCAAACCTATGTATTTTCTCATCATCAGACGGATCAACATAATACAGGATATTTCCATTTCCGGAAATCACAAAATTTGTCGGAAATACTGTCAAGTCCGCCAGGTACAAGGCATCAGTAGGAAGTTCTGACAAGTCTCCACTTGTATCAGCATACTCCCTGTCTATTATTATTTTGGATATTTCTTTTTCTCCTGATATGGAAAGTTCTTCAGACTTAAGGGTTGTAGGTGTGATGTCAAAGGTTGTCGAACCGCTGTCTTTGAACTGGAGTCCTCCGTTGCTGATTTCAGTATCTGTATTTGTCATGTTTGACATACTGAAGCTGTATACCTTTGTCTCTACAGACCTTACTTCATCGAAATACCATACTGATGAATCGTTTGATTCCACCTTAAGGTCCTCTCCCTGGGTCAGTGCTCCCTGTATCTCTGTAAGGTCAAGGATTATACAGTTCCATTTACCTCTCTCGATTTCCTCACCAATTTCATATTTCTTAGAACTTGAAGTGGCAGTGGAAAATTCTATCCATTCGGACCCGTCTCCGGGCTTCACCAATATCTCTACCTGACTGTAGTCATTTATATTGAATGTATCTGAATCCACCAGGATATAGTCTGTCTCTCCTGAATTGCTATCAAGGGTCACTTTTACAGAGTAATCTCCGTAAATCCTGTCCTGAGACAGCTCCGCATCTCCTACAGCACCAAGTTGATTGTCTATATACTCTGCATCGGACTCTTGGTCCATTCCCGAGTTTATGGGCAGGTTATAGTATACGTCCTGTCCAATGGTTGTTGCATATGCTGACACATCCATCAAGCATGAAGACATGAGCATCATGATACAAATTGTAAAGCCGATAATTCTTTTTAACATGTTTTTCCTCCAAATCTTATTTGTTTTGTGATTTTTTGCACAGGAAAGCAGCTTGCTGCGTTAAATAAAAAAAACAGCAAACAAGTATCGTTCACTGTAGGCAGTTCTATCCCTATCCATCCCCTTCCTGAAAAATTTCAGTAATACAATACCCGCTTTGCATCCCTTATGCAAATCCATAATATATATATATATATATTGGGTAAATGTCAAGTACTTTTGTGAAAAAACATGAAATTATTTTCATGTATGAATTTTCAGGCATAGCCATTCATTTATGATATCATAAAAATCCCCTCAAAGATTTTCTTCAAGGGGACTGCCTGATTAATATAAAGTTTTGTCTTCGTCTTCATCGTAGAGCTTGAATGGTTCCAGACATTCTTCTTCATCGATTTGCTTGCTTTCCAGCTGTACATCCTCAATTTTTCCCGATAGGACATCATATAGATACTTGTCGCTGAAACCTATGTCTTCAGCATCCTTCCTTGTTGCTCCGTAATACATTACAGGAATCTTTGCCCAGTGGATTGCCGAATAGCACATTGGACAGGGTTCGCAGGTAGTGTATATTTCACAGTCGGAAAGGTCAAATCTTCCAAGAATTTCAGTGGCTCTTCTTATAGCAACGATTTCGGCATGGGCAGTAGGATCATTGGTAGCTATTACCTTGTTGTTTCCAACTGCAATTATTACTCCGTCCTTGACAATGGCTGCCCCAAAGGGTCCACCTTCCTTGTTCTTGATACCTTCCAAAGCCTCTTCAACAGCTTTTTTCATAAATTCATTCAAGTAGTTCACCTTCCAGTTCAATTATTCTACATTTATGTCTATGAAATTAAATTTATTCACATCAAAGAGTCCCTTGTCCGTAATCTTAATATCCGGTATAACCGGCAATGCAAGAAAGCTTAAAGTCATCAAAGGATCCTTCAATCTATTCCTACCCATTTTATTGTGCAAATATTTAATTATTTTAGAAATTTTTTCAGCTACGGTTTCCATGTCGTCATCAGACATTAGTCCTGCTACCGGAAGTGGCAAACATTCTTCAATTAGGCCCTCTGAAGCTATTACTATACCGCCATTCATTTCCTTGATCTTCTCTATGGCAAGCACCATGTCAGCATCACTGTCGCCAATTACAATAAGGTTATGAGAGTCATGAGCTATGGTACAGGCAAGAGCTCCACCCTTGAACCTGAAGTTTTCAATAAGTCCAAGTCCTATGGTTCCTGTCTTTCCATGCCTTTCAATGACTGCTATCTTAAGTATGTCTATATGTTTGTTGGATATGAATCTACCTTCCCTGTCAAGACTCACCTTTCTTACTACCTTCTCTGTAAGAAGAGATGAAGTGTTGACTCTTATTACATTGGCTATATCCGTATCAAGATAAATTTCAAGATCCTTTTCCGTAATATGACCTATTGTAACGGTATTGCTGACTGAAGATATATCAGGCCTTTCAACTTCAAACTTGGCCTGGCCATCCTCTGCAACAAGGATTCCCTTTTTATAGACCTGGTCTATATTGAACTCCTCAAGATTATCCAAGACTATTATATCCGCATCATAGCCTGGAGCTATTGCCCCTATATCTCTCAGCTTGTAACATTCAGCCGTATTGACAGTTGCCATCTTTATTGCACTTATGGGGTCCACACCCATATATATTGCCTTTCTCACATTGTGATCTATGTGACCTTCCTTGAGTATGTCACCAGGATGCTTATCGTCTGTACAGAAGGTGCACCTTCTTTCAGTATGGTTGTTGACACCAGGTATGAGCTTTTCAAGGTCTCTTGCAGCAGAACCTTCCCTAATGGCTATATACATTCCAAGGGACAGCTTCTCTTCCATTTCCTTGAGATTTGTACATTCATGATCAGTCTTCACTCCGTTAATTGCATAGGCATTCAGATTCTTGCCTGAAATCAATGGACTGTGACCGTCAATAATCTTTCTGTCGGCAAGAAGTATCTTGTCTATAATATCCTCCTTGCCTGCTATTACTCCGGGATAGTCCATAAGCTCTCCAAGTCCCAGAACTATGTTTTTACCCATAAGCGTCTTAAGGTCCTCCGCGTCAAGCTTGGCTCCGGAGGTTTCAAATTCCGTTGCCGGCACACAGGATGGAAGCATGAAAAATACGTTGAGCGGTATGTTCTCAGTTGCTTCCATCATGAACCTTATTCCTTCCAATCCGCATACATTTGCTATTTCATGGGGATCGGCTATTATTGTTGTGGTACCTTTGGGGACAACTACTCTTGCAAGCTGTTCAGGCGTTACAAGGCAGGACTCCATATGTTCGTGACTGTCAATTAGACCAGGGGCCACATATCTACCCTCCATATCGATTACATTGACTGCCTCGTAATCTCCTATTCCAATTATCTTTCCCGAGTCTATTGCAATATCTCCATTGACTATTGAATGACTGAAAACATTGACTATCTGACAATTCTTCAGTAGAAGTTCAACCTTGTCTCTTCCCGAGGCAAGTTCTACACGTCTTTTGTATTTTTTCTTTATATCCACATTGCCTCCTTATTTCTTCCTTGTTTTCTCCCAGATATCTTGGCTTTTCATTGGAAGTCTGTTCATCCTTACACCCAGGGCATTCTTGATTGCATTTGAAATAGCGGCAGGAGGTGTATCTATTCCTATTTCACCTACAGATTTTGCACCGAAAGGTCCAGATGGTTCATAGCTTTCAGCAAATTCCACTTGTATCTTTCCCACTTCCTTTCTTGTGGGAAGATTGTATTTCATCATTGTATTGTTGATGAGTCTTCCAGTGGAAGTATACTCGGCATCCTCGTACATTGCCATTCCTATGCCTTGCAGAAGAGCTCCTTCAACCTGAATTTTAGCAAGATTTGGATTTATTGTAGTACCACAGTCTACTGATGCAACATACTTAATAACTTCCATCCTTCCAGTTCTCTTGTCTATCTCCACTTCGACAGCTCCCACCATATATGGAGGAGGAGAATTCGTACCATAGAAGGAACCAGTTGCAACAAGCTGCTCCATGTTTTCCGAATAATAGAGGACTGTAGCCAGTTCCTTAAGATCAATGGATTCTTGACCTGCTGACAAACTGCTTCCATCATATTCAACTTCAAGGGAATTGAAATGCTTTCTTCCAGCTTCCTTGATTTTTTCAATCATATTTTCAGCAGCAATTCTTACACTGTGTCCAGAAACGAAGGTGGTACTGGATGCATATGCTCCAGTATCAAACGGTGTAAGGTCCGTATCTGAAGAATATACTATTATCTTCTCAAGAGGAACCATTAGAACTTCTGCCGCAATTTGTGCAAGTATGGTATCTGACCCTGTTCCAAGATCAGTAGCACCAATCAGCAGATTGAATGAACCGTCATCATTAAATTTAAGTATGCTGGCACCCATGTCCACATATGGTATTCCCGATCCCTGCATGGCAAGAGCCATACCTACTCCTCTCACCTTGTCGCCTTCCATTTCAACTCTTGGATACTTTTCCTTCCAGTCTATCATTTCAAGACATCTGTCAAGACACTCTTTAAGCTTGCATGATTCAATAACCATTGCAGTTCCTTCCTTGCCTTCTCCCATTATCTCGAATATCTTTGATGTTTCCTTTTCACGAATCATATTCTTTCTTCTTATTTCCACTGGGTCCATAGCAATCATTGAAGCAATCTCGTCTATTGAAGACTCAAGGGCATAATTTCCCTGTATGGCTCCATATCCCCTGTAGGCTCCTGCCGGAGTGGTGTTGGTATAGACAACATCTCCCCTGAAGGCAACTGCCTCCACCTTGTTGTAGAGGGGCAGGGTCTTTGCGCCTGCAACCATGAGAACTGTAAGGGCATGTTCCCCGTATGCTCCCGTGTTTGACAATACATCCATGTCTATGGCCCTTATAGTTCCATCCTTCATTGCACCAATTTTCATGTCTATTCTCATCTGATGTCTCGTATAAGTGGACTGAAAAACTTCTTTTCTCGTATACATGATTTTCGAAGGCTGCCCCGTCTTAAGTGTAACCAGGGCAACGAAAAACTCACCATGGATCGCCTGTTTTCCTCCATAGCCTCCCCCTATTCTAGGCTTTATAACCCTTATCTTGGATATAGGCATATCAAGATTGTGGCTTAGAATACGCCTTACATGGAAGGGGGTCTGGGTGGAAGTCATAATATTCAGTCTTCCCTGATAATCCATATGGGCAGCCGCAGAATGTGGTTCCATCATGCAGTGCGCCTGGGGCTGGGTGTAATACCTTCCCTTGTAGACGAAATCACAGTCTTCAAGAGTCTGGGAAACACTTCCTATTTCCATTTCATATCCTGCCGCAAGATTCTTTTCAGGATCATGTCCTATTTCAAACTTGCTGAAGGTTCCCTTGTGTATTACAGTATCGGCTCCCTTTGCCTTCTCGAAGTCTATTACAGGCTCCAAGACCTTGTATTCAACATCTATAAGCTTCATTGCATCTTCCACAGCATGGCTGTCATCACCTGCGACAACAGCAACTGCATCACCTACGTATCTTACATACTTGTCCAGTATTTTCTTGTCGTAGGGTGATGGCTCCGGATATCCCTGGCCCGCCCTTGACATGAGCTTGTCGGGCACATCCTTCCATGTGAATATGCATTTTATACCTTTTATCTTTTCAGCCTTTTCAGTATCTATCTGGACTATTTGAGCAAATGGATGAGGACTTCTCAAGACCTTGACTATCAGTGAATTCTGTTGTGCAAGGTCGTCTGTATATGCAGGCTTGCCGTGTACAAGACCCTTGCCGTCCAGTTTGGCTACGGATTTGTTTACACTCATCTTTCCACCTCCAGATATTTCAATATAGCCCTGTGCTGACCCTCATACCCTGAACATCTGCACAGGTTTCCTGCCAGATAATGTTTGATTTGATCAAGATTGGGAGCTTCCAGTTCCCTCCTCATGGAATATACAGCCATTACCAGACCGGGAGAACAATATCCACACTGTTCTACACCCTCTGCAGTAAGATATCCCGCTATCTTGTCTGCCTGGTCGTATATTCCTTCCACTGTTGTAACTTCCTTGTCCTGTGCCCTTATTGTATAGAAGGAACAGGATGGTACAAGCTTTCCGTCAACAATTACAGAGCAGGCTCCGCAGGATGTTGTATCGCATCCCCTTTTTACACTCTTGATTCCAAGGTCTCTGAGAGTATCCAAAAGATATTCGTCCGCTTTTATTGAATGATTGTATTCTCTACCATTGATTTTAAGTCTCACTTCCAAAACAATCCCTCCTTCAATATGTCAGACAACATGGTTTCAGCCACGCTTCTCCTGTATTCTCCACTGCCTCTGAAGTCATTTGAGAACTCAACATCCCTCAGAAGTTCCTGTGCATTGTGTTTTGTATTTATATCCTTGATTATTACTGCCTTTCCTGGCCTTGCTCCAACAGAAATCCTTATCTTGTCTCCTGAAGTCACACAAATATTCACCAAGGCAAAATCCGTATAATTGTGCTTGAATGCCTTGAAGGATGAAAATCCAACCTTTGAAAAGGAAACTTCAAGCAATATGTCGTTTTTCATTATATTGGAATGAAGATATTCAATCATGGAAACCTCTCCACCAATATGAAAACTGAGTTTTGCATCAAGAGCTATAAGGGCAGTTCCTATATCAGAAAAGGTATATTTACCGCTTACACTTCCTCCAACAGTTGCAAGATTCCTAAGACCTACTCCCCCAATCTGTAAAACGGACTGAATCAAACAGTCAGGCAGCACTTCACTTTTTTCAACATCCCTCAGTGTAGTCATAGCTCCTATACTTATACAATCCCCTTCCTCCCTGATATAATTCAGGTCCAGTTTCGAAAGATCTATTCCCTTCTTTACACCACCCTTCTGAAGCTTCAGAAAGGCACCCCCTCCTATAAGGGTATATTTGCTGTTCTTCATTTCATTGACGGCTTCATCAAGAGTCGTCGGCTGAACTATCTCTTTAAACCTCATTTATTGACCCCCTCAAATAGTTTATATGCTTGATCAATTGAATATTTTCGTATATTGCTCATTTCTCCAAGAGCTCCTACATCCTTAAGACCATTTCCCGTAACTATGAGACAGACTTTGTCCCTGGATTTTATCCTTCCTTGTCCAAGAAGCTTCTTAAGGCAGGCAAGGGTTGTGGCTCCGGCAGGTTCTGCAAAGATTCCAGTTTCTGCTGCCATTTGGCTGATGGCACCTACAATTTCATCATCACTTACACTTTCGAAATATCCTCCGTTTTCCTCCATGAAGGAACATGCTTTGATGACGTCCCTTGGATTTCCTACACTTATACTGTCTGCTACAGTCTTAGCATCTTCTACCAAAGGCTTGTATGGTCTTCCCTTTTCAAATACATGCTTCACAGTGGCTGCACCCTGGGCCTGTGCCCCTATTACCTTGGGTATTTTATCAACAATACCCAGTTTGTAGAATTCATCGAATCCCTTGCAGATTGAACTAACTACAGTACCGTCACCAACTGCCACTATGCAATAATCAGGAACTTCATAATTGTTCTGCACAATTATTTCATAGGCTCCCGTCTTCTTTCCTTCCAGAAGATAGGGATTAACTGCAGAGTTCCTACAATACCACTTGTTCTTCAGTCCTATGTCAAGAGATATGTCAAAGGCACGGTCATATGACGCTTTTATTGGAATTATCCTAGCTCCCGCCGCCACCAGCTGGGCCAGTTTTCCTTCCGGTATTGTGGCCGGTACAAAAATATAGGTATCCAATGCAGTATGGGCACTCAGGAGGCCTAGAGAAGATGCTGCATTTCCCGTAGATGCGCAGAATATGGTTTCATATCCTTCTTCAAGAGCCCTGTTGACAGCTATTATGCTTGCCCTGTCTTTGTATGACCCTGACATGCTCATTCCATCAAACTTTATCATTATATCTTCCATTCCAAATTTATTGGTGAACCTGAAAAGAGGGCTACCTCCAATAAATTCATCAATGTCTGTTGAAAATTTCACAGGAAGAAGGTCTTGGAATTGAACAATGCTTGCTGATGAAGTAAAGGACTTCCTGGACACTGTTTTTTTCAATGACTGGTAATCGTATATAACCTGAAGAGTTCCCATGATGGAACCGCAGTCACTGCACCAGTACAATCCTTTTTCAGGCTTGTACTTTTTGCCGCAGCTTATGCACTCCAGGTAATATTCAGCCATTAGAGCACTCCCTTAATTGCCTCAACAGGACATTTTGACTGGCAAAGCCCGCAATTTATACACTTTTCCTTGTCCAGCATGATTTCATCTTCAAGGGTCAATGCCATTTGCGGACACAGTCTTGTACACAGACCACACCTGGTACATTTATCATTATCCACAATGGGATAACCTCCCCTGCCTTGAGGTTCAAGTAAAAGATCAGTATTTCTCAAATCTTCGATTGACTTTATGTCATATTTTTGCATTGCCCCAGGCAAATCCTTCACAATCTTGTCAAAAAGTTCCCTTCCCTTCATAAGGGCCGATGAAAGCATCTGTACCAGATCTGCTCCAGCAAGGATGAATTCAAGTACATCCTCTGCGCTTTCAACTCCACCACATGCTATGATTGAAAGATTGGGAAATCTCTTTCTTATATTTGCTACTCTGTTAAGGGCAACAGGCTTGATGCTGGGTCCCGAAACCCATGACTTGCCCCCGTCTATTCCAAGTTTTACTGCACGCTTTGCAAGATCCACAACGACTCCAGGTCCAAGGGAGTTGATTGCCACGATTCCACTTGCTCCACAATTGACTGCAATTTCCACAAAATCCAGATAATCCTCTATATGGGGACTCAGCTTTATGAATACAGGCTTGTCTGTAAGTTGGCATATACTTGTAACCAACGATTCCAGCTTGTCCTTTCCGTAATGTGTGCTAACCTCGAAAAAATCAGCATATTCTTCAACCTGTGGAACAACAATTTCCAAATCCTCTGCCGTATACCCTACGCTAACTATAAGTGGCTTCTTTAGATTTTTTGCAAGGCCAGGAAGAATATCCACAGACCACTTGTCCAGGGGATATTCGCTCCACAATTCCGTATTGTGTACACAATGTTTTGTTGCTATTATACATGGTTTTTTTACAAGAGCTCCTCCAACAGATATGGTCTTGGTGACTATTCCCCCTGTCAGTGATTCGTTGAAGTATTCCAAAGTTTCAAGTTCTCCAACTATAGGTCCCGAAGCAGGAAGCAAGGGGTTGTCAAAGGTTTTGCCAAAAAGCTTCACTTGCGTATTCATAGAGTTTCACCAATCCTTTCCCACAGGTCTCTAACGAGGTCATGTCTCATTTCAAACTCCACCTGTGGCTTGTAGTCGTTGATCTTGTAATTTCCATTTACAATTACATATCGGGGCTTCATGCTGTCGAAAACACCAAAGAAGACATGTCCAAATGCATTTGCTTCAGTCATTGGAGTAGGTGGATTGTAGTCAAATACAATAAAATCAGCATCGTAGCCTTCTTCAATCCTTCCAATTTTTGTACCTGTCACGCTGTTAAAATATCTGTAAGAATCAGAAATATGTCTTTTTATCTCATTAAGTCCAATACCACTTGGATTATTAGTAGATTGTTTTCCCATAAAGTAAAGATTCTGCCATTCCCTCATAATATTTACTCCAAGTCCGTCAGTACCTACTAATATTCTTATATTATTCCTTTTAAACAAATTATATTCGAATATTCCTACTGCATTATTCATATTTGATGTAGGATTAAATGTCACAGCACAATTTCTTTCGCCTATAAGCTTAGCTTCACTTTCATTTATGTTTACACAATGTACAAGCAAGGAATCTTCATTTAAAAGTTCAAACTTGTCAAGCCTTTCAACTACAGTCATATCATGTTCCCTAATTGAATGTTCCTCATCCTCTATACTTTCTGCAACATGTACATGTATTGGTGTATATTTAGCATATACCTTGATTTTTTCCAGAGACTCATCACTTAGCGACATGAGGGCATGTAATCCAAAAAGTCCATCTCCCTGGTCGATGGAATTAAGATTTTCCCTTATGCATTCTCCCAGATTGAACCTGTCGCTTGTCTCGAAGCAGAACATTGCCTTCATTCCGAATTTTTTCTTTATTACATTTCTCAAAACGTCAAGGCTGCCATTTATCTCACCACTTGCATGGTGGTCTATGACTGATGTAACACCTGCCTTGAGGCATTCGTCGCAGTATACTTCAGCGCTGAGACCAATATCTTCAAGTCTGAGCTTGGAATCAAACTTCCACCATATGTCGTCAAGTACTCCCTTGAAGGTTGTAGGAGAAGCCTTCATGTCAAGTCCCCTGAAAAGAGTGGAATATACATGGGTATGGAAATTTACAAGTCCAGGAATGAGAAGTTTCCCCTTGCCGTCAATTCTTTCATGGGGAGACTTGAAATCTTTCATATGACCTACTTCAATTATCTTCTTGTCGAATATTATATATCCATCGTCTATGTAATTCTCATAATCGTAAATCTTGAGATTTATTATTGCCTTCATGGTTTACCTCCTGATAAAGCTTCCCCTTCCTCCATAAAATATTCCCTTGTCCATTATTATATTTCCCCTTGATATTGTAGTTTCAACCTTTCCCCTGGTCTTAAAACCATTATAGACAGAATAGTCGCATCTTGATTGTCCACTGTCTATTTCCCGGGAAATATTTTCATCATAAATCACAATATCTCCATCAAATCCTTCTCTGATTCTGCCCTTTTTTTCAAGTCCGAATATTTCAGCAGGAGCAGAAGTAAATCTGGAAATGATGCCTTGACCGAAGAGAGTATACATAAGTGAGAAGGAATACTCTATTCCACCTATTCCCTTTGGTACCCGGTCTGCTCTCTCGTATTTCAGTTTCTCCTCTTTCATGAAGGGACAGTGGTCGGTGCCTATGGTTGACATAAAGTCAATATTCCCTTTTAGCTTTTCCATCTGGTCTACAGACCTCAAGGGAGGTGCCATGAGATAGATTCTCCCGTCCCTTCTACCGTAACAAGCAGAAGTAAGATGAAAATAATGGGGACAACTTTCAAGAAATATTTTATTGTTCAAGAGTTTTCCAAAACCGGACTTTACCATGTCTACAGTTGAACCTGATGAGACGTGAACAATATATAGTCTTCCGCAACCAGTCTTTTCCTTCAAAGATACAATAGTACACAGCTTTTCAACAGCAGTGGTCTCCGCCTCTACCGGTCTTGACTTCTCATAGGTAGACACATCTTCCCACCGGGGGCTTACAAGGTTATCCTCTTCAGAGTGGGACATGACAAGGATATCCTCATCAAGTATTTTCCCAATGACTTCATATGAACATCTTCTATCAGATTCAGAATAAGCAGTAAAGACCTTTATGCTTGCAAGTCCTTCATCCCTGCAGATTTTCACAAGGGATTCAACATCTCCTGAATAATTCCCCAATGTAAGGTGAAGAGAATAATCCACGCATGATTCTTCAGCTTCCCTTTTTCTCTCCCTTATGGCTTCCAAGGCTTGACCATAATTTAATATGGGTCTTGTAAAGTCCAGAAATGTCGTAACTCCTCCAAAGGCTGCTGCTTTTGGTCCGGACTGGAAATCATCCCTTGAGGAAAACTCCCCAAGGTCAAGTGAAAAGTGTACATGGGGGTCGATGAATCCGGGAAGAACAAGCTTCCCTTTTGCATCCACCCTCTTTTTACACTGTAATATTCCACTGCCTATCCTTTCAATTGTTCCATCTTTTATATATACATTAGTATCAACAAAACTTCCATCAATATATACCTTCCCATTTGTAATACCCAAGTCAAACATCTCAGACACCTAGAATTTCCTTAAGTTCTACGGCATGTTTTTCCCTGTATACCTCAATAAGCCTGTCTGCATCTTCTACCTGTGAAGCTTTTTCATTCCAGTATGACTGCTTCATCTGCATATTGAGCTCTTCAATTGTCTTGCCCTGCTGTTCTATCCATGTATAGTACTTGAGATTATGCCATCTTTTTCTGTTGTCCATATTTCCTTCATAGAAGAAGGAAGGCTCCTGGAATCTTATTACCCTGTCGTATATGTTCTTTGCACTGTATCTGTCTATTTCAGGCATCTTATTGATTACGGAATGGTATCTGTCTATTGAGTCGGTAGCAACAGTAAGTATGTTGTCTCCCTCATCCAAGTCATAATATTTTGCTGTCTTTATGGCTCCAATGATATTTGCTACGCTGGATATGCCTATCTTGTCGGAAATGAATTCCACTGTCTCTTCTCCAAGAACGGTCTTCAAATATTCCTTGCCTACATCGGTAGTGAATACCTTAAGCATCCTCTTACAATCCATGTCATCTATCTGTACGACTCCATCACAGTTCATAACATTGTGAATCCAGGTAACATGTTTGTCGCCTATTCCCTGTATGTCATGTCCCCCGTATCCGTTAAGAGACAGGGTTGGACACTGGACAGGCTCCCCTGCAATTATTTTTGCATCAGGGAAACTCTTCTTTACCCGATCTCCGCAGGCTATGGTTCCTGCAGAACCTACAGTAAGAACAACAGAAGCTATCTGACCATTGCCTATGTTTTCTTCCTTGACGAGTTCAACCATGGTATTTCCCGTAACATATTCATGAAACCTGTAGTTTGCAAAACTTTCAAACTGATTCAGAATCCTTATTCTTTCGGGGTCGAGAAACTTAAGTTCCTTTGTCTTGTCATAAATTTCCTTAACATTGGACTCGCAACCCGGAGTGGCTATTACATCAGATCCATATAGTTTGATCAGATCAAACCTTTCAGTAGACATTTCCTCCGGAAGTATTACTAGAGAATCATAATTCATCCTTGAGCTTACCCAAGCCCCTCCAACACCATAGTTACCTGTAGAAGGCCAGATAAGCCTGTGATTCAAGGGATCAACCTCCTTAAGAACAGTCTTTTCAGTAAGAACCGAATAGGTGGGTCCTACCTTGTGGCTACCTGTAGGGAAATCCTTGGCATACATCACAACTATGTTCGCCTTGATTCCCGTAAAGCTTGGAGGCAAGATGAAATATGCAATTTCATCCTTGATATTCCTCCATGTGATATTGTAAAGATTCAGGGGATGGAGCATATCCTTGGTTTTCATTTCATAAGCCGCTTTTCTTATTTCAGGTTCAATCTTCCAGGGATGAAGCATTTCCTCATAGGTTGGTCCAACAACAGGTACCTTATTCATAATATCGTCTCCTCGTATGGAATTATATATCTGTTTTCTTAATTTTTAGTCAGTTACAGTATAATCGCTGCATTTGTTCCAACTCAGGAAAGTCAAAATGCATAATTCCTTGATTCATTGCTATTATGCTTTCAATGTAACTTTCCTTCGCGGCTTATTAAATATTTCCGTATTTAACGCAGCGTAGTTGCTTTCTTGCCAACTCACTCAACACATCAATTTTGATTTTATAAGGACAATTGACGAATTTCGAATTCGAGACCTCACAAATTCCTCGATTATCCTTTAGCATTGTTTTCATTTTAATTATCATCATAGTGAAATGTGAAATATATGACTGTGAGGTCGTGACTTGGAGATATGTCTTTCAACATTAATAAATCAAGAAAGACATAATCGACGGAACAGGGAATAGTCAGATATTTCACATGAACGAACTCTTAAACCAACACCTTTTAAATTATAGAATCAGACTCATAACTCCTTTTGCCGTATGCAGCCTGTTCTCAGCCTCCTGATAAACAATGGAATAGTCACCGTCTATTACAGAATCCTCAACTTCGTTTCCCCTGTCTGCAGGCAGGGCATGCATATAGTGAACATCGTCACTGGCCGTTTCCATAAGCTCTTCAGTACACTTCCAGTTCTTGAAGTCTTCTATGTCAACATCAGGATTCTTGGAAGACCAGGAACCCCAGTTCTTAGGTATTACAATATCTGCATCCTTGTATGCTTCTTCCATGTCATGGGTGATTGAAAAATCGCCTCCGTATTTTTTGGCATTTGCCTGAGCTTCCTCTATTGCCCAGTCAGGAAGTTCGAAACCTTGAGGATAGGCAAGTGTTACGTCCATTTTGTATCTTGGAAAGAGGAGTATTTGCGTAAGGGGAACACTTATAGGTTTCTTGTGGGATGTTGCATATGCCCATATTATTGAAACTTTGAGTTTTTCTGTATTGTCATGTTTTTCCTTTATTGTCATGAGATCAGCAATCCCCTGCATGGGATGGAAAAGGTCACACTGGAGATTCATGATAGGGGTTGAGGAATTTGCAGCCATGTCGTTTAGATACTTGTTTCCCTCCTGCCAGTTGCAGTTTCTGCAGGCTATACCGTGCCCGTAGCTTGACAGTATCTTGGCAGTATCCCTGGCAACTTCACCATGGCTTATCTGCATTGTTGATGTGTCCAGGAAGTTTGCATGTCCCCCCAATTGGGCTATACCTGCTTCCATTGAATTCCTTGTCCTGGTGGACTGTTCAAAAAACATAAGAAATATTGTCTTGTAGGGCAAGGTGGGTGTAGGAGTATCCATATAAAACTTTCTCTTCAAATCTGCCGAAACATCCAGCAACAAGTCGATTTCATCATTTGTCCAGTCTCTTAATGTAATAAAGTCCTTTCCCTTCAATCTTCCACTCATTTCTGTCCTCCTTTGTATAATTCAGGAATAATTGCATAAACCTTGACTGCATTTATAAGTTCTTCCTTCAATATCTTTTCATTTGGGGCATGGGCTTCTTCTTCTCTACCGGGACCGAAACCGATGCATGGTATATTGTTCATTCCCATTATAGCTACTCCGTTTGTTGAAAATGTCCACTTGTCAAGAAGGGGCTTTTTGCCGAGAACCTTTTGGCAGGAATCAAGAAGAATACTACAGTATCTGCTATCCTCTCCTATGACCCAGGTTGGAAAATAGCAGTCGACTTCCTGTACCAGCCCTGTGTATGATGGTCCTGAATATGTATACATTTCAACTTCAGCACCACTGTCAACCACACTCTTAAGTACCTCTATCTCTCCAATGGCAGAATCCTTTGTTTCACCGAAAGTCAGTCTTCTGTCTACGGATATGGAACATCCATCGGCAACAGCACACCTTGAAGGCGAAGTATAGAAAATTTCCGAAACTGCAAGGGTGCCTTTTCCGAGAAATTCATCATATTTAAGATTTTCATTAAGGTCTTCCAGTTCCTTCAAGATGGCAGCCATCTTGTATATGGCATTGTCTCCTCTTTCAGGGGCTGAACCGTGGGCACTGACGCCCTTAACCGTAACCTTTATCTCCATCCTTCCCCTGTGGCCTCTGTAAACATTAAGTCCCGTAGGTTCAGTAAGAACGACAAATTCCGGATTTATTGTTTCCTCCTTAAGTATATGCTGCCAGCAAAGACCGTCACAGTCCTCTTCCTGTACGGACCCTACCACCCAAAGGCTTATTCCTTCAAGAAGTCCTGCCTTCTTTGCTATGGCAGCTCCATAAAGACACGATGCAAAACCTCCCGACTGGTCGCTAGCCCCTCTGCCGTATATGTATTCCTCATCTTCCTTTCCCTGGAATGGATGAAATTCCCAATTATCTTCCTGACCCACATCAACAGTATCTATGTGACCGTCATAGGCGAAGACTTTTTCTCCATCCCCTACCCTTCCAAGTATATTTCCCATCTTG
>CAZFYP010000047.1:0-15652 GCA_964523535.1 uncultured Clostridia bacterium
ACATTATAAATTTCCCTGAACTCCTGCTCTTCTGTTTTTGCAGTACCTGTCATTCCTGAAAGCTTAGTATACATTCTGAAAAAGTTCTGGTAGGTAATTGTTGCAAGAGTCTTCGACTCCCTCTTGACATTTAGTTTTTCCTTTGCTTCTATTGCCTGGTGAAGACCTTTTGAGAATCTTCTTCCCTGCATAAGCCTTCCGGTGAATTCATCGACTATCATAACTTCTCCGTCTCTTACTATATAGTCAATATCAGACACCATGATATTATGGGCCTTCAGGGCCTGGTTTATATGGTGTGTAAGCTCCATATTCTCCTCATCCGCCAGATTTTCTATATTGAAATACTCTTCAGCCTTTGAAATACCTTTTTCAGTAAGGAGAACACTCTTACCTTTCTCATCAACGACAAAATCAACAGTTTCTTCCTTCATATTTCCCATCATAAGATCCATCTTGCTTATATTCTCGTCAGGATCCTTTTTCCTACCCTTCATAGTCTGTACAAAGGCATTGGCTCTAAGATACAAATCCGTAGACTTGTCACCAACACCTGAAATTATAAGAGGGGTTCTTGCTTCATCTACCAGGATACTGTCGACCTCATCAATGATGCAGTAATTCAGTTGACCCTGAACCATATTTTCCCTTCTTACAACCATATTGTCACGAAGGTAATCAAATCCAAATTCATTATTTGTACCATAAGTAATGTCTGAGTTGTATTGTTCTCTTCTCTGGTCGTTGTCAAGACCGTTTACAATACATCCAACAGACAATCCCATGAAATTATACAATTTCGCCATCCAGTCCTTGTCCCTCTGTGCCAGATAGTCGTTTACTGTTATTACATGAACTCCCTTTCCTGAAAGTGCATTTAGATAAACAGGTAGTGTAGCAACCAAGGTTTTACCTTCTCCTGTTTTCATCTCTGCAATTCTTCCCTGATGAAGTATGATTCCACCTATAAGCTGTACCCTGTAGTGTTTCATTCCCAAAACCCTGACTGAAGCTTCTCTTACAGCAGCATATGCTTCAGGAAGTATATCATCAAGTGTTTCACCTTCTGCAAGTCTTTTCTTGAATTCAAAAGTCTTGTTTTTAAGGTCTTCATCAGAAAGTCCTTCCATCTCAATATCAAGACTTTCAATTTTTTCAATTGTAGGTTCTAACCTTTTCAGTTCTCTTGATGAATAGGAACCAAAAAACTTTTCAAACATTTTTTTCATTATTTTCACCTTCACTAAAGATTATCAGGCATGAGCATACTTGTTAATCCATTATTTTTATTGCAATATTTATCTTCATATTGTTACATTAAAAGCTTTAAATTACCTTAATATATTTTATCCTTTCTTTCCCAAAAGAAAAGGTTTCAACTGCATAAATAAACACCAATTTATCAAGATAAGCAAGCAAGTTCACTCAACCTAACAAAATCAACGTTTTCAATGGTTTATTCATATATTATTTTTTATAATTCATTAAAAAAAGCAGAAAATTCCTGCAATTTTTATTGTATCACCTATTTATTGAATTTTCAAGAAAACTCCACAGTTGAAGCATGTTTTCCAGCTCTTATACCAGTAGTCCATGCCCATTGAAGATTGAATCCTCCACAATCACCATAAAGATCCAGTATCTCTCCTATAATATACAGCCCCTTATCCCGTTTTGATTCCATATTTTCAGGCTCTATTGACCCAAGGGATATTCCTCCACCCATTACCTGTGCCTCGTTCCACGAGTGATAATCCAAAACTTTAATTCTTAAAGATTTAAGATTGCCAATTATTTCATATATCTTTTTCTTGTTGAGCTTTGTACATTTCTGACTTAAGTCTTCAATGTTTGATTCTTTCAATAGAGGAATTACAAGTCTTTTGTGGACCAGTCCAGTAAAGCTATCTCTTATGGACTTGTGTCTTAATGTAAGAAATCTGTTTTCAAAGAGCTCATACATCTGCAACTTGTTAAGTTCCGGAAAGAAGTCAAGTTCCACATGGACATCTTTACCTGACCTTATTTCTTTGACGGCCCGTCCGCTCAATTGTAGTATAGGGGGACCCGATATTCCGTAATCTGCAAAAAGGACTTCTCCAAAATCACTTTCCAAAGATTTTCCATTGCTGTACAGAATAACCTTGCAATTTGTCTTATATCCCTTAAGGCTTTTAAGATAGGAAAAATCACTTTTAACCTTTACAAGAGCGGGATAGGTTTCATTTAACTTATATCCCTTTGTTTCTAGTATATTTAGCCCTGAACCATCGGAACCAAACTTGGCTCCAACCTTTCCTCCTGCTGCAACAATGATTCTATCAAATGAATAAGTATCCTTATCCGTAGTCACCCTATAACCCTTACCGCTTTTATTGATTTTTAAAACTTTTTCACTGCATTTTTCAACAGCACCAAATCTTAAGTATTCATCCCTTAATACATCCACTACGCTGGATGCCTGGAGACTCATTGGAAACACTTTTCCCGTTTCATCGGTATAAGGTTCAATACCAAGTCCCCTGAAAAAATCCTGGACATCATAGTTGGAGAAACTATTAATGATTTCTGATGCCATATCAATATCCATACTATGATATCTGTCAACAGATATATATGCATTAGTATAGTTACATCTTCCGTTTCCCGTAGCAAGAAGTTTCTTACCCACTCTTTCCATTCTTTCTATTATAACTACCTCTGCGCCATTTTTAGCAGCAACAGCAGCCGCAGCCATTCCTGAGGAACCTCCGCCTATTATTCCAATCTTAATCTTATTCATCTATATTCTCCTGTATAATAAACATTAACAATGAACCTGGATATCCTTCATACAATTTTACTCATTCCATTTACCTGCAAATATAAAAACTGCTACAGGATATATCATATCGTGTAGCAGTTTTGTAGCTTTAGAATATCAAAACTTTAGTGTTTTCCACAATTATCACTTTATTCATGGTCTCTACATATGCTTCCCGTCGATTTGAGATTTCCTGCTAGGTATTCCTTGATATTTCCTTCAATATCTCCACTTGCTCCTATTACAACTTCTATGTTGTATCCGTTGAACAAATCTACAGCAGCTCCACCCATTCCTCCGGCAATTATAGTTTCAACTTTTAAATCAGCCAAAAATCTCGGTAAAACTCCAGGTTTATGTCCTGGATTGTCATGGAATTTTGTATCCACTGTTTTTCCGTCTTCAACTTCAACTACATAAAATCCATCACAATGTCCAAAATGTTGAGCCACATTTTTGTCGCTGCTTGCTACTGCTATTTTCATAAAGTCCTCCAGTTTAATAATATCTATCCTATATAAATTCTCTGTGTTTTCCTAATATCATTTATTACAAAATGATGTTAATGAACAAAAATCGCCGAACTGCTTGTCCACTCTTCTCCTGATCCACAAATAAAAATCTTGTCATAGTGCAAACTCAAATTATTGAAGTATCCATTGTCGCTGAATTCATCAATCTTCCAGCCTTCCAGTGGAAGATAGAAGTAGTTGTTTTCAGTATTGTCCATATGGTCATCAATATAATTAATCAACTTATCGCAATCACGTTGCTCGGTATCCCCTTTAAGCACATATTCAAAAACTTCAACTTTCTCGTTGAATTTCTGCGCAAAACTTCTTTTCTGAAAACCAATCTTGAAAAAATCGATTAAAAAATTATCCACACTACCAAGTTCCATCATAGAATCAAATCCCCTGGAAACATCATCCTTAAGTCCGTTGAGAGACAACATAGTGGAATCCGATTCGTTTTTGTAATATCTTACATTTTCAAAAACATTGCTGATATTGTTAATGAATACATTATTGTCTGCCTGTACCTTGTCCATTTTCATAGGATACATTAATGACACATTCTCATATGGCATTCCAATATAGCTTGTTATTAGAAATTGAACGCTTTCATCATGCAATATCTTATCAACATTGATATTTTTAGAATTCACCTCATTGGCAGTATTCAAATTTTCCCACTTTCCATTTCCCATTCTTAAATCTAAAATTTTTCTTACTTCTTTTTTTTTGATATTTTTTAACATAATACATCCCCCTTAGAAAAAATAAAACCAGCTTCATTACAAAACCGGTTGAGTTATTTAGATACAATTAACCCCTATTTGAAAATCACATCCATTATTATACTATATTCTTATTATTAAATCAATATTTTCTGATAATTTAATCAAACTTTAATCTAACCTCTTGACAAGCCTATCCCTGTATTTTCTACCAACAGGAAGTGTCTTGTCACTATTTGTAAGCTTACATCCATTCTTGTCTATAACATCAATATTTCTAAGATTTATTATATAACTACTGTGACATCTGGCAAAATATTTACTGTCAAGTTCGGAAATAAGCCTTCTCATGCTTTCCTTAATGAGATATTCTCCCTTTTTGGTATACAGCTTAATTTTGGATATTCTCTTCTCGAAAAACAAAATGTCTCTGTAAGGAATTATATGCATTTCGTTTTCATACTTGAACATAAACAGTTTCAAATTCTTTTTCATTTTTTCAAAAGATTTGTTCAAGGTCTCTTTCAGGTCTACTTCCTTCAAAGGTTTGTAAACTATGCCGTCAAGTACATCTTCATATTTATCGATTTTAATTTCAAGCTTTGTTGCGACAAAAACCACTGCTGTACCTTCGTTTAGAGCTTTGATTTTCCTGGCTGTGTCGACAGCAGTAAATTCATTGCTCAAAAACACCAAATCGGGAACCTTCTCCTCAAAGAGCTGTTCAACACTTTCCAATGTTTCCATTTCCTTGATTTCAGACTTAATGTTGTTTTCTGCAACATAATTGTCCAGAATAGGCTTAAGTTTAGGTATTTCATTACTTTGTAATATCAGAATATTATATTTCATAATGCACCGCCTTTCACTTGTTATAATAATTATACCATATTCTTTTTTAAATTAAAAATTTCATATATTTATTATTCGTTTTTTTAGCATACATATTTAAGGCAAAGGAATTTCTTTCCGGACAGCTTTAGAAAATTGAATATACATAATATATTGACATATTACTTATTTCTGATATCATCTTATATACTAATAGTGGAGGACGATTATGTTTAAAGTATGGGGAAAGGTCATAAAAAGCAATAAAATACTGGAATCAATTGATATAATAGATGAATCGAAAGGATCCGATAAGGAAAAATTCAAAAGGTCACTGGAAAAAATATGCTACAAACTTGATTTAAGCGTTCCCCTTTGGCTAATTCAGCACGACAATGAACTGAGAACATTTAAAAGAACAACTTTTACCTCTGATGATTTTGTTGAAGATGTAGAATTTGACAAACTTGAAGTTGATCTCATATCCAAGGATGTAAAGAGATAATTAAAATAAAATATTAAGGCAACAAAAAATCAAGAATGCTAGATTCTTGATTTTTTTTATATTATATTTTATTTATTCAGGCTCTTCATCATCGCCGCAGGAACTTTTAAAGGCACAATTATTACAATTATCACTAACTGAACATTTGCCACTTCTAACCCTTTTAATCTGATTGTAAAGTATATAAATTGTGGGTATTATTATTACAGCCGCTATTATATAATTTATCAAATCATCACCCCCAGATTAGTTTCCCAACATTGTAAACAATCAAGGCCATTATATAAGCAACGCCTGTTTGATACAATATTGCAAATCCAGTCCACTTCCATGAATTCAATTCTCGTTTTGTAGCAGCGATGGCACCGATACACGGAGCCGACAAGGCTATAAAAATCATAAATGAAAATGCAGCCAAAGGAGTGAATGAAGACCTAATTGCATCAAGAAGTGCAAATCCTCCACTTTCTGAAACTCCATTCAATACAGCAAGCGTTGCCACAACCATTTCCTTTGCTATAAACCCGGTCAGGAATGCAACTGAAGTCTTCCAGTCTGAAAATCCAATAGGCCTAAAAACAGGAGCTACAAATGTTCCTATTATACCAAGGAAACTTTCACCAGGATTGTCTGTAAGTTGAAAACCAAGTGTGAAATTCTGTAAAAACCAAATCACAACAGAGCCTGCAAAAATGATTGTCCCAGCTTTTGTTATAAAGGCCTTGGATCTTGTCCAGACCTGTCTCATTACATTCTTTACTACCGGAGCTCTATAGTCCGGCAATTCCAATATGAATATTTCATTATGTCCCTTGAATATGAATTTCCTGAAAAAGAGTCCTGACAAAATCACAGTCAAAGCACCGATTCCATACATTCCCATTATTATCCAATGTGTATTTTCAGGGAAAAATGCAGCTGCAAACATTATATAAAGAGGCATCTTCGCTCCGCAGGATATGAAGGGTGTAAGAATTATAGTCATCTTTCTTTCCCTGTCGCTGTCAAGCATTCTGGCAGCCATTATTCCCGGAACAGAACATCCCGATCCTACAAACATGGGAATAAAGGATTTTCCAGTCAAGCCTATTCTTCTAAATACCTTATCAAGTATAAATGATACCCTTGACATGTATCCACTGTCTTCAAGAAGAGCTATAAAGAAGAACAAGACCATTATTTGGGGCAAAAACAACAATACTGAACCTACACCACTCAATACCCCTTCAACTATCAATGATCTTATATATTCATTGGCACCTGAAGAAACCAGAAAATTATCAACATTTATGGAAATAATACTAAGTATATATTCGACAATTCCCTGTGAATAAGCTCCAACTGTATTTATGGCAAGATTGTATATTAGCCACATAATCGTAAGGAATATTGGTATTCCCAGGTATTTATGTGTCAATATGTTATCGATTTTTCTGGAAGTTTTAGATCTGTTGCTTCCTCTAACCAGATGGTTTCCCACAAGTTTTTTAATATACTTGTATCTGTGTGAGGATACCTTGTCGTCAGAAACATCATCTTCCTTCATTTTATTTGTTTCATTCAAATACTTTTCAAACTCTGTGGATATGGACATCTCCCCTTTTGCTTCCAACCCTGATACAAGTTCATCCATACCCTTGTTTTTCTTGGCGGAAACAGGAATTATCCGTATTCCAAGCTCTTTTTCAAGACCGACGACATCTATGACCGTCCCTTCCTTTTCAATAACATCCATCATGTTCAAAACAGCAACTACAGGCTTTCCAGTTTCAATTAGCTGCAATGTAAGAAACATGCTTCTTTCTATTGATGTTGCATCAATTACATTTATTATAATATCCGATTCACCTGTTCTTATATATTCTTCTGCTACCTTTTCTTCCATTGAATAAGGATTTATTGAATATATTCCGGGCAAATCAACAATATCTATATTAAAATTTTTTCTTCTAAGTTTTCCAACCTTCTTCTCAACAGTAACTCCAGGCCAATTCCCCACATATTGCGAACTTCCTGTCAGCGTATTGAAGATTGTAGTTTTTCCGCAATTCGGATTTCCCGTAAGAACGGCTGATTTAATCATGTCACGCTTCCTCCAGTGTTAACTATTACTAAATAATTATAAAAAAAATAAAGCGGCTAAGCCGCCTTTTATACTAAAATTATTTTCTCAGCTTCAGATTTTCTAAAGCATAGATTGTATCCTCTTATTGAAATTTCCAGCGGGTCACCCAGAGGCGCATACTTTTCAACTCTTATGCTTTCACCTTCTGTTATTCCCAGCTGCATGATTCTTCTTCTTGCGCTTCCATCTAACTTGATGTCCTTAATTATTCCTGATTGTCCCGGTTTTAAATTTGATAATTTAGTCATAGAATCATCTCCAATAATATTGTTACTAGTATAATACCCTAAATGATAATGTTTGTCAATAAGTATTTCTTTACATTTATGTATTCTTATCACGGATTTCTCCAAGGAAAACCATTCGCTGTTAAACCACAAAACACAACAGTCTGAACGTATTGAACATATGCTACTTATCTTTGGGCTAAAATATAACCTCAAAAATATCAATCCTACAAGGGGCTTTTGCATGAAAATAGATGTAATATAAGAAAAGACAGTTGCGAAAATAGTTCTCAACTGTCTTTCATTATCACTTTCCTGCTATTGACAAGGATTCAATTTTAATGGATGGAGATCCTATATACGCATCTGATGGAAGTCCAAACCTGAGATCACAACCAATTTCTTCTATATTGTTTATCATATCAAAGAAATTGCCTGATACTGTAATCTGATTTACAGGTCTTGTCTTTCTCCCATTCTCTATCATATATCCGTAACACGACAGCGAAAAGTCTCCCGACAATGAATTAAGTCCTGAATGAAGTCCCTGGAGGTCAATGATAAGTATTCCATTGTCCACTCCTTTTATCATATCCTCAAGTGCAACATCACCCTTTTCAACATACAGGTTTGATGGAGATATGCCTATCGAAGACTTGTAGGACCCTCTGCTGGCATTCCCCGTACTTTCCACACCATCCTTTTCAGAAGTCTTCAGGTTATGCATATATGTCTTCAAGACACCCTTTTCAACAATATTCTTCCTGTATGTAGCATGGCCTTCTCCGTCAAAAGAAGATGATGCAAAACCATTTTCCAAATGGGGATTATCAACTATGGTAAGTTTATCAACTGCTATCTTTTCATTTAGCTTGTCTTTCATAAGAGAAAGGTCCTTCTGCACCCTTTCTGCTGAAAATATTCCTGAAAAAGCATCTATCAAGTCTGCTGCAGCATTGTTTCTCAAAATAATCCTGTAGTTTCCTGACTCTACGGTTTCAGCACCAAGCATTGATACAGCCTCTTCAACAGCTTCCTTTGCAATCTGGCCAGGATCAAGCTCGGAGAAATCATTGGTGACTTTGTAACCAAATCCCGTTTTTATATCATCCTTTTCCTTTGCCACTACACCAATATAAGCAAATGCCGCATTGGACCTGTCTTCAAGAGAAAGACCTCTTGAGTTGGCAAGACTCATTTCATCGGAACCATCGCCATATACACAGTATTGTATTGATTCAATCCTGGAATCAAGTTTTTTTGCCTCTTCTTCCATTTTAAGGGTAAAGCTTATCTTTTCCTCTTCCTTCACATCATCAAGAGTAGAATTATAGCTGTCTATTTTCACATATTCCTTGCTTCCACTGAAGATTTTTTCCTCGTCATCCGCATCTATGATTTCAGCATTTCCCAGAGCTTCATCAACAAGAAATTCAACTGAACTGTCATCCAACTTTTCAGTATATGAATATCCCATCTTATTGTTGTAAAGTCCTCTGAAGGAAACTCCTTCACTTTGAGATAAACTATAATTATCAATTTTTTGTTCAAATACCTTAATTGAAAGATTGGAGCCTGAAGAATAATAGATTTCCATATCCGTAAATCCTCTTGACTTTCCGTACTCCATTACCTTTTCTGTGAAATCTTTCTTAAGCATTATTTTCACCATCCCTTCCACCTACTGTAAGTTCTGATACTCTGAGTATGGGCTGGCCTACATTTGTAGGTATGCTGCCACTGACAGAACCGCACATTCCCTGTCCCTGGGCAAGGTTGTTTCCTACCATGTCAATCTTTTGCAGAACATCAATTCCTGTTCCTATAAGAGTCGCTCCTCTCAAGGGATCTGTGATCTTACCACTTTCAATCTTATATCCTTCCATTACAGCAAAGTTGAACTCTCCTGTCGCAGTATTAACTGAACCCCCTCCCATGTATTTTGCATAGAGTCCACTTTCCGTATTTGCAATTATCTCTTCCTTGCTTGATTTTCCATTTGCTATAAAGGTATTAGACATTCTGGAGGTAGGAGCAAACTTATATGATTGTCTTCTTGAAGATCCCGTAGCTTCCATATCCATTCTTCTTCCATTCAACTTGTCTATCATATAGCCCTTAAGTATTCCATTTTCTATGAGTATGTTCTTTCTCGTTGAATTCCCTTCATCGTCAATATTTGCAGAACCCCATTCATTCATAAGGGTACCGTCATCAACTGCAGTCACAAGTTCAGAAGCTACCTTCTCCCCAAGCTTTCCTGCAAAGACAGAATTACCCTTTGCTACAGAAGTAGCCTCAAGACCATGTCCGCAAGCTTCATGGAATATAACTCCTCCAAAACCGTTATCTATAATGATTGGCATCTTTCCACTTGGACAGTATTCTGCATTCATCATGGTTTTCGCAATCCTTGAAGATTCTCTTCCGTACCATTCAACATCAAGATTATCAAAGAATTCAAAACCCTTTGAAGCACCAGGAGCAAAATAACCTGTCTGCATCTCTCCATCCTTTGAAGCTATTGACTGGATGGAAATTCTTGACCTGACCCTAGTATCTTCCTTATGAAGCCCTTCGCTGTTTGCTACGAGCACCTTCTGCTTATAATCAGACAATCCAACTGTAACCTGAGATATTATATCATCATAGTTTTTAGCTGATTCATAAGCTCTCTTCATTATTTCTATTTTTCTTTTTTTATCGACCGATTCCGGTGATATCTTTATTGGATTGACAAGATTTCCAATATTTACGGATTCAAGGTCTCTTCTTTTTGTTATCTTGCTGTTCTTGATTGCAGCAGCCGCCTTTAGGGCCGTTTTAATTATTTCCTCATCCTCCATACTATTTGTATATGCATAAACACTGAAAAAGCCGTCGAATATTCTAATTCCAATACCATAATCTCTTCCTGACATGGTTTTTTCTATCTTGCCGCCAATAAGACTTATTCCCGAATTTGTCTTTTCTTCAACAAAAACCTCGGCGAAATCCCCACCTGTGGATAATGCTGCATCAATTACTCTATCTATTAGACCTGTAGCTAACATATTATCACTCCTTAATTATTAATTTGTTGCCATACTCTGTATTTACCTCTAAAATATTATAACATTAATTATATAATATTTGGCGGTAAAATGAAATTTGATTTTTATTTTAAATAATGTTAAAATTATTTAATAAAGTCAACATTAGGGGAGTAAGCTATGAATAAAAAAGTTATTGTACTGTTTTTATTGTTTTTATTAGTCATTTCAACCTTATCTGGATGTTCAATTTTCTCTAAAAATGATATTCTTTCAATTGTAAAAGATATTGAAAAAAACGATGAAATGTTTGCAAGCTTTCAAATTTCATACGACGATTATTTTACCAATATCGACGAATATCTAACAGATAATTACAGGATGAATAATCTTGAAGATACTCCCTTCATCCAAACTTCAGACACCACTATCAATTTCAGCAGTCTTACAGGCAAATCAGCAGGAGAAATCCAGATGCTTGTGGAAAAAGTTTATTATGTATCGGATGAATTCACTGTAATCGAACATGAAATGTCTGACATATACGATACAGACGATAAAAATATTTGCTACGTATACGTTAAGAAGACAAAGGTCCCCAATTCCGAAAGCCAGGACACCGCAAAAGATGTGATAGTACTGTTCAAGAAATATAAAATTATCAAGGCAAACAGAAACTGGTATATTGACAATGTTGAAACCAAGTATGCCGATTATACAAGCAGTGAAAACCATGAAGAATACAGCTTCATGGATGCAGATGACAATAACATAGAATATCAATACATTATAGAATAGAAACAAGTAAATATAAAAAATCGAAGGTGATATCCTTCGATTTTTTATATTTACTTGTTTCTATGATATTTAAAATTATTCTTCCAGATGAAGCTTTTGGTGCATATGTTCAAGTTTCCTGTTCATCTCCCTAAGTTCTTCAATGCTGCCTCTTTCCCTCAAAGTGTAAAAATCATCCTGTATCTTTTCGATTTCATTCATAGGAATATTTCCACTGAAATACAAAACCTGTATTTTCTTGATTATCCTGGCTACAAGAGAAGATCTTATCATGAATATCTCCTGGGCATCCATAATCTCAAACTTGATTTTTGACATCTCTTCATCAAGTCTCCCGGCAACCTCTGCTGATTCCCTCAGTCTCTCCTTAAGTTCTTCAGGCATTTTTTCTCCGAACTTGTAATTGATGGAATGCTCAATTGTAGCCCAAAAATTCATTGCAAGAGTTCTGATTTGAATTTCTGCAAGTACTTCCTTTTCTCCAAATGCCGTGTGGACAACATAGCTTATTATGATATGATAACTTTTATATCCACTTTCCTTCTTGTTGGTTATGTAATCTCTTTCTTCGATAATTTTAAGATCTTTGCCATCCCTGGTCCTTATATGCTCCACAACATGAGGAATATCATCTACAAGCTGGCATATTATCCTTATACCTGCAATATCCTCAATACTTTCAACTTCAACATCTTTCCTTCTAGCTTTTTCTATGATGCTTGATATCTTCTTGACTCTTCCAGTAGTGAATTCTATCGGAGAATACTCATTCATATCTCGATACTCTTTTCTGATACTCTTAAACTTGACCTTAAGTTCTTCAACGGCCTGTCCATATGGCAATAGGAATTCGTCCCAGTTCTTTATCATGTCTTTCCCCCCATATCTTATTATCTTTTTACTTGATGAATTTGGCACTTAAATCTATTATATAATTTAAGCCCTAAAACAAGTTTCGTTACAATTCAAATTCTACTCCATATCCAGTTGAACCGTCCAGATATTTCGTACAACATAAATTGACTCAACTAAATGCTTTCGGCACTTAAATCTATTATATAAAATTATTTGAGTTTTTAAAAGAAATAATTTATACTTATACTATTATAGCTTAGGAGGTCACATATGTATTTTTTAAGATTCAAGTATCAGGATGCAATAAATCTTGGCGTTATGGATATGAACAAAACAAAAGTAGTTGTTCTTGAAAATCTAAAAAGCATTATTGAAGTAGATGGTATCAAGGATATGAACGACTTGGTAAAAACTATAAAGGATGAAGATGTTGAAAAAATATCAAAGTTTGTAGACCAAACCACGGAATTTATTGACATTAATGATATAGAAGTTTTGTCCCCGATAGAGTACTCATTCAGGAATCTCTTCTGTCTTGGAAAAAACTATGTTGAACATATCAACGAAGTTAAATCCATGCCTAATGTAAAAGGAAATATTCCGGAGCATCCAATATATTTCAGCAAAACATGTTACCCGTCAATTGGTCCCGATGATACAATAATAATTGACGAAAGCCTTACAAATTCTGTAGACTACGAAGTGGAACTTGCACTCATAATCGGAAAAGAAGGAAAGAATATTTCGAAGGAAAACATTCTTGACCATATATTCGGATTTACAATAATAAACGATATTTCTGCCAGAGACCTTCAAATAAGACACGGACAGTGGCACAGGGGAAAAAGTCTTGATACCTTTACTCCCATGGGTCCATATATAATTCACAAGTCACAGGTAGCCTATCCCGTAAACCTTGATATCAAATGCTGGATAAACGATGAATTGAGACAGGATTCAAAAACTTCCAAAATGATATTTGATATTGACTATATCATTTCCGATCTTTCAAAAAGCACTACTCTCTATCCTGGCGATATAATATTGACAGGTACTCCTGCAGGTGTTGGAATGGGCTTCGATCCTCCTAAGATGCTTAAGGATGGAGATATCGTCAAATGCCAAATAGAAAAAATAGGAACCTTGTCAAACAAGGTCAAATGCATTTAGCAACAAAATATCAATAGGTAAAATAGTTTTATAGGCAACAAAAAAGCGTTGAAAATCAACGCTTTTTTTATTTCACCATAAATCTTTACGGTTATTTACTCACCTCAGATTATCATCTCATTGAAGATTTTCTTATCAAGATACTCTTCTACATTGACAATACTTTCTCGTCTTACTTCCTTTGCCCTTATTCCTACAACTGTAGAATTTGCTTGCGTATCCCTGAGAACTACTGAATTAGCGCCAATTTTTGTACCTTCTGTTATAAGAATATTTCCAAGAACCTTGGCACCTGCTCCAATTACAACATTGTCTTCCACAGTAGGATGTCTTTTCCCTGTCTCCTTGCCTGTACCTCCTAGAGTTACTCCATGGTACATATGGACGTTGTTTCCTATTTCTGCAGTTTCACCGATTACAACTCCCATTCCGTGGTCTATAAAAAGTCCCTGTCCTATTGTTGCTCCAGGGTGTATCTCTATTCCTGTAAATAATCTTGAAATATTTGATATGAGCCTGGCAATGAAAAACATATGCCTCTCGTAAAGAGCCTTGGCTATTCTGTGGTCTATTATTGCCTTAATATGAGGGTATAGCACAAGAACCTCAATCCTATTTCTTGCTGCCGGATCCTTTTCTATTACCACATCTATATCGTGTAAAATATTCTTTATAAAACTCATAATCTTCTCCTTTAAAATATACCAAGCGACAAATACTTTTCTCCACCATCTGGAGAAAGTGTCACTATTTTCTTATCGCTGCCGTATTTTACGGCAAGCTTTTTGGCTGCTGCTATGTTGGAACCTGTAGACAGTCCAACAAGTATTCCCGTCTTATTTACAAATTCAATAGTTTCTTTCTCTGCATCTTGGTAATCTATCTTTAAAACTTCATCCATATACTGGGGAGTGAAAATATCTGTTATAAATCCGGCTCCTATTCCCTGAATTTTATGCGGACCTGGCTCCTCCCCTGATATTACTGCCGAATCTGCAGGTTCAACTGCAACACATATAATCTTTCTTTCCTCTTCTTTAAGTCTTTTTGATATTCCTGAGAATGAACCTCCCGTTCCAACACCTGCAACGAATATATCCATATCGGGCACATCCTCAAGAAGCTCAAGAGATGTTGTATTATAGTGTATTTCTCTATTTGCAGGATTTGAAAACTGATTTACAACAAAGTATCTAGAATCATTCTCGGCCATTTCATCTGCCAATTCGATGGACCCTTTCATCCCCTTTGCTCCTTCAGTAAGGATAAGTTCAGCTCCATATGACTGGATCATCATCCTACGTTCTTCACTCATAGAGTCAGGCATTACTATTACAACTTTGTATCCCTTTAGTTTACCGATCATGGCTATTGCTATCCCTGTATTTCCACTGGTTGCTTCTATCAGTACACTATCCTTTTTTAGGATTCCTTTTCTTTCTCCATCTTCTATCATTCCCAGAGCCGCCCTGTCCTTAATGCTTCCTCCTGCATTGAACTTTTCTAGTTTTACATATATATTGCTGTCTTTAATCTTATACAAGGGTGTATTGCCGATGAGTTTCAGTGGGTCATTAATTATCATCATTATCTCCTTTCAATTCTATATTCTTCCAAAAAAATAAAAAAACCTCGTCTATTGCTAGAGACGAAGTATATTCGCGGTTCCACTCTAATTGGAAAAACCCTCTTTGTCCGGTACATGTATACCGTATCGCTATAACGTGCGAAACACGGTGCAGCCTACTATATTCGGTGCACTACTCCAAAGGGCACTTCACATACTATCAGTTAAGCATCTCCCAGCAACGATGCTCTCTCTTGAAACTTAATTATATGTTACTTTCCTTCTTCAACGTAATTCCTACTTATTCACTTGTTTTTAATCATTTTACTCAATTTATTCATATTTGTCAATGAATTTATTTGATTTTCATTCAAAAAAATATATACCTACCTTGAAGATTCATTATTGGAAGAGTATACTAAAGACGGGTAAAGAGCTTAAACCCGGGAGTTTGAAAGCAAAATTGATAAATTAAAATACTGAAGTTAACTGGTTCCAA
>CAZFYP010000048.1:0-15639 GCA_964523535.1 uncultured Clostridia bacterium
TGTGGAAGTGAGACAGTTTTCTGAAGAAGGAAATGATGTTTTTACCATAAAGGACAATGGAGAAGGAATAAAGGAAAAGAATCTGGAATATATATTCACACCAAGATTTTCAACAAAATTCAATGAAAATACAGGAAGTATAAGCAGGGGAATAGGACTTACCCTTGTGAAATCAGTAGTTGAAAACAAGTTTGGTGGAGAGATAAGTGTTGAATCGGAATATGGATCAGGAACGGTTTTCAAAATCACAATACCGAAGGGTAAGCTGGGAGGCGGACATGCTTAGGATATTTATAGTGGACGATGACATATCTGCAATTAAAATATTGGAAAATATCATTGAAGACAATGACTTGGGTGAAGTGGTTGGATTTTCCCTGGGTGGAGAGGAAGCTGTGGAAGATATTCTTTCTCTTGGGCCGGACATAGTGCTCATAGACCTTTTAATGCCTGAAAAGGACGGAATTGAAATGGTCAATGATGTTAGGGAGCACAACGAACTTATTAAGTTCATAATGATTTCCCATGTAAATACCAAAAACATGATAAGCAGTGCCTACAAGTCGGGAATAGAGTTTTTTATCAACAAGCCCATTAACAATGTAGAAGTCAAGATAGTAATGGAAAAGATTACTGAAAAGATAAACATGGAAAAGATTTTTTCCCAGATTTCCAGTGTTGTTGTAAAAAAGGAAAAGTCTTCAGCAAGAAAAGATGACGATGATCCTGTTACAGATATAATAACCAGCATAAGAAGAATGCTTAGCAAGCTTGGCATACTTGGTGAAAAGGGTGGAGATGACATACTTAAAATATGCAGGTATCTTGTTGAAAACAAGGCTTCAGTATATGACTACAAGTTCAAGGATCTCTGCAGCAAACTTACTGACGACAAGCCAAAGGCAATGGAACAGAGGATAAGACGGGCTGTAAACATGGGGCTCAACAATCTAGCCAATATAGGTATTGAAGACTATATGAACATTACTTTCACCAGATATTCCAACTCTCTTTATAATTTTCAGGATGTAAAAGCTCAAATGGACTATTTGAGAGGCAACAGAATGAGCGGAGGCAAGATAAATGCAAGGAAGTTCATAGACAATCTCATGGCCAATCAGGAGCTGAGGGAGAAGTAAATTGAAATAGAAGATTAGGATTTTAGAAATGGTAAAAACATCTATAGACCCTTTGATAATTAAGGGTTTATAGATGTTTTTTATTTTTTGGATAGCATTATTTTATTTTTATAAATATGGGAGTTAGGTTTGATGCAATATCAATGTGGTATTTCTTGATCATGTCAAGGTAATTGACAGCCTTGAGCTTGGCTTTGTCCATGCCAAAATAATGAAACTGTTGTTCCAGATAAAACAATAAATAAGTATCTATATCCTTTTCAACTGAATCAAGAGAGTGGCGTACCAAAGAACGTTTTATTGCAGAGATGCTGATTGCCGGAAGTTCCGGATATGCCTTGCTGTCCTTGTCTAATGCAAATTTTTCAAAATTCTCAGTTAAAACATCCTGCCAAATCTGATGAACTGATTCCTCATATGTTATCTCAACAAAAAAACGACCGTAATTTGGGTTTTTGAGGCAAAGGTAAAGTTCAACGGAACTGGCAAAAAAGAAAAAATCCATTTCTGATATATCTGGTTCGTTTTCATAAATAAGGGCTTTGAAGCCTAGGCGTATATTCCTATATATAGTGCTGCCTATCTCAACTTTTCCATCAAAGTAATAGTTTATTAAACCCAGATTGATGTTGGCTTCCCTTGAAATCATTCTTACAGTGGTAGTTTTATATCCGTGTTTATAGAAAAGCTCTTTACATGCGTTAAGAATATACTCTTTTTTTACTTGTCCTTTTGTCTTGGTCATATAGCTCAACTGCCTTTTGTGTTATTTACCCCTATAATAACATAAAACTCAAGCTATTAGAAGTGAAAATGGTGATTAATTATACTTGGATAAAAAGAATAAAACTATCAATTAAGTATTTATTGGTTGAGGACCAAGCTGTTGCAAAATGAACAGGTTGGTTATTATTTTGGCTATGTGTAGCAGGGGCTTATGGAGTGAATAACAAAGAAACGGCATAAAGTTATACTAGTACAAGAAAACGATTTTCCAAAACACTAATAGCGAAAGAAAACGTTAGCAAAATGACAGAAAGATTGCCTATTAGACGAACAAAGATGGAATTAAATGCTTTTGTAGTTCGGATATAAATAAAATACAAAGATTCTATTGACAAATAAATTATACAGTGTATAATAATAACATAAAATCAAACGCCAACCAGTAAACGAGTTGGATAGAAAAGGAGAGAGGATTTATGAATAAGAAGAGTGTATTAAGTAGGTTTATGTTGTTGGTATTGTTGGTGACAATGACTGTCAGCATAGTGGGTTGTAGTAATGGTGATTCGGCTGAAGAATCAACAGGGTCGGAAGAAAGTGGTGTTAAAGTTGTGACAGTTAGTACAGGTAACTCTTTCCCACCATTCTGTTATCTTGACGAAAATGAAAACTCAGTAGGATATGATGTCGATGTTCTCCATGAACTTGACGAGAGACTTGAAGATTATGAATTTGATATTCAGTTAATGGATTTCTCAACTCAGATAGTTTCTATAGACTCAGGGGCTACAGATATGATGTCAAACCAGCTTGTAAAAAGTGAAATCAGAAAAGAAAAGTATTTATTCCCGGAAAATTATTACTGCTTGTCTCCAATGAGTTTGGCTGTTACAAAAGATAGCGGTATATATGGAATGGAAGAGATGGCAGGAAAATCAATTGATCAGAATCCAAGTGCCTATGAATATCAGATGCTGCTTGCATATAATAATGCACATCCGGGAGAGGAAATTGTAATCAATGCTGTAAGTGACCAAACGTCAGCAGACCAGTATAAGAAGGTTTCAAACGGACAGGTTGATGCGGCACTTACATATCAGGCAACATTTGAAAAAGTTAATGCTGAAATTCAAGCTGATAATTTAATGCTTACAGATGTTGTTATGTGTGAAGATACATATATAATGTTCAACTCCGAACAAGGAGAACTGTGTGACGCAGTTGATGCTGCATTGGGTGAAATGTACGAAGATGGAACAATGTCTGAAATTTCATTGAAATGGTTTAATGAAGATGTTTTTTCTAAGTATGAGGACATGATTACAATAACTGTTGAAGAATAAATAGTTATTTAAGTTATTGCAGTAGGCGGCCTTCATGGTCGCCGTGCTGTAATAAATAGGAGGTGAAGATTTGCAAAGTTCATATGATTTCAGTAAAATTCCAAGTTATATTCCTAAGGTAATGAAAGCATTCCCTGTTACCATGGAAATATTGCTGGTTTCACTTTTTCTTGGATTGGTAATAGGTGCAATAGTAACAATGGGCTCGCTAAGCAAAAATAAAATATTTCAAAATATTTCAAAGGGATATATTGCATTTATGAGAGGAATTCCGACATTGGTTCTTATCTTCCTTTTATACCTGGGACTTCCCCAGGTGATGCAGGGTTTTGGAATAAACATGCAAGGAGTGAGTAAGGTTGCATATATTATAGTTACATTGTCACTGAGTACTTCCGCAAATATGGCGGAAATGATGCGGACTTCCTATCTAGCCGTTGACAAGGGACAAAGAGAGGCGGCCTATAGTGTGGGAATGAAAGAGATTACTGCATTCAGGCGAATCATTCTGCCTCAGGCTTTTGGGATAGCTATTCCAACATTGGGAAATAATATAATTCTGCTCTTTAAGGAAACATCACTGGCTTTTACCGTTGGAGTTATAGATCTACTTGGTAAGGGAAGGGCAGTAAGTGCGGCAAGTTATGGAGTCAACAGGTTGGAGGTATATGTTGCAACAGGACTTATTTTCTGGGCATTTTGTTCAGCAATGGAGAAAGTTAGCAAGTTAGTGGAAGCTTCATATACCAAAGGTAGAAAACAGGCAGCCAGTTAGGAGGCGATAAAATGATTAATTTTAAATTTATTATAGATTCCATACCTGCAATGATTAAGGCAATACCTGTTACAATACTTATGGCTTTGGCATCTGCTGTAGCAGGTTGGATTATTGGGCTGTTCATTGCACTCATAAGAAAAGCCAAGGTGCCCGTAATAAGCCAGGCCTGTGCTTTGTTTGTATCATTCATGCGTGGGGTTCCTATGATTATATTGTTGTACATATCATATTATGCCTTGCCCATATTACTATATAATTATGCGGCGGAAAAGGGTATTAACATGGATGTTACCTTAATACCACCGGTTTTCTATGCAATAGTAGCATTGACATTGGATCAGGCGGCATATTCATCGGAAATACTAAGATCGGCTTTAGCGGCAGTGGATGAAGGTCAGTTGGAGGCGGCATACAGTGTTGGAATGACAAAAAGTCAGGCAATGCTTAGAGTTGTATTTCCACAGGCCTTGCCTATTGCACTTCCAAATCTTGGTGGATTGTTTTCTGGACTGATAAAAGGTACTTCCTTGGCTTTTTATGTAGGAGTCTATGAGATTACAGCAACAGCTAATCTATTGGCAATGCCGGCTTTGAATTTCATTGAAGCTTATATAATGACAACAGTCGTTTATGAAGTCATCAGTGTCATAACAAATCATTCATTCGGCAGCTTTGAAACCAGGTTTAAGAAATTCAGGACCCATGAAGCGGCATAGGGTTATAAGTAGTATTAAGAGGAGGATTATATTATGAAGCATATGATTAAACTTGAAAATATACATAAATCATTCGGCCCCAATCATATATTGAAGGGTGTTGATTTGACCATTAAGAAAGGAGATGTTGTAGTAATATTGGGGCCAAGCGGCTCGGGTAAAACAACATTGCTTAGAACGGTAAACTTTCTTGACGCTGCTGATGACGGTAATATAACCGTTAATGATTTTAGTGTTGATTGTAAGAAACATTCCAAATCTCAGGTTTTGGAATTAAGAAGAAAGACTGCAATGGTTTTTCAGAACTATAATTTGTTTCAAAACCTGACAATCCTTCAAAATGTAATGGAAGGGTTGATAACAGTCAAGAAGATGGATAAAAAAGTTGCAGAAGAAGCTAGTAGAAAAATTCTTGAGAAGGTTGGTATTTCAGAAAGATGTGATTTCTATCCAGCTCAATTGTCAGGTGGACAGCAACAAAGAGCGGGCATAGCAAGAGCCTTGATATTGGATCCTGATGTTATTCTCTTTGATGAACCCACATCGGCACTTGACCCTGAACTAGTTGGAGAGGTGTTGAATACTTTAAAGGCAGTTGCCAAGACTGGAATAACCATGATAGTTGTTACTCATGAAATATCTTTTGCCAAAGAGGTGGCATCAAGAGTAATTTACATGGAAGGTGGAAAAGTTGTGGAAGAAGGAGCCCCTAGTGAGATTCTTGTAAAACCCAAGGATTTCCGGACACAAAGATTCCTCAAGCGAGTTACGAATCCGGGAGGACAGGAGGCAGCAGTATGATAAAGATTAAAATTAATGAAAAAGTGAGGGGATGTATATGTCAGCAGTAAATACAATTTGGGTATTGCTTGGTGCTGCGCTTGTATTCTTTATGCAGGCTGGATTTGCCATGGTTGAGGCAGGTTTCACCAGGGCGAAGAATGCAGGTAATATAATAATGAAAAATATTATGGACCTTAGTATAGGCAGTGTCCTCTACTGGTTCTTAGGTTTTGGAATCATGTTTGGAACTTCCAGTAGTGTATTTGGAGGACTGGATTTTTTCACAATAGGCAACTACGATGCTGTTTTGCCAAGTGGAGTTCCCTTGTGGGCGTTTTTCATATTCCAGACAGTGTTTTGTGCCACGGCTGCAACAATTGTATCCGGTGCAATGGCAGAGAGAACGAAGTTTTCCGCTTACTGTATATATAGTGCGGTTATATCCTTGTTGATTTATCCAATATCCGGACACTGGATATGGGGTGGCGGTTTTCTGGCAAACATGGGATTCCATGATTTTGCAGGATCTACTGCAGTTCACATGGTAGGTGGACTTGCAGCTTTTATGGGAGCCAAGGTTATAGGTCCTAGATACGGCAAGTATCAGGACGGGCATTCTAAAGCCATTCCGGGACATAATATTACACTTGGTGCCCTGGGTGTATTCATACTTTGGTTCTGTTGGTTTGGATTCAATGGTGGATCTACTGTAGGTATGGAAGGTGACAGTATTGAACTTGCAGGATTGATTTTTATGAACACAAATCTGGCAGCGGCTGTATCTGTTTGCGTAACCATGATATTTACATGGGTCAAGTACAAGAAGCCTGATGTATCCATGACATTGAATGGAGCATTGGCTGGACTGGTTGCCATTACGGCAGGGTGTGATGCAGTTAATCCTTTTGGAGCAGCTCTTATCGGTCTCTTTGCAGGTGTCGTAGTGGTTGTTGTCATAGAATATATCGATGTGAAATTAAAGGTTGATGATCCTGTAGGAGCTATTGGAGTCCATGGTGTAGCTGGAGCCTTGGGAACGGTTCTTACTGGGGTCTTTGCAGTGGAAGGCGGACTTCTTTATGGAGGCGGTTTCGACATGCTGGGAATACAAATTCTGGGTGTCTTGGTTGTAGCTCTATGGGTAGGGCTTACGTCATATATAACCTTTAAGACTGTTGATTCAACCGTAGGTCTAAGGGTAACACAAAGAGAAGAAATTGAAGGTTTGGATAGCAATGAGCATGGATTGGAAAATGCTTATGCGGATTTCCTTCCTACAATTCCATTGACTATGGAAAGTAGAAACGTTGAGTCTGTAGCAGGGTTAAAGGAAGAACAGGTGGATATAGATGAGGACAATGTCATCAGGATAAAACCTGCAGGAAGTGGAAGTGGTACGAATTTAGCTAAGGTAGATATAATAACCAGACAATCAAAATTTGACGATTTGAAGAAAGCTTTGAATGAGATTGGTGTTACTGGAATGACAGTAACACAAGTGTTTGGATGCGGTATACAAAAGGGTGTAATGGACTATTACAGGGGAATACCTGTTGATATTCAACTGCTTCCGAAAGTAAGAATAGAAATTGTTGTTGCAGCTGTTCCAGTTGAAGAAGTTGTAGCTGTTGCAAGGCGAGTATTGTATTCAGGTAGAATAGGTGACGGAAAGATATTTGTCTATGATGTACGTGATGCAGTCAAGATACGTACTGGAGAGACTGGATATGAGGCAATGCAGGGAATCGATGCATAAAATATAGATAGAGGTGATGAAATGAAGGTTGTGATATGTCAGGGGCTGCCGGCAGGTGGCTCACCTTCTAGAGAGAAGTTGATTGAACATTGGAAAGAGATGCTTAAGGATTGTGGAGATATAAAAGAAGTTGTTTATCGCTCAAGATTCGATCAAAACAAGACAGATGAAATAATTGAAGATGCAGATGCACTTGTAGGAGCATGGTTTGCTGATGATTACTTCAACAGGGACTTTTTTGAAAGATATCCAAACCTTAAGTATATTGCTACATTTGCCCATGGATATGGACGAATTGACAAGGTCGCTGCAAAGGAACTTGGTGTAACCTTGACAAATACCATTTACGGGGATGTAACCATAGCACAGTTTGCAATGGCTTTGTTGCTGGATATATGTCACGGTATTAGAATACAGGACAAGCACTACAAGGAGCTTGTTGACAAGGGAATAAGTCCCGGTCGAGGTGGAGTCTTGGTCAAGACAAAACAAATGGAACTTTACGGCAAGACCATGGGAATCATAGGACTTGGAAGTATAGGCCTATGGACTGCAAGGATGGCGGCAGGATTCGGTATGAAAGTCATTGCTAATAGCAGAAGTAAAAAAGAAGGATCTGAATATGATTTTATCGAACAGGTGTCAATGGATGAAGTTCTTGAAAGAAGTGATGTAATCTCTATACATTGTCCTTTGACTCAGGATACGAAGGGCTTAATAAACAAGGACTCGATAGCAAAGATGAAAGACGGGGTTGTCTTGTTAAACACTGCAAGAGGTCCAATAATAAAGGAACCGGACCTTATGGAGGCACTTAATTCAGGCAAGGTATATGCTGCAGGCCTGGATGTTGTTGAAAACGAACCTTTAAAGGAAAGATGCGATTTGATGAACTGTAACAACGCAGTTATCACACCACATATAGCATGGCTGCCGGAAGAAGCAAGATACAGGGCTGTCAAGGTGGCAGCTGAAAATCTGATGAACTGGGTGAATAATAAACCGACTAGCGTAATTGTCTAAAGGGGGCAAGGTGATGAAGACTAAAATGGATGCAAGCCGTATGGGAAAGGATCCAATATTCTCTCTCCTCATATCCATGGCTATACCAGGCCTTCTTGGTGCGTTGACCACATATTTTTATAGAACGGTTGACCAGATATTTGTAGGAAATTTTGTAGGGCGTAATGCCCTTGGAGGAATCTCGGTACTTGCTCCCTATAATAATGTAGTCATAGCATTGACTCTCTTTCTGACTGTAGGAGGAGCATCGCTCCTTTCACTTTCAATGGGCAGCAAGCAATATGACAAGGCCAACAAACTTTTTACAAACATAATACTTCAGGCAATTTTAATGGCAAGTATAGTAACAACCATAATTTTTGTCTCGGCAGAACCTTTTGTAAAACTGTGTGGAGCAAAGGAGGGTACGGAAGTATATGGATATGCTGTATCCTACCTTAAAATTGTAGTTCTGGGTCAGGTCTTCATCATGTTAAATCTGGGACTTGCAGCAATTATTAGAAGCGAAGGTGGAGCAAAATATTCAATGATTGCAAATATGGTAGGAGCCGTATGCAACATATTCCTGGATGCAATATTGATTGTAGGATTTAAAATGGGAATAGAAGGTGCGGCAATTGCGACTATAAGCAGTCAGTTTCTTGGAGCTCTTTACAGTGCAACCTATTTCATCAGAGGAAAAAGCAGCCTAAAATGGATGGGTTTAAAGGTTATAGATTTAAGGCAAATGTTTCATATTGCAAAGATGGGAGTTGCCCCTTCCATATTCCAGGTACTTGCATTCTTTGCAAATATAGTATTGAATAAATCACTTCAGCATTATGGAGATTTGGATCCTGTATATTCCCTTTTGGGAGGTGGACAGCTTTGTATATCTGCAGTTGCCATTGTCAATACAGTTGACCAATTTATTTTGTCTAGTACAATGGGTGTCAACCAGGCAGTTGCTCCCATATTGGGCTATAATTACGGAGCAAAACAGTATGATCGGGTTAAAAAGGCAAGTCTTATGGCCCAGGGGATGGCTTTTTCAATGGCTATAGTCATATGGGGATTCATGATGGCTGCACCGGAATTTGTCGTCAATCTCTTTAGTAATGGAGACCAAGCATTAATAGAATATGGAGCAATGGCTATGAGAATATGCAAGATGTTTGCTTTGTTTTCAGGATATCAGATGCTCATAAGCATGTATTTTTCTGCCATAGGCAAGCCCCATATAGCTACCATGGTATCCCTATCCAGGAATGGTATATTTCTCATTCCGGCACTAATTTTCTTGCCCCAAATTTATGGACTTAAGGGAGTGCTCTATGCAAATGCTGTATCTGATGGATGTTCATTGCTGGTAGTTTCTGTCATGTATTTTAAAGAAATGAAAAGACTGGGTGTATTGGATAATAAAATGAAAAATGATGAATCAAGCTTTAAACTGGTCAACAGTTAAAGTTGAAAATATTTTAGAGAGGTGAAGATATGGTTTTAGAGAATATTTTAAGTGAAAGGGTATTGAACAAGCCGGTTTCAAATAGGGAAAGCAGAATGTTTATGGCTAAACTCGATGTGTCCAAACTTATTAGGATGGGATTAAACGAGCATCCGTACGGCATGTCTCCAAAGACGCTGGAAGTAATACAAAGTGTTGATAATTCGGCAAATCTATATGGTGATTTTGGGTCAAGAACATTGAAAAAGGCTGTAGCGGATTTATATGGACTTGGCATAGAAAATGTTGAAGTTGGTGCAGGTTCGAGTTCAATGATCAATCTTGTTGGTACCTTGTTTCTTAACAAGGGTGATGAGGTTCTTATGTGTCCTACATTTGCAGCATTTTTGGATATGGCAGGAATAAACCAGGCAAGGCCTGTCATTGTACCCCTTAAAGAAGATAAGTCATACGACCTTGACGGTTTGCTTGAAGCTATAACCGAGAAGACAAAAATGATTATTATATGCAATCCAAACAATCCGACAGGAACATATAAAGAGAAGAAAGAACTTATAGAATTTATAGATAAGGTACCTGATGACATAGCAATAATCCTGGATGAAGCATATATTGAATTTGCAACGGCTCCTGGCTGTGAAAGTTTGTATTCCCTTGTAAAGGAAAGACCGGACAAGGCCATAGTTGTTCTTAAGACCTTTTCAAAATTCTATGCCATGGCAGGAGTCAGAGTGGGATATGCACTTGCAAGCGAACCTATCATCAAGGCTATGGGCAAATGCCCCAAGTCCGGTGTGAGCAGGGCTGGACAGATGGGAGCGGTACAGGCGCTTAAAGATTATGATTACTATGATGATGTTAGAAGAAAGGTTATAGAAGGACGTGAATATCTGGAAGATCAACTGGAGAAACTGGGTTGTACGGTATACCGGTCTCAGACAAACTTCATTATGTTTGATCCCCACAGAGATTGTGCTGAATTGCGAAATGAGATATTGAGCAGAGGTATATTGATTGGTACTCCTATGTTGTGCCGTGTATCCGTAGGAACAATGGAGCAAAACAGGTTGTTTATCAAGTATATGAAAGAAGTTATGAAAGCAGCAGCATAAAATTTGAATTTTTGAAAAGTATCGCGTAGATGCTTATTGCAGGCGGTGGTTTAATTAGTTTTATCACTCCTGATAATAAAACCATCGTAAATATTCTCCGGAAAATCACAGAAACTTTTTTAAAGTTTCTGTGATTTTTTTTTTTATCGTTTCTGTATTTTTTCGTATTTTTTTGTACCCCGTCTTTAGAATGTGTTTAAGATTTGAAATCGGAAAAGCGTACAAGAAACGAGAAAACGATATCATAATCTTTTATAAAACTTAGGAGGACTTATATGTCAATGAAAGAGACAAAGGTAAAGAACATGACATTCGGGAAGGCAATAATACCGGTAATATTTTTAATCGCATCACTTTTTGTAGGAATCAATATCTATGGTTCTGACCCTCATATTCCCATATTGGCTACGGCAATTGTAGCAGCTTTAATAGGAATGACATCTGGCTATACTTGGAAGGAAATGGAAGAAGCAATAGTTGAAACCATTAGGATTTCAATGCAGGCAATATTGATACTTATGATAATTGGTGCAGTTACGGGTGCATGGATTCTGTCTGGAACAGTTCCTTCAATGATCTACTACGGACTACAGATAATATCTCCTGGAATATTCCTTGTAGCAACTACTATTATCTGTGCAATCGTTTCCATAGCGACGGGATCTTCATGGACAACTGCGGGTACTGTAGGTATTGCACTTATAGGTATAGGAGAAGGTCTTGGAATACCTCTGCATATAGTAGCAGGTGCAATAATCTCAGGAGCATACTTTGGAGATAAATTGTCGCCACTCTCCGACTCTACAAACCTTGCACCGGCAATGGCTGGGTCAGAACTTTTTGAACATATTAGACACATGCTTTACACCACTGTTCCAAGTCTTATAATAGCATTGATTCTTTACGGAATCATCGGTATGAAGTATGCAGGCAATACTCTAGATGTTCACAATATCCAGATAATACTTGACGGAATCACTTCGCAGTTTGCAGTAAGTCCCTTGCTTCTTATACCGCCAGTACTTGTAATACTCATGGTTGTATTTAAGATTCCAGCAATACCTGGACTCATTGGTGGAACAGCAGTTGGAGCAATATTTGCAGTAATCTTCCAGGGAGCCAACCTTGGAGCTATAATAGAAGTTGTACATTACGGATTTACTTCGGAAACTGGTGTTGAAGCTGTCGATACTCTTCTTTCAAGAGGTGGAATTGATGGAATGATGTGGACAGTTTCACTCATAATCTGTGCAATGTGCTTCGGTGGAATAATGGAAAAGACAAGAATGCTTGAAGAGATAGCAAGAAAGATACTTTCACTGGCATCCAGTACAGGTTCAGTAGTGCTTTCAGCAGTTCTTACTGCAATTGCCTGTAACTTTGTTGCCGGTGACCAGTACCTGTCAATAGTTATAACAGGAAGAATGTACAAGGATATCTTTGACGAGAAGGGACTTCATCCAAAAAACCTTTCAAGACTTCTGGAAGACTCTGGAACCCTTACATCGGCACTTGTACCTTGGAATACCTGTGGAGCATTCATGTACAAAACTCTTGGAGTCCATCCATTTGCCTATGCACCTTATGCATTCCTCAACCTTCTTAATCCTTTGATTTCAATATTCTACGGATATACTGGAATCACAATGGAAAAGGTGAAGACTGCAAAGGTGGAAAAGAAGGCATCCAAGGAAGAACAACTTGCTTAACAAGTCAATATAAGATTATGGGAATTGGTTTTCGGGATTGAACGTATATAATAAGACAGAAGCTGCCGGTCATAGGATGTTCGGCAGTTCTTCTGTTTTTGAGATTAAGTTTAGATGATAAGAAAGCTATCTGTCTGGCAAGTTTGAAATTATTAAAAAATGTAAATCCATTCATGATATAATGGATTGTGATAAGAATTTTCAAAAAAGATGTGCTGCAACAAATATTTTTAATTGATTTTTACTTGTATAGCTTTAATGAAAGAAAACTTATAGGGGAGATGATTCTTTGAATAAGCTTAAGATAGGTCAAATGGCAAAGGTAAACAAGGTGACAATACAGACTCTTAGGCATTATGACAATATAGGACTACTTAAGCCATCAATGGTTGATGAGGATACAGGTTACAGATACTATCATATAAACCAAAGTGCCAAGCTTGATCTTATAAACTACATGAAACTTCTTGGTATGTCCCTTGATAATATAAAGAAACTCTTTGAGAAGAACGACCCGGAGTTAATTATTGATAACCTGAATCAACAGCTTAAATGGATTGAGGAAAACAAGAAAAAACTTGAAATAATGGAAAGGGGAGCCATGCGCTTCAGGGAGAATCTTATGGAATACGAAAGAACTTTTGAAGATGAATCTGTAAAAATTGTCGACTTTCCAGAGCGTCGTATCTTTTGCTATGACAGCGGAATAAACATATATGAAAAGGGAATTGAGACCTATGAATATATGCTGAGGGAGTTAAAGAACCAGGTTAAGATTAATAATCTTCCTATGATATATTTCCATAATGTGGGGTCGATTATAAGAAAAAATAACATAGAAGCCAGGAACTACAAGTCTACAGAAATATTTGTTTTTGTGGATAATGACTATAGTAGTGAGGAAGGATTCGAGAAGGTAAGTGGAGGCAAATATGCCTGTATCTGCTTTAAGGGCCAGGAGGGTTTTGAAAACGAACTCTACTATGCGGAAAAGCTATTGAATTTTATCAATAAAGAGGAGTATGAAATTGTTGGAGACTATCTCTGTGAAGTGATAACCGAACTTCCCGTATTCAATGAAAACAGCAGGGGAATGTTTATAAGACTCCAGGTTCCTATAAGATAAGCCTACTGATATAATGATAAAGAATAAAAATGAAAAACATCCTTGACCCTATTGTAACAATAGGGTTTATAATTTAATTAGTAGAAGGTTATATAAATCTCCGATTCTTATGTTCCCGCAGAAAACATTGACAGAATCAGGAATATAAGGACTATGGGTAATAAAAGTGATTTTATGCCTGCCGTGATTGCAAAGGAGCTATTCGAACATTTCGAGTATGCTCCTTTTTTGTGCCGAGTGAGAAAGAATTATGGATTTTAGCTCCCTACTCAAGTTCAGAAAGGTTTCTAGTTTAAAAATACTAAACACCTTGATTCGTTGGTGTTTAGCTACCGGTATAACAATTCCTATATTTTTAAGTGTGATTGTTTATACCTATTATTCGAGACCTCACTATAATCCATAATTCTTTAAGTGACAGTATAAAGCTAAATTATACTAGTGCTCGGAATAATCGAATATTATAAAGGAAGTGAGAATTATTCTAATTGAAGTAAGATTGAAGGGAATACTGGCTTCTTCGGCTGGATTCAGGGAAAGAGACATGGCTGTGGAGATTTTCATTGCAGGTTGAGGAGGTTGACAAAGGGATTTATTCATTGAAAGGTACTATGATCCTAAGCTTGGGACTAAATTGTCCAGACGACCAAAGTTGCGTAGGATTTAATATATTTAAGGAGGAAATTATGAAACCGGGAGTAATCAAAGTTAGAATCAATCCTGATTTGTGTCAGGGTTGCAGGGCGTGTGAATCTGTATGTTCTGTATTTCATCTGGGAGCAGTAGATCCTGCTGCTACAGGAATAAGAATCAAGGAAAAGAAAATGGGGCATTTTAATCAGACTGTATGTCAGCAGTGTGAGGACATGGTCTGTGCAGAGCGTTGTCCAGTGGATGCCATATCCAGGGATGCTTTTACAGGAGCTGTTACAATAAGCGATGCCTGCATAGGATGTGGCAAGTGCGCCGAAGATTGCCCTATCGATGCCATAAGTATGATAGAAGTGGAAGGAAGGCATCTGGCATTTAAATGTGATCTTTGCGGTGGTGTACCTGAATGTGTAAAAATTTGTCCAAGAAATGCGTTGGGATGGTGATGATATGAAAGGATATAAGGATTGTGTATTAAGAATTGATTTGACCTCTGGAAAGATAAGCAAGGAAAAGCTCAATGAAGAATATGTAAAAAGATATCTTGGTGGAGAAGGTTATGGGGTAGCACTCTTATGGGATGAGGTTCCCCATGATACAGAAGCCCTTTCGGAAAAGAATATATTGTCATTCAACACAGGACCTCTTACTGGAACTCCAATGGCATCTGCATCGAGAACTTCCATTAATTTTCTGTCACCTCTTTCCAATACCATAGGATCTTCGAACATGGGAAGTCACTTCGGTGCCGAGCTTAAGTTTGCTGGTTATGATTCAATCATATTCCAAGGAAAGGCCGACAAACCTGTAATTGCAGTAATAGAAAACGACAAGGTGGAAATCAGGGACGCATCCCACCTCTGGGGTAAGAATACTAGAGAAACCACTGAAATCCTTCATGAGGAAGTTGGAAAGGAATACAAGATTTCCTGCATAGGACAAGGTGGGGAAATGCTTTCCAGTCTTGCCTGTATATTCAGCGACGACTGCTTTGCAGGTAGAGGCGGAGCCGGTGCAGTAATGGGATCAAAAAATCTTAAGGCGGTATTGGTAAAGGGGAATGGAAGGGTAGAAATTGAAGACAAGGACAAGTTCCTTGAAATAAATGCTGTGGCAATAAAGGAAATAAGGGATGAGGTATATACATGGGGACCTGTACATGGATACGGTACTCCAGCCTGGCTTGACGGTGCCAACGAATGTGGAATGCTTCCAACAAGAAACTTCAGGCAAAACTATTTTGAGAAGCTTGAACCCCTAATGCCTGTAAACCTCTGGAACAACAGGGACAAGTTTGAAGTCAGAAGAAGAGCCTGTTATTCATGCCAGC
>CAZFYP010000049.1:0-15301 GCA_964523535.1 uncultured Clostridia bacterium
TGTCTGTAAAGCTTATATCAATAGAATAAACATGAAAAAGCCGTCTAGATTTAAAGACGGCTTTTTATATGACGAATTAAATGTGCAACGTTCCACAATTATGACTAACAGCTCCCTACTCCGTCGGCACGAAAATCCTTGATTTGTAAGGAAGATTTGCGTGCCTCCAAGTCGAGACCTCGCTGTTACTCATAATTGTATCACTATATTGTGGTATTATTCAGGGTAAGTCAGATTCTCTTCCTTAATATTAAGAAGCACCTCTTCAAGATACTTTTTAGCTTCATATTTTGCCATGGGCAGACTCATGTCGTGGTAGTTACCGCATGAAGCAGCATCACATCCTGGTATTACATCATCATAATCTGCCATGAATTGATACATTTCTATGAGAATAGGAACTATGTCCTTTGATGTCCTATCTCCCTTTAGTATGAGGTAAAAGCCAGTTCTGCATCCCATAGGACCGAAATATATAGTATCGTCGTTGTAGATTTCATGATTTCTAAGAAATGTGGCTCCAAGATGTTCTATTGCGTGAAGTTCTCCCGTGTTAATTACAGGCTCTTTGTTTGGAACTTTCATCCTTAAGTCGTATGTAGTTATGAATGCATCATTTAACACATCCTTTCTTGAAACGTAAACTCCTCTAACAAGCTTTTCGTGATCTATTTGAAAACTCTCTATTTTTTTCATACTATCCTCCAAAAAACATTTCGCGTAGTGATTTATTATTATGACTACTTTATCTAATATGATTATAGAGCAATCCTGCAAAATTTGCAAAAGGGAAATCCAAAAATTAGTGAAAATGTATAATCCAGCTTTTGACATGTGAGACTACAGGGAATATAATTAGCCTTGTGATGAAAATATAATGCAATAATAGATTCGATTATGATTAAACAATTTAAATAAAACTAATGCGAGGGTAAGATGACAAAGAGACTTTTTGAAGAAGATGTATATTTAAAGGAAACAGAATGCAGAATAAGGGGAAAATCTGAAGTTGACGGCAAAAAGTTAGTGGAACTTGACGGTACAATATTTTTTCCGGAAGGTGGAGGTCAACCTTCTGATACTGGAATGATGGGAGATTCAAAGGTTATACATGTATATGAAAAGGGTGAAAAAATATACCACCAAGTAGATGCATTTCCTCAAGGAGAGCTTGTGAAATGCAGGCTGGACTGGAGGAAAAGGCTTGACCACATGCAGCAGCACTGCGGTGAGCATATACTGTCTGGAGTTGCCCTTAAGGAATATGGATATCATAACAAGGGATTCCATATGGGTGATGACTATATAACCGTGGACATAGATGCAAAAAACCTTACAGATGAAATGGTTAAAAACATGGAACTGAAATGCAATGAGGCCATCTATGAAAACAGGGACATTGAAATAATAAAAGTGGATAGCGTGGAAAAAGCTAGGGAATATCCAATAAGAAAAATGCCTGATATCAATGAAGATATCAAGATAGTAAATATAATGGATACAGATTGCGTTGCCTGCTGCGGTACCCATCCGGCAAAAACTGGAGAGGTTGGACTGGTAAAGATTCTTAAAACACAAAAGTACAAGGGAATGACAAGAATATTTTTCAAATGCGGAATGAGAGCCTTTGACGATTTCCAAAAGGAGCATGAAATCATAATGAAACTGAATAGAAAATATTCATCCGACCTTGATACCTTGATGGACAGAAATGAAAAGGAAAGTATTAAACTTGTGGAGATTAAGAATGACTTGAAAAGCCTGCGTAAGCAGCTGTCAATATTTGATGCCAGGATGCTCATAGAAGAATCAAAAGGACAGAAAATATCACAGTTTTATGAGGATAAGTCTGCAGATGAATTGGACTATATAGTATCGGAATTGATGGATATGGGAAGCTACGAGCTGGTACTTTCATCTGGAAGGGATAAGAAAATTGTATATGCAAACAATACCGACAAGGGTAATTCTTGTGGAAAGGTATTCAAGGAACATATAAAGGCTTACAAGGGAAGAGGCGGTGGAAAGGATAAAAAAGCTCAGGGGTTCTTTGCGGAAAAGGAAGACCTGATTAAATTCCATGAGTTCCTGTCGATAATGTAATTGACAATAGGTATTAATGACGGTATAATAAAAAGCGATTAACTAAACTAAATATTTGATATTGTTCAAGCATGACGATTCTAAGGCTTAGCTATGAATGTCATGCCGATAGGGTATGAAAAGAAATTTCCATATCTCCCGCGTTTGGAATGAATGATTATATTTGATTTTCTATATAAAATGTATAGTTGATTTTAATACGATAATTTACGGGCATTCCTGAGGGAATGCCCGTTTTTTATAATATTTGTTTAATTTGGAGGAGATAAAAATGAAGAAAAAAGTAGTATTGGTACTTGTGTTGATTGTAAGCATGGTGATGTATGTAGGGTGTTCACCGGCAGAAACAACTCCTGTGGCACCTGCAGAATCAGAAACAGCAGAGAATGAAACACCAGAAGAACCAGAAACGGATGCAGAAGTTGAACTTGAGGGTGACCTTGTGATTTTCCATGCTGGAAGCTTGTCGGTTCCTTTCGGAGAAATGGAAGCTGAATTTGAAGAGATGTATCCAAATGTGGATATACTTAGAGAGCCAGGTGGAAGCAGAACATGTGCCAAGAAGATATCAGAACTTGGAAAGTCTGCACATATAATGGCATCAGCTGATTATACTGTAATCGACAACCTTCTTATTCCAGACCATGCTGATTTCAATGTATTGTTTGCCAAAAATGAAATGGTTATAGGCTATTCTGAAACAAGCAAGTATGCAGATGAGATTACAACTGAAAACTGGTATGAAATACTTCTAAGAGATGGAGTGAATTACGGACACAGTGACCATAATGCAGACCCTTGTGGGTACAGGTCACTAATGGTTTATCAGCTTGCAGAGGACCATTATGGAATAGAAGGACTTGAAGCTGACCTTGATGCACATTGTCCTGAGTCTAACATAAGACCTAAGGAAACTGATCTTCTTGCTATGATAGAGACTGGAACACTTGACTACTTCTTTATCTACAGATCAGTAGCAGTACAGCATGACCTTCCGTTTGTAGAACTTCCAGAGGAAATCAACCTGAGCAGCGTTGACTTCACAGACTTCTATGCAACAGCAACAGTAGAGGTGGCTGGATCCGAGCCTGGACTAACAATTACACAGGTTGGAAAGCCAATAGTATATGGAGTTACAATTCCCAAGAATACTCCTGATGAAGCACTTTCAGTAGCTTTTATCAACTATCTTCTAGATAGGGAAAAAGGTCTTTCAATAATGGATAAAAATGGACAGCCAGTACTTGATCCCCTTGTAATAAAAGGAGAAGAAATGCTGAATGAAGGTATAACTTACTAAGTAAAATAAGTAAAAAAAATCAATATAATCCCGCTGTCTCTCGACAGCGGGATATAATGTATATTATGTTACATAAAAAGAGCTTAATTTATAAGGAGTATCCATGATAAGAAAAAAAGATCTTATATACGCATTATCCATGGTTGCAGGAATAATAATCATATTTTTTATTGTTTATCCCATTTTCATACTCGTAGGCACTACGGATTATGAGATATTGGGAGAGACAATAAGAGATAGTTCCGTAATGGATGCCATATGGACGAGTTTGTCAACGGGAAGCATTGCAACACTCATTTCTGCATTTTTTGGAGTTCCACTGGCATATGTACTTGCAAGATTTGACTTCAAGGGAAAAAACATCGTTGAGAGTATAATTGATATACCTCTTGTAATACCCCATACTGTAGTGGGTATCATGCTTCTTACAATGTTGAGTCCCAGAAGCTCAGTTGGAAAGATTCTTGAATACATAGGTCTTGAAGTAATAGGAACGAAAAGGGGTATAATACTGGCGATGATGTTTGTAAGTCTGCCGCTTATGATATCCAGTGCCAAGAATGCTTTCATGGGAGTATCCAGCAAGATGGAGAACGTATCGCGATCCCTTGGAGCAACACATATACAGACAATCAAGAATGTTACACTTCCAAATGCTTACAGGGGAATATTGACAGGAATGATATTGACATGGGCAAGGTCTATCAGCGAATTTGGAGCAGTAGTAATACTTGCATATCATCCAATGATAGCACCTACCATAATATTTGACAGATTCAACTCTTATGGTTTGAAATATTCAAAACCAATTTCATTGATTCTGATAATAATATCCCTCATAATATTCATAGTTTTTAGAATGCTGACAATGAAAGGAGACAGACATGATTAAAATTAGAGATATAAATGTAGAACTGTCAAAGTTCTCACTGAAAAACATCAATCTGTTTGTCGAAAAAGGTGAGTTTTATTCACTCCTTGGTCCTACGGGATCAGGTAAATCCATGTTACTGGAAACAATAGCAGGACTCAAGACTGTAAAAAGCGGAAATGTGATCATAGACAAGATTGACAAGACTAATGATAAGCCTGAAAACAGGAATATTTCTATAGTCTATCAGGACTTTGCTCTCTTTCCAAACATGACAGTTGAAGAAAATATCAAGTATGGATTAAGATTCAAGGACAAGGACCCGAAATATGAAAAAAAATATGAACATCTAATAAAGATATTCAATATTGAACATTTAACTGATAGATATCCAAAGAATTTAAGCGGAGGCGAAAAGCAGAGAACATCCCTTGCAAGGGGACTGGTCGTGGAGCCCAAGATACTCCTTCTAGACGAACCATTCTCGGCTCTTGACAACCACACCAAGAAGCAGATCATGCATCAGATGAAGGAGATACACCAGGCCTTTGACATAACAATTTTGATGGTTACCCACAATTTCAGTGAGGTTTATTATCTGGCAGACAAGGTGGCCATAATAGACAATGGAGAAATTCTTCAGGTCAATAGCATTGATAAGGTGTTCAATCATCCCGTCAACAAATTTGTTGCCGAGTTTACGGGAATGGAAAATATTTTCAATAGGGACCAGATGGAAATAAATCTGCAGGAAGTATTATCGGGTGAATCATATACTTATGTGGGCATAAGACCTGAAAACATACATATAGGAGATGAAACATGCGATCTTGTTCTTGAAGGAAAGATAGTGGAAGTTTACAACAATGGCACTCACCTGGAAATTACAGTTGAATATAATAGAATGAAATTCATAATATTCACAATAAACCAGTTCATGAACAAGGGGCTGAAAGAAGGTCAAGTCATTCAGTTTGGCTTCTATAAAAAAGATGTGTGTTTTATTAAATAACAAAGTAATTAAAGTCATAAACCAAATGAAATGATTTTTTTATTGTTGATTCTCCTTTAAAATGCAGAAAGTCCCTTGATTAGGGACTTTCTGCATTTTATTGAGGATGATTTTATAGAGTGTATTTTGCCGTAGTATAAATTTATATTGTAAAATATTATTGAGATGATATCATGGATGTAATGAAAAAATAGAATTTGATGAATGATACTATGCTGGGAGGCAGATAAGCATGACTGAAAAGGAATGGAAACTGTTTAATGATTTCTTGTTGGAGATCTATTACATTGATGATATAAAACAATTTGGGGATAAGTGCATGAAACTAATAAAACTGTTTATTCCATATGAACAGGGGCATTTTATTGTAATTGACAATGAAGGAAATGTTGATGCAGGGAATTCTGTTTTTGTTAATATGGACAAGGTCATGCAAAAGGAGTTTATAGAAAAATACTACCAAAAGGATTACTTGAATTATCTCTATCCTTTTTCAAAAACCATGAGTTTCAGAGATACAGACCTTATGAACGATGAAAAAAGAAGAAATTCAGAAATGTATTTGAAATTCATAAGACCACAGAGACTTGATATGGGATGCGGACTTATTGTAATGAAAGACGGCAAGGTCTTGGCTCAAATGAACATGCTTAGAAAAGCCGGTTCGCCTGATGTTTCGGATCATGAAATTGAAATATTGAACACCTTTAAAGAGCATTTTGAAAAAAATATTTTTCACTACAAGAGCAAAAAAGTGCAGAAGTATATAGACATAAAAGGCAGTAAAGATGTTTTTCATCTGTCCAACAGGGAAAGAGAAATAGTTGAACTTGTTGCTGAAGGTTGTTCGAATATTGAGATAGGAGACAGATTAAATATTGCATCCTCCACAGTCAAGAAGCACATAAGCAATATTTTTGATAAAACCGGTGTTAACAAACGAATTCAACTAATAAAACTTTTGGAAAAGAAAGTTAGATGATAGTTGGCCTAAAGTAGTATTCTACACTTTAAGTAGTATGGAAATCAATATTTCAGTCAATTGTTTTTACAAAACATATATAGTATTCTTTTTGTAGATATAAATACAGAAAGAAAGGAAAATAATATGGAGATTCAAAAGAACAGTGCGCTAATAGTAATTGACGTTCAAAATGATTTTGTAGAAGACCTACCGGAGGAAATGCAGGGATTAAGAGTTGTTGAAGAAGCAAAAAAAGTTCTTGGTTATTTCAGGAAAAACAATATTCCAATAATCCATTTCAGGGAGATGCACAGAAAAGACAAAGTGGATTATGGAAGAGAACTTGACGGAGATGAAGGACTTCATACAGTTGAAGGAACAAGAGGTGCCGATTATTTTGAAGGAATGGAGCCTCAGGACAATGAATATCCTATCAGTAAAAGACGCTACAGCGGATTCATAGGTACGGATTTAAAGTTTCTACTGAATGGACTTAATGTTGATACACTGTATGTAATAGGACTGCTTACCGATGTATGTGTTCATTACACCTGTGCTGATGCCCATCAATATGATTATCACATAAAAGTATTTAAGGAAGCCTGTGGAGGCTCTTCACTAGCTGCCCACAATGCAGCCCTTGAAGCTATTGAATATCTGCAGCATGGAGCTGTGATGAGTATAAGTGATTTATACTGATTCGAATCAACTACAACTTTAGATTAATGAGAAGATAATACTTAATGATATAGTAAAAAAGAATATAATTGTTATAATAAGGCAAATGTTAAATTTTTAACATTTGCCTTTTGTTATTAGTAATGAGTAGAGAATATCTATTTTTTATATAAAAAGTTAGGCAGCTTATGAATTACTAAAATAAAAAGTTGTGGAGGTAAGAATGAAAAGGAAGTTTAAGGATTTTATGTTTATTAATCTTGGCATGATTATTATGGCAATGGGGCTATATTTTTTTCTGATACCAGCCAATCTGGCAGTAGGTGGAGTAACGGGACTGGCAATGGTTATACAAAGCTACTTTCAATGGATAAATCTTGGAGTATTGATGACAATATTCAATGTAATATTGTTTATACTGGCTTATTTCCTCATTGGAAAGGAATTTGGAACCAATTCAATTTATTGCAGTTTTCTTCTTTCGGGAATCATAGGAGTCTTTGAAGTCATTGTTCCTATGAATGCGCCAATTGTTGACGATATCATGCTAAACTTGATTTTTGGAATAGTAATACAAGGTGTTGGAATGGCTATTATATTTTATCAGAATGCTTCTACTGGAGGAACAGATATAGTAGCAAAAATATTGAATAAATACACAAATATTGACATAGGAAGAGCCTTGTTTTTATCGGACTCCCTTATAACACTGGCTGCAGGAAGGGCTTTTGGTATCGAACTTGGCTTATATGCATTTATGGGAATATTGGTGAATGGAATAGTAATAGATAAAGTCATAGCAGGTATGGGAACCAAGATTCAAGCCATGATAATTTCAAAAAATTCTTCTATAATAAATGAATATATTCAGGAAGAACTTGGAAGAGGAACTACTTTCCTTAATGGAGTTGGTGGATATTCACTTGAAAACAAGCAAATAATCAATGTGGTACTAAACAGGAAAGAATATATGAAGATGAAACATTTCATCAGAGAAAATGACCCTGAAGCATTTATAACCATGAATTTTGTCCATGAAGTTCTGGGAGAAGGATTTGGAGAATTAATCAAGGCTAAGGTTTAATAAAACTTGCAATACTAGAGATTATTTCTAATGAAGTTAATTACAGTTTAATATTTCCCCGATTGATGATAAAATATATATAGTGAATTTAAAAAATTAATTCAGGGGAAGATATTTACTATGAATAATATTACTGAAAAAGACTGGAAATGTATGAACGAGATCATAAGAGAAATCAATCAACATTTTGATACAAAAATTGTAAGACTTAAATTTTTGGAAATGCTTAAGTCTATCATTGAATATGATTTTGGAATATTTGATTTAAGCAAGATAAAGAATGGTGAATTTGACTGTCTTTATGACCCTGTAATGCTTAGTAAATACGGCAGACAATTTGAAGAGAACTTTATTTCAAAATACGACAATGAATTTTGTAATTCAAGTTATACCAGCTGGATATATTATGAAAAACGTCCAATAGTATATAGGGAAACGGATGTAGTTTCAGAGGAATTCAGGGAAAGAAGCAATTTCTTCAAGAACTATCTGGAACCTGTGGGCCTTACTTATTCCTGTGGCTGCAATATAGTGTATGACAATATAAATCTTGGAGCTGTAAGTCTCTATAGGTCTAATGAGAACGGAGATTTTGATGACCGGGAACTGTATATACTGGAACAGCTTCAGCCCCATCTAATCAATAAACTATCCCAGAGTGCTGAAATTGTTAAAGAATTTGATGCCAGAACAAGGATAGTAAATCAGTATTGCCTGACAGAAAGAGAAATGGAAATAATAGAGCTTGTCTATGAAGGCTACGGTAATCAGGATATTGGAGAAGATTTGTGTATAAGTGTAAATACGGTGAAGAAACATCTCAGCAATATTTTTGGCAAGATGGAATTGAAGAGCAGGAGTCAGCTCATACATCTGCTCAATGAGAACGACTTTAAATAGAATAGAGAGTAATTATTATGAAAACTGCAATATGACAATATTAGTCAATTGCAGTTTTTTGTTGCCTACTACTTTAGTGGTAGGCAAAAGATACAACTTAATGGTGTATTGTACTACTTATTATTAATATATTATTAGATTAACAGATAAACATCTTGTAATAGCAACTTATTCAGTGAAATGGAAAAGGTTTTCGCAGTTGCTGTTGATTAGAAAGTTGGATTTTGCGCAATCTGGGAGGTGACTGTGAGCGCACTAATATATAAATATTCAATACTGAGATGGTATTTGAGTAAAAAATAGGAATTATCAAAGTATTTTTAGAGAGGAGTTTATATGAATAATAATGCAAGTAACACGACAAATGGTCAAACATTTAGAAGCGGCAAGAATGTTGCAAAAATGTGGATATTTACAATAATAGGTATAATATACTTTTTAATACCATTCAAGGTAGATGGAGAAACTACAATGTGGATTTCCTTTATCGAAGGTAAGCTGATGCATGGGATACCAAATTTTGCATTGATTGTTACATACCTGATAGTACTATCTGCAGGAGTATCAGTTGTATTTAGTACAGTCTTAAAAGGAAAACTGGAAAATGACTTCCTGAAAGGTGTATTTGAAGTTGGCTGGATGGGAATAGCATGGAGAGTTGCAGGTTCTGCCATGTTGATTATGTCATACCACCAGTTGGGACCTGAATATATCTGGAGCGATTATACAGGTGGACTAATGGTATTTGAGCTGATACCAATGCTGTTTTTACTTTTCTTGTTGGCTATGCCCCTTATTTCACTGCTGACTGACTTTGGAGGACTTGAGCTCCTAGGTGGACTATTGAAGCCTCTATTTAAGCCATTGTTTAAATTATCTGGCAAGTCTGCAGTACTTTCACTGGTTTCCTATATTGGTTCAGGAACAACAGGCATGATTGTTACAGATGGAGCACACAAGAGGGGAGTCTTCACTACACGTGAGGCAAATATAATAGTATTTGGTTTTGCTATTGTTTCCTTTCCGGTTACTTATGCTTATCCAACAGGTATTGCAGGACTGGAAGTACAGTATTTTCCCGCACTTGTTATTTGCCTTATAATATGTACAGTCTTATCAACAGTGTTGTTGTCGAGAATACCGCCACTTTCCAAGAAGCCAAATACATACTATGACGGAACACCTTACGAGGAAGATGAAAAAATCGAAGGTAGAGGATTGATGTCAGTAGCTTATGAAGAAGCATTGAAAAAAGCTGAAAGTGCACCAGCCTTTACATCAACCTTGAAGCATGGTTTGTTGGAATTCGCAGATTTTATAATTGCAGTTTTTCCAATGATTATGGTTATAGCTACTGCAGTACTTGCCATATCTGAATATACTTCAATATTTAATGTCATAGCAGCGCCGATAGCACCAATACTTAGCGCAATGGGTCTGCCGGAAGCTACACAGGCTGCACCATCCTTTATACTGGGTTTTGCAGATTTGTTCCTTCCGTTCATAGGAGCTGCAACAGTTACATCACAGTTGACCAAATTTGTAATATGTGCCGTTGCTATTATACAGATGTACTGCATGAGTGAAGGTGCAGTAGTACTTATGAAGTCAAGCATGAAAATCAATTTTAAAGATATAGTTGTTATATTCCTTATCAGGACCCTTATAAGCTTACCAATAGCATATTACCTTGCAGTTTTCATGGGAATTCCTGCATAATTAACAATTGTTTTAAAGTATATTAATAAATTCATGAAAGTGTCCGCATTTGATATTTCGTTAAGATTATTGATTCGGGCACTTTTAGATTAGGCAATAAAACTAATTGTATAAAGGAGATTGCAAGTATTATGGCAACCAATCATTATCATATGACTACAGAAAAAAATGATATGGAAAATGAAAAAAAAGAACATGAAATCTATGAATGTAAATTGAAATTAAGAAAGCACATCATAAAAATAATGTATTCAGCTCTTATGGGAGTAATATTAATGTATCTTTTTTTTACCATGGAAAGTGATAATTCCAGGAGTATCAATAATTCAATTATAATTGAAGTAATCAAGGTTGGAGGATGGATGTTCATGTGGCAGGCTTTTCAAACTCTTGCTTTTGATGTGCCGGATAGAATAAAGAAAATCAATACTCTAAATAAATCAAGAATAGTCAATAAATATAATTAGTTAAAATTCAAGTATCACTAAATAGCAATACAGTTGTATAGTTATGCTTTTGTAGATTAAAGCGGATGACGCGGCAAAGCCGCTTTCTTAGGAGGAAAAAATGAAGAATAGATATTTGGCAAAAAAGCATTGGAATTTTGAAATACCGGCATTAAGTAAAACTGGAGAAATGTCAAGAAGATATGATGATGTAATAAATCTTAGTATAGGAAATCCTGACTATCCTGCTGACAGGGAGTCTTTAAGGTTGATGTATGAAAATGTAATTCTTGAAGGTCATACCAAATATACTGATTTTCAAGGTGATCTGGAGCTTAGGACCATGACTGCAGATAGGTATATGGAAGATTACGGATTTTCTGTGGATAATGATGAAATCCTTATTACAAATGGAGGTACCCATGCCATGTATACTGTAATGGAAGGAATCCTGGATCCTGGAGATGAAGTTATTGCAATAGCTCCATACTATCTTGACTACAAGGCACAGATCGAACTTCCAGGTGGTAAAATGGTTGTATATAATACAAGGGGTGAAGATGGTTTTGATGTTGATTTGGAAGAGCTGGAAAAACATGTTTCTTATAGGACAAAAGCTATAATTGTGAATTCACCCAGTAACCCGGGAGGAAAAGTATATAGTGGAGAAAGCGTACAAGGGATAATGGACTTGGCTGAAAAACATGATTTTCTGATTATTGCGGACGATATATATACTGCACTGAATTATACGGATAATCGTAAGCCTATATGTACATATGAAGAAAATCCAAACAGGATAATAACTATTTACAGCTATTCTAAGGATTTTTCAATGCCTGGAATAAGACTTGGCCATATTATAGCAAATGGTGATTTTATTGATTGTTTTACAGCTATAAACGAGTCTGTTACTTTCACAATAAATTCCTTGTCACAAAGATTGGGTATTTTTGCAATGAAAAGAAGAGAAGAGATACAAAAGGGATTGCATGAGGAATACAGGAAAAGAATATTCTATTGCTATGAGAGAATTAAGAAAATAAACAATATGGATTGTTCATATCCTGAGGGAACATTCTATCTTTTTGTCAGAATAAAAGGAACGAGATTGTCTTCAGAGGAAATATGGGAAAAGATACTTGATGAAGCACATGTACTGGTACTCCCTGGCTCAAGTTTCGGTGAAGCTGGACAAGGATATATAAGAATTGCATGTACAGTGGGAGTTGACCAGCTTAAAAAGGCATTTGACAGGCTGGAGAAAATGGATATATTTAAATAGTATAGATTGTAGCCCTATGTACTACTTTGGTAGTACATAGGGCTACAACTTAAGGGTCTACGAACTAAGTAAAAAGAGCGGTATACTAATAGTAGCTATAAATCAATCCATTTAATATGGATAATAGAATATTCGGGAAAACCTTCTTGTGGAATTCTCAGAATGAAAAAAATGAAATATAAAAAGAGAGGAGAAAACCATGAAAACAAAATCAAGAATCGCAATACTTGTAGTACTATTTATTCTTGTTTTCACCATAACCGCTTTTGCTGAAGATGGACAAGGCAGTCCCTTTGGTGTATGGTCACTACTTCCAACCATTGTAGCCATAGCCTTGGCATTTTTAACCAAGCAGGTAATACTGTCATTGTTTGTAGGTATCTTCACAGGAGTAATGATGTTAAACGGATTCAATCCCTTTATTTCATTTTTGAGAACACTTGATACCTACATATTGGGCAGTCTTGCTGACAGTTGGAATGCGGCAATAATTGTATTTGCAATGCTCATAAACGGAATGATTGGAATGATCAACAAGATGGAGGGTACTAAGGCAATAGCCGATACCCTATCAAAAAAAGCAAAGAATGCAAGAAGTGCACAGTTGGCAACAACCCTCATGGGCATATTCGTTTTCTTTGATGACTATGCAAACGCATTGATAGTAGGCCCGACAATGAGACCTCTCACTGACAAGATGAATGTTTCAAGGGAAAAGCTGTCATATATAGTTGATTCAACAGCAGCGCCTATAGCAGGAATGGCATTCATATCCACTTGGATAGGTTACGAGCTTGGATTAATACAAGATGTGTTTTCAGGCATGGGAATAGAAGGAAACATCTTCCTCATATTTGTAAGAACACTGCCATATGCATTTTATAATATCTTTACACTGGTATTGATTTATAATCTTATACTTCAGAGAAAAGATTACGGACCCATGTATGAAGCTGAGCTTAGGGCAAGAACTACGGGTAAGGTAATGTCAGAAAGCGCCCAGCCCATGACGAACCTTGAGATGGAAGGCTTTGACGATAACAGAAAAATTGAACCGAGAATATCAAATGCAGTCATTCCCATAGGAGCACTTATTGTAACTACCTTCCTTGGATTGTGGTACAACGGATATCTCTTGGGTGAAGGTTCCATTTCGTGGACTGATATAGGAGCGTGTTTTGGTAATGCGGATTCCTCAGTAGTACTGATATGGTCAAGTGCATTTTCAAGCATTATTGCTGGTGTATTGGCTATCTCTAGAAAGATAATGAATCTTGCAGAAGCTTTGGATGCATGGGTTGAAGGATGCAAGTCCCTTCTTTTCTCAGCTATAATACTGATTCTAGCTTGGTCAATAGGAAGTGTAATAAGCGAAGTTGAAACAGCAGGATTCTTGATACAGGTGGTTTCAGGATCAATTCCGGCAATACTGCTTCCGATTATAGTGTTTGCAATATCATGTATTGTTTCATTTTCAACAGGAACTGCATGGGGTACCATGGCTATAGTTGTACCTTTGGCCGTACCTCTTGCCAGTGCATATGCATCTGGAAACCCTTCCACTGCACCTGTAGTATTGGCAACACTGAGTGCCGTCCTGTCGGGATCAATATTTGGAGACCACTGTTCACCAATATCTGATACAACAATCATGTCATCCATGGCAACTGGTGCAGACCATATAGACCATGTAAAGACACAGATTCCATATGCCGTCACAGGAGCGGGCTTTGCAATGGCTTCGTATATTATCGTTGGAGCTTTCAATAGTGTTGTTGGAAATGTATTGGCCATAGCTTTTGGATTCGTAGGAATCTATCTATTCGTTAGAATCATAGGTAAGAATACCGATGAAGAAACTCTAATGAAAATGAAAAAATACAACTAAAGTATTAAATGAAGATACAACTTAATGACGTTTTTAATATAGGAAAAGTAGGATAAACTAAATACAATAAAAGAAAAGGTATTCCTGAAAAAGAATATGAATCAAACAAATTTATAAGGATGGTTAAATATGTTAGGAAAAGAAAAGATACCAACAATTGTAGGAAACCCAGCGATAATAGTAGTGGATATTTTCGAAAGTGATTTCGGCGCAAGAGACTTCAGTGATGGAATTCCATCAATGGCAGGGGCCAGAGAGAGAATGGACAGGGCAGCAGAACTTGTTAAAAAGGGAAGAAATTGCGGTATTCCTATTGTAGTTATCCATGAAATACACAGACCTAATGGAATTGATTTTGGAAGAGAATTGGACGGTTCTGAAACAGAGCACTGCATACAAGATTTCAAAAACCCTCAAGCGCAGCTTCCCTTCAAGGGGCTTGAAATGACTGAAGATGATTATGTAGTATATAAAAGAAGGTACTCGGCATTCTATCAGACAGATTTGGAACTGCTTCTTAAGGGACTGAAGGCTGAAACATTGATTCTTGTAGGTGGAATGACAGATATCTGTGTACATTATACTTTTGTAGATGGACATCAGGGAGATTATCACTGCAGAGTCGTATCTGATTGTGTTTCTGGTTCAAGCCAGGATGCTCACGATGCATCACTAAAGGCTATGGAATATCTCCAAGCAGGATCCGTGATGACAGCAGACGATATGGAAAGAGTATTTGAAGAATATGCAGAAAAAAATAAAGCTGTAGTTTAATGATATTTGCTCAAATTAAATAACCTTTAAATTTACTTTATAGATGGAGGCGGTTAAAAACCGTTTCTTTTCTATTTTCAATAGTTTTAAAGTGGTAGTGAAGATGTTATAGGTATAAGACATTAAATTAATATAGTAAACTGTGAACGTTCTCTAAAATTACTTAATATGTTTAAAGTTGGATATTGAATCATATAAAAATTTATGCTATAATGAATATGGTTGTGCGAGCTGTGAAATCAACATAGTTGATTTCCCCTAGCGAGCGGAAGAAATT
>CAZFYP010000050.1:0-15142 GCA_964523535.1 uncultured Clostridia bacterium
ACTCTTCATTCATTGAGATAAACTCAACTATGGATTTTTCGATTAAATCTACATACTAAATAAACTTACACCTGTAAGTCATCTCAATATTATACCATAAATAAGTCTAATATCAACAATTTTTTGCAGTTTTTACAACGTTTTTACATCATTTTTTCCGAATTTATTAAATGTTTTTATTGAATAATTTTTTTTATATAATATAATGATTCTAGATGCATTACTAGGAGGAATAATTAATGATAGATAAAATACTATATCCAGTAAACTACAAGTCTGATTTGAACGTACTGGAAACTGAAATCGCCATCAAAAAAGTAAAAGATTTTTTCCAGAAAAGTCTTTCTTCTCAATTAAATCTTACAAGAGTATCAGCACCTCTTTTTGTAGCACCAGAAACAGGACTCAATGACAATCTCAATGGATACGAAAGACCTGTAAACTTTACCATCAAGGATCTTTACGAAAAAAGAGTTGAAATTGTACAGTCTCTTGCTAAATGGAAAAGAATGGCACTATACAAATCCGGATTCAATACAGGCGAAGGTCTTTACACGGATATGAATGCAATCAGAAGAGATGAAGAACTAGACAACCTTCATTCAATATATGTAGACCAATGGGACTGGGAGAAAACACTCCTCAAGGAAGAAAGAAATCATGAATATCTTATAGATACTGTAAAAAAAATCTATACAAGCTTGAAGGAACTCGATAGATATCTTGCTGAAGAATATGAGTTTTTTACTGAAATACTACCAGAAGAGATAACATTCATCACATCACAGGAACTCGAAGACACCTACCCTAGCTTCTCGCCAAAACAAAGAGAATCTGCCGCTGCAAAGAAATATGGTGCTGTATTCATTTCTGAAATTGGTGGTGAACTTGCATCAGGAACCAAGCACGATGGTAGAGCACCTGATTATGATGATTGGTCTCTCAACGGAGATATACTTCTGTGGAATCCAATACTTGAGCTTGGTCTTGAAATATCTTCAATGGGAATAAGAGTAGACGAAGATGCACTTGAAAAGCAGCTAAAAATTACCGGAGATATTGATAGAAAGGAACTTAACTACCACAGCATGATTCTCAACAAAAAACTCCCTTATACAGTAGGCGGCGGAATCGGGCAGTCAAGACTGTGTCTCTTCTTCCTGAGAAAGGCACATATCGGAGAAGTTCAATCTTCAATATGGCCTTCAGATATGAAGTCAGAATGTAAAAACAGAGGGATTTTCCTCCTGTAAAACTCAATAAACAATTACAACAAATAGAATTAAAGGCTGTAAAAAACAATGTTTTTTACAGCCTTTTTTTATAGATTAATTAAATTTCTTTCCTGCATCAAAATACATTTTCACTGATAATGCATCATTGGTTCATATACGGATATATGCACTACTGTTTCTGGTTTTCTATTTTTTCCGCCAGTTCATTGAGATATTCCCATCTCTCCATTTTTTCTTCTAGTGTGCCTTCAAGCCTCTCCTTTTCATCCATAAGGTCTTGAAGCTTCATGTAATCACTGGTGTTTTCACCCAATGCCTCTTCAATAACTTCAATTTCAGCTTCCAGTTTCTCAATTATTCCATCAATTTCTTCAAATTCCTTTTTCTCAGAATATGAAAATTTCAGTTTGTTAGTCCTTGTCTTGTTTTTTGATTGCTTTTCAGATTCCTTTCCCCTTCTAGCAACATCAGCTAGAGAAGTTTCCTCAGTCAGTCTTTCAACTTCTTTTTTTTCCGTGAAATCTGAATAGTTTCCAGGATATTTTCTTATGGACCCATTTCCCTCATAGAAAAATATACTGTTGCACACTCTGTCAAGAAAATACCTGTCGTGAGAAATAGTAATCACAGGTCCGTTGAAGGTATCAAGAAAATCCTCAAGTATGGAAAGCGTCCTCACATCCAAATCATTTGTCGGCTCGTCAAAAATAAGTACATTAGGGGACGACATCAATATTCTTAAGAGATAGAGTCTTCGCTTCTCCCCACCGGACAGTTTTCTTATATAGCTATGTTGTACATCCCCGGAGAAAAGAAATTTTTCAAGCATTCTAGCGGCCGATATTTTGTCTCCATCTGCAGTCTCTAGAAACTCACCCGCTTCCTTCACATAATCAATGACTCTCATGCTTCCGTCTAGATTCTCATTCTCCTGAGAAAAATAACCAATTTTAACAGTTTGTCCCTTTAGTATTTCACCTGAATCCTGAACCACTTGGTCAGTAATTATTTTGACTAGAGTCGACTTTCCACTACCATTCGGACCTACTATACCTACTCTATCGTCTCTCAGGAATATATGACTAAATTTGTCTATTAGTGGCTTTCCATCATAAGCCTTTGATATGTTTTTCAGTTCAATGACAGTCTTGCCCAGTCGGCTTGTTGCTACAGATATTTCCAGTTTTTCATCAAAATCATGGTCTAGAGAATCCTTGATCTTATCAAATCTTTGAATACGAGCTTTCTGCTTTGTAGTTCTGGCCTTCGCTCCCTTTCTCATCCATGCAAGCTCTTTCTTGTACAGTTTGTCCCTCTTGTCATTTTCTGCTGATTCAAGGACCTCTCTTTCAAGTTTGCTTTCAAGATAATATGAATAGTTGCCGTCATACTTGTTGAGAACTCCCTTTTCCAATTCAACTATGACATTGGTTACTCTGTCAAGGAAGTATCTGTCATGGGTAATCATGAGAAGAGCACCCTTCCTGTTATTTAAGTATTCCTCCAGCCACTGTATCAAATCACTGTCCATGTGATTTGTAGGCTCATCTAGTATTAGAAGGTTGCACTCCTTAAGGAGTGCTGCTGCAAGGGCAACCCTTTTACGCTGACCGCCTGACAAAGTTCCCATTGATGCCTCAAAATCTGTGATTTTAAGCTTTGTAAGTACGCTTTTGACTTCACTTTCCATATTCCACAAACCTTTGCTGTCAATTACACTTTGAAGTCTTATAAGTTCTCCATCAAGTCCAGAACAACCATTTTCAATCCTGGCAAGAGTACCCTCATATTCTCTTAGAATATTCATTTCTTCTGAACCACCCTTAAAAATCTGGTCAAGAACCGTCAGTTCATCTTCAAAATCAGGATTCTGGCTTAGATATTCAACACTTCTCTTATTGACTATTTCAATATCTCCGCTGTCAACATAATCCTCATCCATTATCATTTTTAAAAGAGTCGACTTACCGGAACCATTGACACCAATAAAACCTATCTTGTCTCCATCATTAATATTAAGGGATGCTCCCTTCAAAAGCACCTTTTCTCCAAAACTTTTATCTACGTTCCTTATGGAAACCAAATTCATAACAAATCCATCCTCACAGTTTATTCTAACTATTTCTACACTATCCAAGGCAACACAAGCACAACCATGGATGAAATACATATCAATAATTAAAACACAACCCGACAACAGGTTGTGTTCCATATCTTATTCTTCAAAGCTCATAAAATATTCTTCAAGCGTCAATCCGCTTTCATACACTTCTGTAGCAAGATCGACTCCAAGATATCTCAAATGCCATGGTTCATACAGATAACCTGTAATATCTTCCATTCCCAAGGGGTATCTGATTATAAAACCATATTCATGGGCATGGTCAGAAACCCACATTCCTTCTTCAGTATCTCCAAAATAATCTTCCAGCTGCAAACCTGAACTTTGAGCCGTTATATCCATAGCAAGACCCGACTGATGTTCGCTTTGTCCCGGCAAGGCACTATACTTATCCGCATAATCCTGACCATGCCTGCTTACATAACCGTTATAAAGGGCAGTTTGCGTCTTGTAGGACCTATATCCAGACCTTGCTACAAGCTCCAACCCTTCAACTTTAGCTTCTTCAAACATATTAAAGAGAGCATCTGCCGCAACCTTCCTCATCTGTTTAATCTCTTCATTTTCAAGACAAGTTGGTACTCTTACAGTTACCAGATTTTCCGGTATATATTCAGCAGGAAGAGTTCTCTCCTTGTTGACAACCATATCCAAAACATCCGGTTCAATTATTAAACCTTCACTGTCTATGGTTTCGCTTAGCAGATTGACCACCTTTATATTTTCAGAAGCACCTATACCCTTGTATTCAATCTCTATTGCATAATCTTCACCTGACAATGCATCTTCAGGCACAACAAGTCTTCTTTCATCATCAACTGTCAATGAAGTAGCTATTTCCACTTCTTTAGTAACTATTAACACTTCTCCATCTTCCATTGTTGCCAAGACTGATATACCAATCACTTCACCACTGCCGGCCGTATTCTTATCTACAAGTAATTCTATGCTTTCTACAGCATTTTCCCCTTTTTCAGGATTCTCCACTTCCGAATGTCCATTTCCGCAGCCTGTCACAACAAATAAAGACAGTATGCACAATCCTATTATTCCTTTTCTTATTCCCATTTAATCACTCGTCCTTTTTAATCAATTTCATCCTAAAATAAAGCGGATTTGCCACCTTTATTAACTTCCCTAAGTTATAAATATAATACAAATACACCAAAATTTCAAGACAATAAACACCTCATCTCAATAATGGGCAGAAAAAAAAGACCTGAATACAATCCAGGTCTTCAAAGTTCTTTCTAATTAGTCAGTAGTGATGTTCTCCGCTTGAGGTCCTTTAGCACCTTCAACAACATCAAACTCTACGCTTTCACCTTCATTCAATGTTTTGAATCCGTCTTTTTGAATTTGTGAATAATGTGCAAAAACATCATTTCCATCTTCTGTAGTTATGAAACCAAAACCTTTTTCCGAGTTAAACCATTTAACTGTACCTTTCATATTCAATACCTCCGAATTTTTATTATACTTTCTAAATTGCTTTAATGACATAAATAAAAATTCAACAGTCAATCAATATGATTATACTTTAATTCTATTTATTCACCTTGCTAAATTTAGACTACATTTAATTATACACCAATTTCTGGATATTTCAAGATATTAATACAAGTTTTATTGCTATCACTTAACTTAACAATGTTCATTATTAAATTTTACATTGAAATTCTCACGTTTCCCAAAACATCAAATCCATCAAATTCATCAAAAATAAAAAAATCACTATGGAATATCCAAAGTGATTTTTAAAATGGTGCGGGTGAAGAGACTCGAACTCCCACGTCGAAGACACTAGATCCTAAGTCTAGCGCGTCTGCCAATTCCGCCACACCCGCTCATTTGTGACAAGACTTATTATACATATTTGCGGTGCCTTCGTCAACACTTTTTCTTGTTTTTTTATATTTATTTTCATCCATGCAAATATCAGGACTTTCTACACATGCCATTCTAAAAATCCCCTATTAATCGAACCTTCACAAGCACATTATTATAAAACTTAAGATATTACGTTTTTAAAATTACCTGAAGTTCAAAGAAATGATACTTCCATAAATCATAATTATCTAGCCTACTTGCAAAATTACGATTCTCAAAACATCAAATCTATCAAAAAGAAAAAATCACTTTGGAATATCCAAAGTGATTTTTAAAATGGTGCGGGTGAAGAGACTCGAACTCCCACGTCGAAGACACTAGATCCTAAGTCTAGCGCGTCTGCCAATTCCGCCACACCCGCTCATTTGTGACAAGACTTATTATACATATTTGTGACGCCTGCGTCAACACTTTTTTCTAGTTTTTTCATATGTTTTTATATCATGTTTCTCAATTACTATATAATCAATCTTCTTTCGTGAATTTTTCATACATTCCTTTTATATCAAGAGAATTGATATAAAGACCTGTTCCAAATTCAAATCCACCAAACTTTCCCTTTCTAGGTATTATATGAAGATGCCACCTGTATTCTTCAAGGTCAACTTCTCTGGGAAGAGAATGCAAATATACATTGAATGGAATTTCTCCATACACTCTGCTTATCTTCTTGAAAATATTTCTTAGGATACCTGAAAGTTCTTCAATTTCATCCATTGAAATACTGTTGAAGCTGAAATCCTTCTTGTTTTTTATCATAATCTCCCCTGAAAGATAGGAATCCATGGGAATAAATGCAATAAAGTTTTCTGTTTCCTGAAGTATATTTACTTCTCTAGTAAAAACACCCTTCTTGACCATTTCAATCTCCCTCTCAAGTTCAGGTGGTATGAAGGACATTGACAATATCTGGCTGTGTGAATGGAGTTTTGAAGCTCCTGCACTTTTCAAATGGTTCTTGTATATTATTACCGACCTGGCCATTTTCTCATTTTCAAGATCAATAAATCTGGACTTGTACATTTTAAGTATATATTTATATTCTTCCTCTGTAAACTTAAAAAAGCTTTTAAAATGGTTCGGACTCTCTATCATGACCTCATGCCTGCCATAGTCTATTTCACCGCTGTTATGGCGTTCCTCATCACAGATAAGGGCAGGATATTTGTTGTCTATAGACCTCACTGCCCACTTGCCCTTTACAACCTCCTCATATCTGCAATATTCCTGCATTTCCTTTCTTCCGGGACAGAAAGGGCATTCGTCATTGTATTCTTTGGAGAAGTCGCTTTTTCTCTTGTCTCTAATATTGTTCATCAGCACTTCACGACCCGTATGTCTATTCTTAACAAGTTTCATTTCCGCACCTCCAAATCCATCTTTTGAAGCCATTCATCCAAATCCTTGCTGTTTCTTATAATACTCCCAGTATTTTCGTCTATGATTTTCTCATTAAGTTCCATATTCTTTACAGCGGCAGTTTCATGAAAGGAACATGCGATTTCCCTCTTGTACTTTCTTGAGTAATTGTATGTATGTACCGTTCCGCTGCTCAAGGGGCTCTCAATTATCAGTACACCTTCAGACAAGGCCGCCTGAAGCCTGTCCCTATTGATGAAATCAAACTTTCTTGGCGGCTCCTCCGGATTGCTTTCTGAAATTATACATCCGCCCTTTTCTATTATTTCATTGTAGAGTCTCGTATTTGCCCGGGGATAAACACATCCTATTCCAGAGGGCAATGTAACGAGAGTTTTACCACCGGCTTTTAGGGCTCCCATATGTCCGGCAGTATCACACCCCAATGCTAGTCCCGATATTATATTCACTCCTTGTCCAGCCATAACTTCAGAATATTCGATACCTTTTTCAAATCCACTTTCAGATGGATTTCTAGTACCTATAATAGCCACATTACACCTTTCGTGCAATATCGATCTATCACCCTTAGAAAATATAAGGGCTGGACTATCACCCTTGATTTCGTTAAACCTCTCAGGAAAATCATCATCAAAACATGTAATAATTATGATATTGTTATTGTAACATCCTTCGAGAATCCTTTCTGTTTCTATTTGAAGTTTATCATAATCATAACTGATCCACTTACCACCATAATGCTCATTGATTATATCCATTAAATCTCCAAAATCAAGATTTTTCAGTTTTTTTTCAATACATATTTCCTTAAGTTTTAATATGGTTTTCCTGCCAATTCCCTCTATAAGGTTTAATTTTAAAATATCGCTGTAATGCATATCGGTCTCCAAATAATTTTCTACCTTATAGTATACATCAAAATATTTAAAATATAAAGTCAAGAAAACAACTGTAAAAAAAGAAAAAACCCAGATTAACTGGATTTTTTCATCATTTTTGTATTCAAATATTCATCAACCTTTTCAGCAGTAGTCTTTCCTTCAAGTATGGCCTTTACAACCAATGACTGTCCAGTCCTCATATCTCCTGCGGCAAATACCTTTTCAATATTTGTCTTGTTGTCTTCATCTGTAAGGATATCTCCTCTGTCACTCAAACCGATATTCATTTCTTTTACAAAAGTCTCGTGTTCAGTATGGAGGAAACCTGCAGCAATCAGTACAAGGTCTATTTTTTCTTCAAACTCGGTGCTTTTCAATTCATTAAGGACAAAGCCGCCTTCTGCATTTTTTGTCCATTTAACTCTTACACCTTTTATACTTTCAATCTTACCCTTGCTTCCTACAAACTCCTTGGTTGATATCTCCCACTCCCTCTCACAGCCTTCTTCATGAGATGTAGTGGTCTTTAGAAGTTTTGGAAACAGAGGCCAAGGCATGGAATCATCCCTCTTCTCAGGAGGCTTTGGCAATATCTCATACTGGAATACCTTTTTAGCCCCCTGTCTGTTTGCAGTACCTACACAATCAGCACCTGTATCTCCTCCACCTATAACCAGGACGTTTTTTCCTTTTGCAGTTATTGCCTTGCCCTTGATTTCTTCTCCAAAGAGCATTTTAGTCTGCTGACTCAGGTAGTCAACTGCAAAGTGAATTCCATCAAGTTCTCTACCGGGAACATTGATATCCCTCGGCACCCAAGTTCCACAAGCCATGACCACTGCATCAAATTTTGATGTCAGTTCCTTTAATGGCTTGTCCTTACCAATTTCAACTCCATAAGAAAATTTCACTCCCGCTGCCTTCATCAAATTAATTCTTCTTTCAATTATTTCTTTTTCAAGCTTATAATTAGGTATTCCGTATCTCATCAGACCACCTGCATATTCTTCTCTTTCAAATACAGCAACGGTATGTCCAAGCACGTTCAAATCATCAGCTACAGCTAGGCCTGAAGGTCCGGCTCCTATTACAGCAACTTTTTTACCGGTTCTTACCTTTGGAGTTCGAGGTTTTACCCATCCGTTCTCAAAAGCCATTTCAGCTATGCTCTGCTCAATTTCCTTTACAGAAACCGCTTCCCTGTTTACTCCAAGTACACAAGCGGCCTCACAAAGAGCCGGACAGACTCTTCCTGTAAACTCAGGAAAGTTAGCAGTAAGACTAAGCTTGTGATAGGCTTTTTCCCACTCTCCATTGTAAACCAGATCATTCCAGTCAGGTATAAGATTACCAAGGGGACAACCCCAATTGCAGAAAGAAGTACCACAATCCATACATCGGTTTGCCTGCGATACCATCTCCTCCTTTGATAAAGGAATGCTTACATCCTTGAAGTCCTTTTTTCTTTCTTCCACATCTCTATGATTATAATTTTTTCTATCTATTTCCATAAATCCCGTTAATTTGCTAGCCATAAAACCCTCCTAAGAAACCTTGTCAGTTTGTACTTCTGTAATTTCCTTATACATTACTGGAATTACCCTCTTGAACTTACTTCTGTATTTGCTCCAGTTTTCCATGATTTCCTTAGCAACCATACTGTCAGTATATTCAAGATGTTCAGCCACCATTTTCTTGACTCTGCTCATGTTTTCCTTGGTAGGCTTCTCTATAAGAACAAGATCCTTGTTGCAGTTATCATCAAGACTGTTATCAATGTCAAGCACCACTGCCGTACCACCGCTCATTCCGGCAGCAAAGTTTCTACCAACAGATCCCAAAATTACAACAAATCCATCTGTCATATATTCACACCCGTGGTTCCCAACTCCTTCAACTATGGCACTAGCACCACTGTTTCTAACCGCAAATCTTTCTCCTACTATACCGTTGATATATACATTTCCACTTGTAGCACCATACATTATTGTATTACCGGCAATTATACTCTTACCGTATTCAGCATCTACAGGCTTTCTGATTATTATCTTGGCTCCGGAAAGACCTTTTCCAACATAGTCGTTGGCGTCCCCTTCAAGCTGAAGAGTAAGTCCCTTGATACCGAATGCTCCGAAACTTTGTCCTGCAGATCCGTAGAATTTAAAGGAAAGTGTATCGTCTTCAAATTTCTCATTAGGGAATGCCTTGGCAATTTGACCACTAAGCATTGTTCCAACAGTTCTGTGAAGGTTCTTTATTTCATAGGCTCCTGAAACTTTGTTCTTGTCCCTGAAGAACACCTGACTTTGCTGAATAAGCTTGGAATCCATATTTCCTTCCAGTCCATGGTCCTGAGCTATTGAACAATAAGGAGTTATCCTTCTTGGTACGTCCGGTCTGTATAATATTCTGCTAAGGTCAAGGGTTTTAGCCTTCCAATGGTCAATGCTTTCATCAACTTCAAGCTTGTCCACTCTTCCTACCATATCATTGATGGTCCTGAAACCAAGTTCAGCCATATATTCTCTAACTTCCCTTGCAATGAATTTCATGAAATTCACTACATATTCAGGTTTTCCACAGAAGTTCTTTCTAAGTTCTCCATCCTGTGTTGCAACTCCCATTTCACAGTTGTTGTTTTGGCAGTGTCTCAACATTACACAACCTACTGCAACGAGACATGTTGTTGCAAATCCGAATTCCTCAGCTCCAAGAAGACACGCTATGGCAACATCTCTTCCAGTTTTAAGCTGACCGTCAGTCTGCACCCTTACCCTGCTTCTCAAGTTGTTAAGCAGCAGCACCTGGTGAGTCTCCGAAAGACCTATTTCCCAAGGTATTCCAACATTTCTTATTGATGACAGAGGAGCAGCTCCAGTACCACCGTCGTGTCCACTTATGAGTATGGTATCTGCATGAGCCTTTGCAACTCCTGCGGCAACTGTTCCAACACCGTTTTCTGAAACAAGCTTGACACTTATTTTTGCATCAGGGTTTGAGTTCTTAAGATCGAATATCAACTGAGCCAAATCCTCTATTGAATAAATATCATGATGAGGAGGTGGGGATATAAGATCTATCCCAGGCAACGCATGTCTGATTTTTCCTATGTATTCAGTTACTTTCTTACCAGGCAGATGTCCACCCTCTCCAGGCTTAGCTCCCTGGGCAACCTTTATTTGAAGCTCATTTGCAGAAGCAAGATAATCAATTGTAACTCCAAATCTCGCAGATGCAACCTGCTTAATTGCACTGTTCTTGTTTAAAACATCATTGACAGTCAAAAGTCTGGCACGATCCTCTCCACCTTCTCCAGAATTACTCTTACCACCAATCCTATTCATTGCAATTGCAATAGTCTCATGGGCTTCCTTGCTTATTGAACCTATAGACATGGCTCCCGAACAAAATCTTTTAAGTATTTCAGATACAGGTTCCACCTCTTCAATTGGTATGGGTTTTCTGTTTTTAAACTTGAACATACTCCTAATTGTTGTAAGATTTTGTGATTGATCATTGACTGCAGCTGTGTATTCCTTGAACTTTTTATAGTTACCCGTTCTTACAGATTGTTGAAGCCCGAAGATGGTTTCTGGATTAAATAAATGGAATTCGCCGTTCTTTCTCCACTTGTAAAGACCACCTACATTGAGGTCGTCATTCTTAGTTCTTAATATATTGTAAGCTTCCCTGTGTCTCATAAGAATTTCTTCAGCCATCTCATCAATTCCTATCCCACCAATTCTCGTAGGCGTACTACCAAAGTATTTGTCTACAGTTTCTTGATTAATACCAAGAATTTCAAATATCTGAGCACCATGATAAGACTGAATAGTGCAAATTCCCATCTTGGAAAGAATCTTAGCAAGACCTTTTGACGAAGCTCTTATATAAGCTTCCACAGCCGATTTTTCAGTACACTTTATCATACCGCTTCCAACCATATCCTTGATGGATTCAATAGCCATGTATGGATTCACCGCACTGGCACCGTATCCATTAAGAAGTGCAAAGTGAGTTGTTTCCCTAGCATCTCCAGTTTCAACAAGAATCGATATCTTCGATCTCAGTTTCTTCTCTATAAGGAAATGATGAACTGCCGAAACAGCAAGAAGAGAAGGAATAGCAGCTTCATAACTGTCAACCTTTGTATCGGACAAAACTATGATATTGTATCCTTCCTGCACTCTTTTCAAGGCCCTCTCACATATAAGACCCAATGCTCTCTGGAATCCTTTAACACCACCGTCAGCTTTGAATGTAATAGGAATTACAGATGATTTGAAATCTTCATTTCTTAGAGACTTAAGCTTGTCCATTTCCTCATTATTAATAATTGGTGAATCTATAAGCAGATACTTGTTATTGAGGTTTTCTTTATGAAGTATATCCTCTTGGGTACCTATGAAGTTTGTAACCGACATTACAATACCTTCTCTTATAGGATCTATAGGTGGATTTGTTACCTGGGCAAAAAGTTGTCTGAAATAGTTGAATAACAACTGTGAATTATTTGAAAGTACAGCCAAAGGAGTATCATTACCCATTGAACCGATAGGCTCTTTACCATCTTCAGCCATAGGTTTCAATACAAGTCTCATATCTTCCATTGAATAATTAAAGAATTTCTGCTTCTCAAGAAGCTGTTCTTTGCTTAATATGTCGTGAGCCATGCTTGCATCAGGAAGATCCTCAAATTTCAGTCTATTATTCTTGACAAAGGATACATAATCCATTTTCTTCGATACGCTATCCTTTATTTCCTCATCAAAGAAAATTTCCTTTCTCTTTGTATCCACCATGAGCATTTCACCAGGTCTAAGCCTTCCTTTTTTCATTATATCTTCAGGCTTAAACTTAAGTACACCAAACTCCGATGCCATTACTACGGTATCATCATTTGTTATTACATATTTAGCAGGTCTTAATCCGTTTCTATCAAGAGTTCCTCCAACCTGTATACCATCACAAAAATACATTGCAGCAGGACCATCCCATGGTTCTATCATTGCCGCATGGTATTCATAAAATGATTTCTTTTCAACGGACATGTTTTCATCATTTTCCCAAGCCTCTGGAATAAGCATCATCAACGTATGGGCGTTAGTTCTTCCATTCTGCTTAATGAACTCAAAGGCATTGTCAACAGATGCAGAGTCACTCTTATTCTTCTGCAGTATAGGATAAAGGTCGCTTATATCTTCTCCATAAACTTCAGATGTCAATACTCCTTCCCTAGTCTCCATCCAGTTCCTATTACCCTTTATTGTATTGATTTCACCGTTGTGGGCAAGGTATCTGAAAGGCTGGGCCAAGTCCCATGTAGGGAATGTATTTGTACTGAATCTTTGATGGACAAGCGCCATGCTGCTCTTGAAGTTTATATCATTAAGATCAAGATAATATTTCTCAATCTGATCCGCCAACAAAAGACCCTTGTATACTATGGTTCTTGATGAGAAAGAACAAATATAGAAATATTCCTTGTTTCTCACGACCAGTCTCTCTATTTCATTTTCTATTCTCTTCCTTATTAAGTAAAGTTCTCTTTCAAACATATCTGAATCTACATCTTTAACCTTCTTTATAAATACCTGTCTTATTATAGGTTCTGTTCCTCTTGCTGTTTCTCCAATGCTCTTGCTGTCAATAGGAACAAATCTCCATCCCAGAGTCTTGTGTCCCGATTCAGACACAACCCTTTCCACTATACCTTCACATTGAAGTCTGAGAGCAGGCTCCTTGGGAAGGAAAAGCATGCCTATTCCATATTGGCCTGAATCAGGCAGGTCTATTTGATCATTTGCACAGTATATTCTAAAGAACTCGTCAGGAATCTGAGTCAATATGCCCGCACCGTCACCTGTTTGAGGATCAGCACCAACCGCTCCCCTATGCTCCATATTCTTAAGGATTTTCAATCCGTTTTGTACGATGTTAAAACTGGACTCACCCTTCACATTAACAATAAATCCAACACCACATGCATCCTTTTCATTCCTTGGGTCATAAAGACCCTGTTGACCAGGTAACCCTACACTATTCATAAAAACTCCTCCTTCTTCTAGTAAAACTCATTGCGCATACACTTGTATTTATTTTAAGTACATTTGTTTCTGTTTCTTAACATTTTACACTATTATCATTGTATACGCAATACAATTTTCCATATTTTAAAGACAATTAACAATTTGTGTGCGGGAAAACATTACTTTTTGATTTTTGTGCACAGTAATTATTACGATATCGTAATAATTACTGTGATTAACGTTTTCCTCAATAATAAGCATCGATTCGCATTGTTCTTAAGCAAATAATTTTTTCCCTTCCTTATTATTATATAACATATACGACCATATTTTTAGTCTTTCTTATGTCAAAAAAGAATTCGGACACTTATCCGAATTCTTTAATATTTTTAACGAACTATTCTTTTTTATCAGTTATTCCATACCATCAAGCAATTCTTAGCCAAAGAACATTAGCATAACACCTGCCGCAACTGCAGAGCCTATAACTCCTGCCACGTTTGGTCCCATTGCATGCATCAAGAGGAAGTTTGCAGGATTGTACTTCTGACCTTCCTTCTGAACAACTCTTGCCGCCATTGGAACAGCAGATACTCCCGCAGCTCCAATAAGTGGATTGATCTTTCCACCGCTTGTCTTGTACATTATTTTACCAAATACAAGACCGGTAGCAGTACCAACACTAAATGCCGCAAGTCCAAGTACGATTATCTTTATTGTTCCTATAGTCAGGAATAGATCAGCCTGGGCTTTTGCTCCAACTGTTATTCCTAGAAGAATTGTAACTATGTACATAAGTGAGTTCGTTGCAGTTTCTGCAAGTTTTGGTACAACACCAGATTCCCTTATAAGGTTACCGAACATAAGCATTCCTATAAGCGCTGCTGCAGATGGCAGAAGAAGTACTGTAAATAAAGTTACCACTATTGGGAAAACCACTTTTTCTGTCTTTGATACATGTCTCAACTGTTCCATCTTTACTACTCTTTCTTCTTCAGTTGTAAGAAGCTTCATAATTGGCGGTTGGATAATTGGTACCAGTGCCATGTATGAGTATGCCGCTATTGCAATCGGTCCTAGAAGGTCCGGAGCAAGCTTTGAAGTAAGATATAGGGCTGTAGGTCCGTCTGCTCCACCGATTATACCTATTGAAGCTGCCTCAGGTCCTGTAAATCCAAGAAGTATGGCACCTACAAAGGTAAAGAATATACCGAATTGTGCCGCTGCTCCAAGAAGGATGCTTCTAGGATTGGCAATAAGAGGGCCAAAATCCGTTCCTGCTCCTACACAAAGGAAAATCAATGGAGGATAAATACCTTTTTCCGTACCTAAATATAATAGGTGTAAAAGTCCTTCACCTTCCATAAGTCCTGCAAGTGGCATGTTTACAAGAAGCATACCAAATGCTATTGGAATCAATAGATATGGTTCATATCCTTTTCCTACAGCCAGATACAAAAATGTACAAGCTATAACCAACATGATAATTTCTTTATATGTAATTGCGGAGAATCCTGTACTTAACCAAAATTGTTGTAATATTTCTCCCATTTGGATTCCTCCCTATTAACCTAATGTAATTAAAGCATCACCACTGCTTACGCT
>CAZFYP010000051.1:0-15080 GCA_964523535.1 uncultured Clostridia bacterium
AGAGTTTGGATACGGTGATTTTTACGGAAAACCTCCCATTTCAGCCGCCACTGGTGCAATGGCAACATCTGGTGTTTTGGCAGATGCCATAATTAAAATCGAAAAAGACAATGATAAGAAATTTGATTTGATTCTATGTGGAATGGAATCAACAGATGAAATTACCGGTCAGCTTGGAGCCATGCTTGCAGAGACTATGGGAAAAGGTTTTATAAGCCGTGCAATTGAATTTAGTGTAAAGGATGATCTATTGGGAGTTCATCAGGAAACTGACGAAGGTTACAATGTTGTTTCTCTGGAATTGCCGGCTGTTGTAACAGTAAGCAAACCGGATTATGATCCTCGTTATCCTACTATCAAAACCAAAATGAAAAGCCGTAAGGCAGTCATTCCTAATTTCACGGCAGCAGAAATTGGACAGGTAAAAGAAGCCAAAGTATCTTGTATAGAATATGTTGCACCTGCAAAGAGAGAGGCTGGAATCAAGATTCAGGAAAAAGACCTTGCATTGGCAATAGGAAATGCCATGGAACAGATGAAAAAAGACAAGGCAATCTACTAAAGGAGGATTGAGAATATGAAAGCATTATTATTTATTGAAACAAATGGAGAAAAAGTACTTGGCGGAAGTCTTGAATTGATAAATGCAGTAAAGGCGTTGGATGCAGAAGGAAAAGCTCTTGTTGCAGGCAACAGGCTTGCAGCTGATGAAGTAGCTGCTTTGGGAATGCCAGTTATATTTGTAGAGTCTGCTGCAGACTGTGATACTTTAACTGCAGTATTGTCTGAAACTGTAAAGGATGAGAAACCTGATATAGTATTGATGGCAAATACCGCATTGTCTAAAGACCTTGCACCGCGTATTGCAGGACGTATGGATATGGGATGCGTAAGCGATGTTACAGCAGTCAATGAAAGAAACGGCAAGGTAATATACACAAGACCTGCCTATGGCGGAACAATCCTTGAAAACATTGAAGTTGAAGGTGTCGCTGTAGTCACAGTAAGAAATGGAAGTTTTGAAAAGCCGGAAGCTGATTCAAAGGCAGAAGTAACAGTCAAGAAAATTGAGTTTCCAGATGATGCAATCAAGGCAAAAATCATTGATACGGTAAAGGAGATTTCTGAATCCGTTAATTTGGAAGAAGCAGAAGTCATTGTTTCCGGTGGACGTGGAATGGGAAGTGCAGAAAACTTCCAGCTTGTAAAGGAACTTGCTGGTGTATTGGGCGGCGTTGTCGGAGCAACAAGACCACCAATTGAAGATGGATGGATATCCCGTGCCCATCAGGTAGGGCAGTCAGGAAAGATTGTGTCACCAAAGCTTTATATAGCATGTGGTATTTCAGGAGCAACACAACATACATCGGGAATGCTTGGATCAAATTATATAGTTGCAATTAATAAGGATGAAGATGCTCCAATATTTGAAAGTGCCAACCTTAGTATTGTCGGAAATGTAACGGAGATTCTACCAGTTATGATAGAAGAAATGAAGAAAGCAAAAGCTCAATAAAAAAATGGAAAGGAAATGATGATAATGGCTAAATATAATAAATTAACTGAAGAACTGATATTGAAATTGCAGGAAGCGGCTCCAGGACATATTTTGACTGGTGATGATATCAATGATGATTACTCACATGATGAAATGCCTATTTATGGAAAGTCGGCTCCGGAAGTCGTATATATGGCACACTCTACAGAGGAAGTTGCAGCAGTAGTAAAAATATGTAATGAAAACAGTATACCAATAACACCAAGAGGGTCAGGTTCAGGTCTTGTTGGTGGAGCAGTTCCACTTTTAGGCGGCGTCTTGATTGACCTTTCAAAGATGAATAAGATACTTTCATATGATATGGAGAATTTTGTTGTCCATGTTCAGCCGGGAGTTTCATTGAATGACCTTGCAGAGGACTGTTCAAAACAAGGACTATTGTATGCTCCGGATCCCGGTGAAAAATTTGCACACCTGGGTGGAAACGTTGCTACAAATGCCGGCGGTATGAGAGCTGTAAAGTATGGCGCCACACGTGACTACGTAAGGGCGATGACAGTTGTTCTTCCATCGGGTAAAATCACAAAATTTGGAGCTACAGTTTCTAAAACAAGTTCTGGCTACAGCCTAATAGACTTAATGGTCGGCTCGGAAGGTACCCTTGGAGTCATAACAGAACTTACCTTGAAGGTTATGCCTGCGCCAAAGGAAATTGCCAGCCTGATCATTCCTTATGAAAATCTCCATGACTGTATATCTACTGTTCCAAAGATTAAAATGGCAAACATAGATCCACAGTCTTTGGAATTCATGGAAAGAGAAATAGTTCTTGCCAGTGAAAGATTTATTGGTAAAAGTGTATTCCCACAGGAACTTGAGGGCTTGACGGCAAATGCTTATCTGCTTGTTACAATTGATGCCAGCAGTGAAGATGAGTTGAATAATCTTATTGAGCAGGCAGCTGAAGTGGCTTTGGAGGAAGGTGCAATTGATGTTCTTGTAGCCGATACACCTGCAAAGATGAAGGATGCATGGGCAGCACGTTCAAGTTTCCTGGAGGCAATCATGGCAGAAACAGAACTTTTGGATGAATGTGATGTAGTAGTTCCTGTTAATCAAATCGCTCCTTATCTTGAATTTGTCAACAAGGCAGGTCAAGACCATGGACTGACTATTAAGAGCTTTGGACACGCCGGAGATGGAAATCTTCATATATACCAGTGTAGCAATGATTTGGAAGAGGAAGAATTCAAGTCTAGAGTAGAGAAATTCTTTGATGTTATTTATCCTGAAGCTGTAAGATGTGGTGGCCTTGTATCGGGAGAACATGGAATAGGAAGTGGAAAGATCTCTTACCTTGCAGACAGTGTAGGTCTAATAAACATGAACCTCATGAAGGGAATCAAGAATGTCTTTGATCCTAATTCCATAATGAATCCTGGTAAAGTGTGTCAAACTATAGGCTAAATAGGTAGATATAAAACATAAATAAAAGAGGTAGGTATATAAAATGGATTTTAAATTAAGTGAAGATCACCTGCAATTACAGGAAATGTACCGTGATTTTGCAGAGAATGAAGTAAAACCAATTGCAAAAGAAATAGATGAAACAATGCGCTTCCCTAGAGAAAATGTAGAAAAAATGGCTGAAATGGGCTTGTTTGGAATCCCGTTTTCTGAAGAAATGGGTGGAGCAGGAATGGATAATTTAAGCTATGTACAATGTGTGGAAGAATTATCAAAATGCTGTGCATCTACAGGTATCATTGTATCTGTACATACAAGTCTTTGTGCAGCTCCAATTGAAAAATATGGTACAGATGAACAAAAGGAAAAATATCTAAAGCAACTTGCTTCAGGCCAAATGCTGGGTGCTTTTGCATTGACAGAACCTTCAGCAGGAACTGATGCTTCCATGGCAAAGACAACAGCTATACTTGATGGAGATAATTATATATTGAATGGAAGCAAGATATTTATCACCAATGCAGGCCAGGCCGATGTTTATGTTATTCTTGCAATGACAGACAAGAGCCAGGGAACAAGAGGTATGTCGGCATTTATAGTTGAAAAGGACTTCCCTGGTTTCTCAGTTGGAACCCATGAAATGAAGATGGGAATCCGAGCATCTGCCACATGCGAATTGGTATTTGATGACTGTATAGTCCCAAAAGAAAATCTTTTGGGAGTAGAAGGTAAAGGATTCGGACTAGCAATGAAAACACTTGATGGTGGACGTATCGGTGTTGCTGCACAAGCTCTTGGAATTGCAGAAGGTGCAATAGAAGAGACTGTAAAATATGTAAACGAGCGTGTTCAGTTTGGTCGTTCCATATCAAAATTCCAGAATACACAATTTGAACTTGCCAAGATGCGTGCAAGCACTGAAGCTGCAAAACTCCTGGTTTACCAGGCAGCAAGAGCAGTAGATGATGGAGAGAAATATTCACATCTGGCTGCAATGGCAAAACTGGTTGCTTCAAACAATGCCAGTGATGTTACAAGACGTTGTCTTCAATTGTTTGGTGGTTATGGATTCACTAGTGATTATCCAATAGAAAGAATGATGCGTGATGCAAAAATAACAGAAATCTATGAAGGCACATCAGAAGTTCAAATGATGGTAATTGCCGGATGGATGGGCGTTAAATAATATATTACCAGTAATACTATAGTGCAGGACAGTTAGACTTTTAATATAAGAAAAGTTGGCGGACATCCCCTTTGAGTATATTCTTGAAACTTGAGAATTGATCTATAGGGGATGTTTGTTTTTGTCTTCTGCTTTAAGAGTTAATGTTTTGATTTGCATGTCAAAAATGTGATATACTGATAGACATTATTAATCGAAAAGGATGTGTAGCATATGAAAACTGAAATCATTGAAAAAATATTTAATGACATAGAAGAAGGACTGAAGACGGAGTTTATAGGTCAGGACAGTCATTTCCATGAAGTATGTAAATACTTTGAAAAGAAGATAATCAAGGACAAGAGAGGAGTCCTTCTGGTTGCAGGAGATACCAATACATTCAAGAAGATGAGTTTGCGTTATGTTTTCAGTAAACTAAAGGATAAGGGCGTTTTGGAAAACGGTATAATCGACATAGTAAATCTTGCTTCTTATGATTTTACATTTGGATACAATTCCTTTCTTACAGACTTGAATGATGCTATGAACAATGATTCGGATGGATTGATTCTTTGTAATCTGGAAAAAGCAAGCAGCCAGATGCTGGAATTGATATCAAAAATAAAGCCGGGGAGCAAGATTCAGCTTCCAAAAACATATTCAATGAAAAATAGAATATTCATTGAATCTTCAGAAAATGAAAATTCTGTAGACTCCCTGAACTGCATGGACAAGCATATAATGATGGTATACAACAAAGAAGTGGATGGTGATTGTGAAGACTTCATTGAAAACAATATTCAAAAAAGGGATAAGGTCTTGTTTACTAGAAATCTGACCGCTAATGAAAAAACAGAACTTATAAAAAAGCTTGTATTGAAGGTTTTGAAGGAAATCGAGGTCGAATACAACATGGACATTACATTCAGAAACAAAGACAGTGAAAAGGTTGAGGCGGAACATGGAATAGTCCACCATATAAATGAATTTCATGAAAGTGGAAACTTCACTTCTATTGATTATGTAAGATACAAGATTGGAATCCCTCTGAGGAATATTCTCAAAAAATCAGGAGCTGACAAGGGAGGAAGAATACTCCTATATGTTGAAGATGAAAGGATATATGCCAAAATAAATGATGGCATATATAAATTGAAGGAATATGCAAATCTTTCTCTTGATGAAGTGAAGCACAGACTTGATACTCTTGTTGGCATGAAGGATTTCAAGGAATACCTTACTAATATTGAAAACAACTTTAAAGTTCAAAAAATCAGGGAAAGACTTGGTATGGAAACTGTCAAGATGTCTTTAAATATGGTTTTTCTTGGAAATGCAGGAAGTGGAAAGACTAATGCAGCCAGAATAACCTTTGATTATCTCAATGCCCTTGGTCTTCTTTCAAGAGATGTATTTTTGGAAGTGAGCAAGTCTGATTTTGTTCCTGGGGAACATGGAGACGTACTTGAGACAACAAACCATATAATAGAGTCGTCATTGGGAGGCGTATTGTTCATAGATGAGGCATATTCTCTTCTTGAAGATGGAAACGACAAGGAAGGCAGGGAAATCATTGATACCCTCCTAACTGCCATCGAAAACAACAGAGGGAATCTTGTGGTTATACTTGCCGGATATGAAAATGAAATGGACAAGCTCTTTAGTATAAACCAGGGGCTCAAGTCCAGGTTTCAGAATACTGTTAATTTCAGAGACTATACACCTGAGGAGATGTATGAGATATCAGTCCAGATTGCAGGACAAAAAGGATATTTCATTGCTGAAAATGTGAAGAATGACCTTATAGACCTTTTTACCAGGAATCAGATAATAGAAAAAAACGGACTGGGAAATGCAAGGTTTGTGAGAAATATAATTGAAAACGCTATAATGGATGCTTCAAGGAAATATCTACTTGATCCTGGAAGGCAGATTGATGTACTCTACAGCTCAAATTTCAACTTCAATGCAAAGGTTAGATTTGATCTTGAAGAAAAGCTTGAGAGTATAATAGGTCTAAATGAGGTTAAGAGCCTTCTCAGAGACCAGTTCAGGCTGCTGAAGGCACAGGAAAAAAGGAAATCAGTAGGTGTGGAGACTGAAATAGAACAGAATCTCAACATGGTCTTTGCAGGGAATCCAGGTACTGGTAAAACAAGCATAGCAAGGCTTGTAGCTGAGATGCTTAACAGCATGGGCTTTCTCAAGGGTGGACAGCTGGTAGAGACGGACAGATCGAATTTCGTTTCTGAAAAGCCTGGGCAAACACCTGCAAAGACAGAAGAGACATTCATGAAGGCAATAGGAGGAATACTATTCATAGATGAAGCCTATACTCTTGCATCGGATTCTTTGGGAAGGGAAGCCATTGAAACACTTCTTAAGCTGATAGAGGATTATTCCAGGGATGTAATAGTAATACTTGCAGGCTACAGCCAGGAGATGGAGGATTTCTTTGATGTAAATATTGGACTGAGGTCAAGATTTCCTCTTTGGACCAATTTCGAAGACTATAATCCTGGTGAGCTGATGGGGATAGCAGTAAGACTTCTTGAATCAAAAGGATTCACACTGTCTTCAAATGCTGAAAAGGAATTGGAGAGAAGCTTTGTTGATATATACGACAACGGAGACGTACAGTCTGGAAATGCAAGGATGGTCAGAAATTATGTTGAAAATCTAATAAGGGTTCAAAGTGGAAGGATTGCTGATGAGGTTACAAGTGAATATGAAATGAACCAGATAGTATCAAAGGATGTGAAAAGACTTGTTTCTGCAGAAAAAGACAATAGTTTCAATCTTGAAAAAAAGCTGGAAGAAATATCAGGCAATGACAATGCAAAGGAGTTTTTGAAGGAACAGTACAAGCTCTTCATGATAAGCGAAAAAAGAAAAAGGTTCAATATGGATTCAGACATAAATAAATACAGGAATTTCATATTTTCGGGTGATATGGGAACTGGCAAGGGTATTATACTTGATACTCTTGCAGAAATGATGTTCAGTATAGGAGCTGCAAAGGCAAAACTTCCATATGAGCTTCACAAAAATGAGATAATGAACTTCATAGACAAGGGCAAAAGCCTTGAGGACATACTCAACAAAGGTATAGGAAAGGTAATATTCATACACAAGGCTGATCTTCTGGTTCATGAGAAAAATGCAGATGCACTTGTAGTTGACCTCATAAAATTCATAGACAAGAACAGAAACAGGCTTATTCTTGTAATAGAAGGTGAGGAAAAAACAATCAAGGACATGATGAAAAAATATCCTGCTCTTGGATATAGATTTCCTGTAATGGTGAATTTTGAATCATACAGTGAAAGAGCCTTGCTTGATCTGGCTGTCAAAATATTTTTAGAGAAGGGATATGAGCTTGATGTTGAATGCAGACGTGAACTCACTGAAGCAGTCTTCGAGCTGGATGCAATGAAAGATATGATATTGAAAAATGGTCTCATGGTCAAGCAGCTGGTTGATAATATTGCCAGGGCTCAGAGTGTCAGGGCATATGACTTGAAACTGGATAAAGACGCCATGAATAGGGTAGATGTAGATGACATACGAAAGGGTAGTGAAAAGTTCATAAGAAAGAATGTATAACAGCTTATAACGGGCCGTCTCTAAGGAGGCGGCTTTTTTTTATGGACTAAATAAATACTGTCTAGTTGGTTGGATACCTTAATTGTTTTGGTTGGGTACGAAAACCTTTTCATATGCTATTATTAGGATAGATAAGAAAAGAGGCTTAGCTTGTTTAATCACATCAGTCATAAATTCAGTTCTTTTAAACATGGGCCAAGTCTAGTAATTTAGCTGAATATGGCTTGTGAAAGATATTCCGGAATAATAAAATACATTATGGAAGTTCTTTTAAAATAATCATGAATAATGGTATAATTTTAAAGAAGATAAGTAATATATTTTCCACTAAGGAGTGAAGGATAGATGAGCAACAAGATAAAAGAAACAGTTGAATTCAAATTGAAAGTGGACAGGAAGTCAAAGGTGACTTTGACTGATCAGATAACAGGATATATAAGAATGAAGATTTCCAGGGGAGATTGGGTTACGGGCCAGAAGCTTCCTTCACAGAGAAAACTTGCCGAAACCCTTGGAGTCAACAGGAGTACAATTGTTGATATATATTCGGAACTCATATCACTGGGTATAATAGAAGGAAAATATGGAAGAGGAACTGAAATCGTCAACAACACATGGGCACTGATGTTTTCAGAAAAAACTCCTGAATGGAATAAATATATAGAATCAGGAATTCACAAGGCAAACCAGCCAATAATCCAGACAATAAACAGACTGGAATTTGACAACAGTATAACAAGACTCAGTACCGGAGAAATGGCACCTTCCCTCTTTCCCCATGATATGATGAAGAAAGTATTGAGTAAAATACCCGCACGGGCATTTTCCCTAAATTATTTGGAACCTCTTGGTTTGCTGGAACTGAGAAAAGCACTTAGTCAGTATTTGAAGATTTATGGTTTGGATATAAGGCCCTCTGAACTTCTTATAGTGTCAGGTTCCCTTCAGGCTCTACAGCTTATTTCTGTCAGCATATTAAAACCTGGATCCACCGTTTTTGCAGAGGAACCTTCATATGTGAATTCTCTCAGGGTTTTTGAATCTAATGGAATGAATATGAAGGGAATCCCCATGGATAGAAGGGGAATGATGCCATGGAGGGTTGACAGTGATAAAAGCGTTGATTCAATAATGTATACCATTCCCACCTTTCATAATCCAACAGGAATTGTAATGACTGAAGGTAGAAGAAAGGAAGTGCTGGACTGGTGCAATTCTCATAGAATGCCACTAATAGAAGATGATGCATACAGGGAACTATGGATAGATGATCTTCCGCCAAAGCCAATTAAGACCATGGATTCAACGGGGAATGTATTATATCTTGGAACAGTTTCCAAATCTCTTGCGCCGGGGCTTAGGATTGGCTGGGTTGCAGGTCCTGAAGCTGTAGTGGAAAGATTGGGAGACATCAAGATGCAGACGGATTACGGTGCCAGTTCACTTTCACAGTGGGCTTTGACTGAATGGATTGAAAGCGGCATGTACAGCGAACATCTTATAAGTTTCAGGAAGAGTCTTGAGACGAGACGTGATTATATACTTGGTGTCTTGGACAAATATTACAATGGTTTGGCGGATTGGAACAAACCTGAAGGTGGATACTATATCTGGCTAAGGCTTAAGGACAAGATAAATATGGAAAAGTTGTTTTTAAAGTCATTAGAAGAAAAACTTCTTATTAATCCCGGCATCATCTACAGCCTTAAGTCAAACAGAAACATACGGCTTTCCTATTCATATACTGACTTAGAAGAATTGGAAAAGGGCCTTGTAAAACTAGCAGGACTCATAAGTGAAATGATTTAAAATCATATTAATGACTTGGTTGGGTGGGAATATTTTTTTGGATGTGTAACTTGACTGGTTTGGTGGCTATAATTAAGAAAAAAGAAACAATAAAACGGAGGTTATATAAATGAAATTAGATAATTTTAAATTAGAGGTGTTTTTCGGCAAGCATGAATTTACAGCACCATACCTTTTGACACAGTCCGATTGTGAATCCATGTCTGTCAATGATGTGCTGGCATTTGAACCTGGTGCCAAGGAAGAGTTTTTGAATGGTTGGCTAGGATATACTGAAGTGGCAGGAGACCCTAAACTGAGAGAAACAATAGCAAAACTATATTCTGAAATGACTCCTGAAAACATTATAGTGCATGTAGGTGCACAGGAACCTATTTTCAATTTCATGAACGTAAGTCTTGATAAGGGTGATCATATAATCAGTCAGTTCCCCATTTATCAGTCTCTTTATTCAGTAGCTGACAATATCGGATGCCAGGTATCAAAGTGGGAAATACATCACAACGGTACAGGTTGGTATATGGACTTTGATGAACTTGAAGCAATGATTCAACCAAACACAAAAGTAATAAGTGTCAATAATCCTAACAATCCTACTGGATTTATATTCTCAGAAGAAGAAATGAAAAAAATTGCTGAAATTGCAAGAAAGCATGACATATATATTATCAGTGACGAAGTATATAAAGGACTGGAGCATGATGGAGTAAAAAGACCATGGTTTGCAGATTTATATGAAAAAGCTATATCTGTAGGTGTAATGTCCAAGTCATATGGTCTTGCTGGACTTAGAACAGGATGGATAGCTACAAGGGATGAAGATATGCTTGGTAAGATGATGAAAATGAAGCATTATACAACTATCTGCAGTTGTAGTACAGGTGAGTTTTTATCAACAGTAGCTCTTAAGCACAGTGATGAAATTCTTGACCGTAAAATGGAAATAATCAAGGAAAATTTGAAACTAGCAGAAACATACTTAACAAGATACCCTGACCTTTTTGAATACAATAGACCAATGGCTGGACCTATAGCCTTTCACAAAGTAAATGTCGACATGCCTATCAGAGAATTTGTAGACAAGGTTGTTGAAGAATCAGGAGTTTTACTCCTGGGGGCAGACATATATGACTACGATGGACAATATTTTAGAATGGGATATGGAAGGAAGAATTTCCCTAAATCCTTGGAGGTATTTGAAGAATATCTTAAAAAAAATATAATTGATAAGAAGGTATTAGTATGAAAACTCTAATACTCAATCAAAGTGAAGTAAAGAAACTTTTGACTATGAATGATGTATTGACAGTAGTGGAGGAAGGATACATACAGCAAGCAAGAGAACAGGTTGTACAGCCTGCCATTGTATCAATAGATGTACCTGAATATTCTGGAGAACTTGACATTAAGTCTTGTTATTCAAAAGAGAATGATTCAATAAGCGTAAAGACTGCAGTTGGATACTGGAACAACAGAAGAGACTATAATCTTCCATCACTCCTTGCTACAATTATCCTTTACGATGCTAAGAACGGTTATCCTCTATGTATAATGGATGGAGGACTTGTTACCGGATTCAGAACTGGAGCAGCAGGCGGCGTATCAGCCAAGTATCTGTCAAGAAAGGACTCCAAAGTTCTGGCAGTTGTTGGAGCAGGGGGCCAGGCAAGGATGCAGGCAAGGGCTATAACATCTGTAAGACCTATTGAGAAGATAAAAGTATGGTCGGGAAGAGAAGTTGAGCTTGAAGCATACAAAAAGGATATTGAAGCTGACCTTGGCATAAGTGTTGAAACCTTTACTGATATAAATGAAGCAATCGATGGTGCAGACATTATTGTAACAACTACACCATCAAACAAGGCATTGTTTGAAGCATCAAAAATAGCACCAGGAACTCATATAGCTGCAATAGGTGCAGATATGCCTGGCAAGCAGGAAATAGATGCTGAAATCTACAGAGGTGCAAAAGCTGTTGTAGACAATACTGCCGAATGTGTCAGAAGAGGGGAAACGAGTAATGCCATTAAAGGCGGAATCATAAAAGAAGAAGATCTTCATGGAGAAATTGGCCAAATCATTATTGGAAAGAAAAAAGGAAGAGAAAACGATGATGAAATAACCATCTTTGATTCAACTGGAATGGGCATACAAGACAATGTAGTTGCAAAGCTTATATATGAAAAGGCTATGGAACTTAAGATGGGAACGGAATTATCCCTTATAGACTGATTAAGGAGCATGAAATGATTGAAAAAGTGTATAGAATGAGTGCATTTGCAGCAGCCGACAATGGTGGTAATCCTGCAGGTGTAGTGTTTGAAGCCGACCACCTCACAGAGGAAAGGATGAAGGAAATAGCTGCGGAAGTAGGCTATTCGGAAACGGCATTTGTAATGAAGTCTGATCTAGCAGACTTCAAGGTAAGGTTCTTCACTCCGACTGAAGAAGTGGACCTTTGTGGACATGCTACAATAGCTACCTTCAACCTTATGAGGGATCAAGGACTTGTAAAGCCAGGCCAATATACCCAGGAAACAAAGGCTGGAGTATTGAAACTTAGAGTATACGAAGACAGTGTATTCATGGAGCAGACCCTGCCGGAATTTTATGAAATTATCCCAAAGGACCAAGTAAGTGACTGCTTCAGCATAGGGGATGGAGAATATCTAGGGGATTCTGATGTACAGATTGTATCTACAGGACTAAAGGATATAATGCTTCCAGTAAATGACCTTGATACTCTCCTTAAAATGAAACCGGACTTCGAAAAAATTACTGAAATAAGCAAAAAATATGATGTAGTGGGAATCCATGCATTTGCACTTGATACCTATGGTGATGGAACTGCACATACGAGAAACTTTGCACCCCTTTATGGCATAGACGAAGAATCTGCTACTGGTACGTCAAACTGTGCTCTTGCCTGTTATTTGGACAAGGGAGGCAATGAAGGAGTAGAAGGCAGATACGTATTCGAACAAGGATACTGCATGGACAGTCCGTCGGAAATAAGGGTGGAACTTGTCAAAGACAAGGAAGGAAAACTGTCAGGCGTATATGTAGGTGGTAAGGCAACAAGAGTCAAACAGGATAATTAAGCAAATTTGGATTCAAAATAATATTGTATTTCAACAAAGTAGCATATGTTTATGGTATAATAATATTACAGAAGAAGACTTTCATATTGATTCATGTGGTATTAGGTCAGGTTAACGAAACTTACTGACATAAGGAGCATGCAAGATTAGTTTATAAAACCGGCCTGGTATTCAGGTCGGTTTTTTGTGGGTGATTAGGCAATTACATGTGTGCAGAGGCATATGTGTTGAGATATGCATGCCTATAAGTGTAATGACATCGGTGTAGCGGCGTAATCGGTGATGAAACTGGTTGCGCTGCTATCTGTAAATTAATTGATAATAAATGATAGTGCAAGATTCGAAGGAGTTGTTATTTTCAATGAAAGGATCAATGACACTCGGTAAAATCAGAGGAATAAAAATTGATATAAATATAAGTTGGATAGTGATATTTTCACTCATTACCTTCATGATGGCCAGCAGCTACTTTCCCAGTTTATACCCTGGCAGCAGTCCCGCCGTATATTGGAGCCTTGGTATAGTCATTGCCCTTCTAATGCTGATGTCCATACTTCTTCATGAATTGTCCCATTCCATAGTTTCTATACATTTGGGTATCAAGGTGAGCAGTATTACACTGTTCATATTTGGTGGTTTGGCTCAAATTGAAGAAGAACCTAATGATCCAATAAAAGAGATGAAGATTGCCATAGCCGGACCTGCCATGAGCCTTCTTCTATTTGTTGTTTTTACGCTGTTGGCAAATCTGCTGCTTTTTATAGGCATAAGGGAAATATACACTGTTCCATTTTCATATGTAGGGGGAGTAAATCTCATACTGGCTATATTCAACCTTGTCCCAGCATTTCCTCTTGATGGAGGAAGGGTATTGAGGGCAATTCTCTGGTATTACAAGGGCAGCCTTCAGTTTGCTACAAAGGTAGCATCTTCAATGGGAGACATGTTCGGCTATTTCCTCATATTTGTAGGTTTGTACTGGGCTTTGTCTGGCAATGTTATCAATGGCCTGTGGTTTGTGTTCATTGGATGGTTCATTAAGAATCTTTCACAGTCAAGTTATCAAAACATGATGATGAACGATCTATTCACTAAAATCCATGTTAGGGAATTCATGACCAGGGATTTGATAGTAGTCAATGATTTCACTTCCGTTGAAGATCTGGTTGAGAATTACTTCTACAAACATAAATATGTATGTTTTCCAGTAGTCAGGGATGAAAGTGTACTTGGTCTTGTAACTATTGACAGTGTAAAGAAGATAGAACGGGATATGTGGAATAAGACATCTGTAGGAGCAATAACTGAAATCTTAAGGGATGACCTGGTAGCTGCTCCTGATGAGACAGTTATATCAGCAATGAAGAAGCTTTTTGCAAATCAGATAGGCAGAATGGTAGTTATTGAAGATGAAAAATTGATTGGCATCATTTCAAGAACAGATATACTCAACTACATAAGGGTGTATTCAGAGTTGCATCAGTGATGACAAGAATCAAAGCAAATTTATTAAAGGAACCATAATCGGGTTCCTTTTTTGTTGGTATATTTGTGGAATGAGTCAGGGTAATACAGTTTGTTGGAAAACAGAAGTTGATATTGAAAAACTGAAAAAAAGCTTTGAAGGTGGAGAATGGATGATGAAGGAAACTGCTATGGCTTTGAGCTTGGGGAGAGTGATAACTTTTGATTTGTAATATATAAGTGTAGAGGTTTTATAACCTTTGCTTATTATTTATAATGAAGGTGATTGGCTAACGTACTTTTCAATTGGGACACCACGCCCGGACACAAATTTGTTAGCCAACCTTCATTGTCCAGCGTTCGATTAAGCAAGTTGGGATGATCTCATCACTCCCGTTTAACTCACGAATATGAATGGATCTTGAAGAGTTGGAACCAATCAAAACTATTCTATATTAAGGAGGTACCATTTTGATTGCTGTTGGAATTGATATTTCTAAAAACAAAAGTACAATTGCAATACTTAATAGTGATTGTAGCATTCGTGCTAAACCCTTTGATATGAGCCACAATCAAACAGAGATGAATGCACTTGTACAATATCTCAAAAATCTAAGTGAACCACTTATCATCCTGATGGAGTATACAGGACATTACCACTACCCCGTTCTGAAGAAACTTCAAGATGAGGGATTTCAAGTTTGCCTGGTCAACCCATACCAAATGAAAAAATTCGGAGACGTTGAAATCCACAAAGCAAAAACTGATAAAAAGGATGCTATTCGCATTGCAACTTTTGCTCTAGAAAAATCATATCTACTCACACCTTATAGTCCTTTAGATCAGAAATACGACGACTTAAAATTCCTTTCCAGACAATACAAACAAAGAATATCATATCTTACAAAAACTAAATCCTGTTTTACCATGCATTCTTTTCTTGGCACCATTGGTACCGTTCTCTGCTGTA
>CAZFYP010000052.1:0-14866 GCA_964523535.1 uncultured Clostridia bacterium
GTCAACGTAGTGTCCTTCTTTTCTTGCCCACTCAGGTACATTTTTCATAGCACAAGAGTGGTCACACTGTACAACCAATACATCTTCAACTTCCATTTCCTTAAGTGCATTCTCTGCCTTTACCAAAGGTACTGGACACGCTTCTCCCATACAATCCAAAATTACTTCTTTAGCCATTTCAATTTCCTCCATTTTTCATTTAAATTTTTATATTTCCATCCAATTTAAACTATTCATCTGTCAATCTTATCGTTTTTTTGCATAAAGCACTAAATATTATGCTGCGTTCTTTCTGTTTTCCCACTTCTCAGCTGCAACATAGAGCGCTGCAATTATGAGAAGGTTTAATACTATTCCACCAAACCATCCGAATACATCCGGCAAGAATACTTTCTTTCCTGCAATCATAAAGTTTCTCTTCCAGAATCCCATATCATGAGCTCCCCAAAGTGATCCTACTATGAAGAAAAACAATGATAATACCTGCATGTAGAAGCCTTCTCCAACTCTCATCAGAGTTCCTGATGCACATCCACCTGCTATAACCATTCCAATTCCAAATATGAATGCTCCAATTGCAGTAGCCACACTGATTGGCACTACATAACCCATTCCGGGTATTGGAAGACCCATTCTAAAATATCCGTACTTGATAGCTGTGAATCCTATTGATGTTATTGCAAATGCAATAAGCACTGCCCTAGTTATAGATGTTGAACCTGTGAGGTAAGGGTCCCTCATTGATGCCGTAAAACAGAAACTTGCTCTTCTTAATATGAAACCAAAACAATTTCCTACTATCCAGTACATTGCCAATTCACCAGATTTGGTGTTTAGATATAAACCAAATAGTAATATTCCTGCAAGTACTGCCAGTCCAATAGGCATCTGGTCCTTTTTTTTCTTTCTAGAACCTGCTCTGCTTGAGCTGGAGCTTCTTCTAGGCTTTCTTTGGCCGCCTTCTGCCGATGCATCTGTAGATGCCGCAGCTCTTGAAGGTCTTCTAGGCTTTCTTTCTTCACCTTCACCTTTTGGTTCAGATGATTGTCCTTCTCTTGATGGTCTTCGAGGTTTCCTTCTTTCACCAGTGTTTTCTGCAGATGTTTCTGCTGCTGGTGGAGTTTTTGTTTCCTCTTGAGCCATTTGAGAAGGTCTTCTAGGTTTTCTTCTTTCAGGTGTAGCGTTTTCCTGGTTGTTTTTCTCGTCTGACATTTTCTCACTCCTTTACGGAATTTTTTTGAACTTGAATCTGATATATTATTAACAATCTTGTCTATATATTAACATAGTTTGTAATTTTCTATTTATTTGATATAATTATATAGTATCAGAATTTATTATAGCTAAAAAAGGAGCACAAATAATGCATATTGAATATTTTAATTACTTTTATCAGGTGGCAAAAGTTAAAAGTATTTCAAAGGTTGCTAAACAAATTCACATATCTCAATCGGCCCTGAGCCAGCAAATTCAAAAGCTCGAGGATAGTATGGGCTTCAAACTTCTTGAAAGGAGCAACAAGGGTGTAACTTTGACTGAAATGGGAGAGATTGTACTGAAATACTCCGAAAACATAATAAATACTTATGACAAGATGCTTTCGGAACTTGAACATGGAAATGAAGATACCAATACGGTTCATATGGAAGCATGCCCTTCCATATCCAATTATGCCCTTCCTTGTTCACTGTATATCATCAAGGAAAAATTCCCTTCCCACAAGTATGAACTGATTACAAACATATCAAGCAAGATCAAGGACAACGTAACCAATGACATATCCAATCTTGGTTTTGTATACAAAAAGACAAATAACCCCAACCTTAATTACCACAAGGTTGGAGCCAATAAATTCGTACTTGTATCATCATATTACTACAATATCCCAAAGGAAATCACAGTAGGTGAAATGATTAAATATCCTATGATTTCAATGATTACAAAGGATGAAGTAAAGGATGAAATCGGTGATCTTCTGAACAAGAGCAATCACTCCTATGATGATATGAACATACTCTTTCTGCTTGATTCAATAGAGGCCGTAAAATCATCACTACACAGAAAACATGGTGTGGCTTTCCTTCCCTATATTTCAATAAAGGAAGAGCTTTACAACAAGCATTTTAAAATCATAAATGTAAAAGATTTTGAAATCAACATCAATGTATTCATGGTATCAAAAAAAGATAGCCGCCCTTCAAAGGCTGTTGAGGAATTTGCAAGAACCTTTAAAGAAATAGGTGAAAAAAGCTTCTGCTAGATTTTATATATCCTGATTTCCCACACACCATTCATGACTTCTTCAATTTCAAGTTTGTTGTTCTTGAATTTATCCTTGATGGATTCAACAACACAGCTATGGTCTGTAACAACTTCCAAGGCTTCTCCTGATTCAAGCTTTGGAAGTTCTTTTATTATCTTAACTACTGGAACAGGACAAATATCTCCAAAACAATTCATTTTTCTCATAATATTCACCTCAGTATCATTATAATAGTTAATCCTATATAAGTAAACTATATTGTTAAATGCTTGACAAATATGTGACAATGTTTAGTAGGGCTGATTTTATTTTAATGAAGGAGCATTTAAATGGAACTGATATCATTTGTTATTCCGGTTTACAACAGTGAAAAATCATTGGCTGAATTATGCGAAAATATTATTGGACTGTCAAAGTCAAATAATTTTGACTATGAAATAATTCTTGTAGATGATGGCTCTACAGATAATTCAAAAAAAACAATGGAAAAACTAAGCTTCCGCAATAAAAAAATCATTTCTCTTTTCCTTGAACACAACATAGGTCAGCAAAATGCCATATTCTGCGGGTTGGGACTTGTAAAAGGAAATATTGTTGTAAATATGGATGACGATCTACAGCATCCAATAGAAATAGTTCCCCTGCTTATTGAAGAAATTGACAAGGGCTATGACATATCTTATGGAATTACCGATGTCAGATACAATGAAAACTACAGGAATTTGGGTTCAAAACTTACAGATAGGGTATTTACTTATATCCTTAAGAAACCGAAAAACAAGCGGATCAGTTCTTTCAGGGCAATAAGAAAGGATGTAGTTGACCATGTCCTTCTTGACAATTACAGATATGTATATATATCCGCCGCTGTTGTAAAATACAGCAAAAATATCAGCAATGTCTACTATAAGAAAAACTCAAGAAAGCATGGCAAATCCAATTATAATTTCAAGAAACAGCTGATCATATTTTTAAGGATATTGTTTTATTACGGCAATATCCCCTTTCTGAAATTTTTCAGAAAAAGGGACGGACAATATAAGATAAAAAATTCAATTAACAGGTGATAATATGAAATTTATGGTATTAGGCGGCAGCAACTGCCAGGTAGCACTTATAAAAGGATTGATAGAAAGGGGTCACGAAGTTGTTCTTTGTGATTATTTCATTAATCCACCAGGCAATAGATTTTCAGTAATCAAGGAAGATATATCAACTTTTGATGTTGACGGTATTGTTGAAGCAGCAAAAAGGCATAATTTGGACGGAATATTGACGGCCGGAACGGACCAGCCTGTATATACCGGAGCCCTTGCTTCAGAAAAAATAAATCTTAACTTTTACATTGATTCATCAAAGGCAAAAATGCTTACAAACAAAAAATTCATGAAAAAAATTTTCACAAATCATAATATACCTACAGTTGATTACAGATATATCACCAAGAACTACACTACTGAGGATATTAAAGGTCTCGACTTCCCGGTTGTAATCAAACCTTTCGATAGTCAAGGCCAGAGAGGTGTCTTGAAAATAGAATCACTTGAAAAACTTGAAGAACTTATTGATGAAACATTTTCATTTACAGAAGAAGATGAGATTCTAATTGAAGAATTCTATGAAAATGATGAAATTACTGTTTCAGGATGGGTTATTGATGGCAAGACACATATACTGTCAATTACAGACCGGGTTACTTTTGACCTTGATCCACATATTGGTATTTGTACTTCACACAACTTCCCTTCAAAACACTATGAAAAACATGGGGAAGAAATAATTTGGATTACAAAATCCCTTGTAAATGCCTTTGAAATAACTTCAGGCCCAATATACTTTCAGATGCTTGTTGGTGAAAAAGGTGTTTTAGTTAATGAAACTGCAGCCCGCATAGGCGGTGCCTTCGAAGATGTCTATATTAAGCATCTTACTGGAGTAGATATGCATACTCTCCTTATAAACGACACCTTGAAGAAAGAAAATATATTAAAATCAGAAAATTATGTAAACGAAACAACAGAAAAGCTTAATGTTGTATTGTTTTTCGCCAAACCCGGCAAGATTACATCTCTTATGGGAATTTCAGAGCTCCTAGCTGAAAAAAGGATTATTGACGGAGCCTATAATTTCAAGACAGGTGATACCATAGGGAAAATAAAAAATGCTACCCTTAGGGCCGGCCACTTTATTGTGGCGGGAAAAGGCCAGACAGAATTAAAAAACAATATCCAGTATGTATTTGACAACATGGAAATACTGGATGAAGAGGGTAACAATCTATTAATAAAGTCAGTTTAGGAGTATTCCCAAACTGACTTTCCCATAGCTATTTATGTAAACTAAAACAACAAGATAACTTAAATAATCTTATCGTTTTTCATATGCTTCGTATTATTGTAATCAACCAGGGTAAACTCTCCCGATATGTAGTCAAATTCCGTAAGACTGCAATTATCTACAACATCGGCAAACCATGATTTTGAATCACTCTCTTTGAAAATATAATTTGTTATGCATTTAATAGTACCTCCGTGGCCTACTATTAAAATATTTGAATCCTTGTATTCTTCCAATATTGATTCAAAGCCTCCAACTACCCTATTATTGAATTCCTTCAGAGATTCACCTTCAGGATATTTAAAATTATATGGATCCATTTTAATTTCATCTTTCAACTGCGGATATACCTCCCATGCTTCCTGAAAACCGTATCCCTGGAATTTTCCACAGTTTATTTCCTTTAAACTGTCTCTGGTATCAATTGGTATATTGGAATCTCCTGCAGCAATCTTTGCCGTCCTGAATGCTCTTAAAAGAGGACTTGATATTATATGCTCAATATCTTTTTCCCTAATTACCTCGGAAAGCCTTTCAGCCCCCAAAAGTCCCTCTTCTGTCAAGGGCGAGTCAAGACAGCCCTGAATCCTTCCCTCTATATTCCATTCTGTTTCACCATGTCTAGTTATATAAACCTTCATTGTTTCCTCCATCTATCCACCAATTCACTGTTGGGTGTAAATATATAATATACAATAATTGTATTGTTTTCAACTTTTTCTATTATCATTCTGCAATAGATATCAAGAGGATAAAAATCTTTGCTATCATATTTAATATAGGGTATTCCATATTGAATATAATTGGCATTGTAAGTTTTATAAGTGTGATAAATGCTGTTTGTTCTTATTTTTATTTCAAGACTGTCCCCGTCTTGGGATTCACTTACACTTTCCACCTTATAATCAAGAATAAAATCTTCTTTGTCAAGACCCAGGTCTCCTGCTACCAGGTATTTGAAATCATATTTCGGTATTAGAGCTATTCTTTCAATCTGCAAATTTCCATTTTCATCATATCCAAAATAACCATTATCATTGTTCTCGATTATATAACATCCATAAAAGCTGTTGTATAGCTGGCTTTCCCTGTCAAAAATAGTAGAAGTTCCCTTGTTGAAATCACCATAAGTATACATTATAAGCAAGTCAACATCTTCTTCTGCATATTTTGAAAATCCTTTGGAAGCATACTTGTTCATTAAGGGATACCAGTCTCCCTCCGGCTCGGATATGTCTATTTTTTCAATGTCATATTCAATATTGGACTTTCTTACATTATAGGAGTTGTAATAAACCATTGCCCCCAAACTAGCCAAATAATAGAAGTTCAATATTAATATCGATGTCAATACCAGGAAAACAAGAGATCTAATTTGTTTTTTCATACTTATTACCGGACATGAGACGTGATAAATCAGGTGATTTGACGAATACATAAAGACCAGCTATTACGACCAATCCTCCTGCAACAGTCTGCAAGGAAGGAAGCTCACTCAATATCAATAGTGCAAGTATGCTGGCAAATACAGGTTCTCCAAGTGTCACAGTGGATACATAGGTTGAAGATACATGCTGAAGCATCCAATTGTATGTTGTATGACCAAGACCCGAACAGACAATGCCGTGAATAAACATTAGCCCAAGCTGGCCTGAATTCCCTACTGACAAGTCGGTTTTCATCAATATGGCTAGTATGAATAAGGTGACTGCAGCCGACGAATAGGTTACAAAGGTATAGTCGGCAAGAGTAAGATACCGTCTCACTTTCTTACCTATGAGCAGGTAGCCCGTAACGAATACAGCTCCCATAAACGCCAAGAAATCCCCGAAAATAGCTTCTCCAGATACTGCAATATCACCAGTAGATATTACTATTGCACCTGCTATGGCTACTAGAATCCCTATGGTTTGAATTCTCTTAAGCCTTTCCTTCAAGACTGCAAAATTAAAAAATGCAACAAAAATCGGGCTCAATGCCACCAAGACAGTGGAGCTTGAAACCGTTGTATAATCCAGTGAACTTATCCAGGTAGCAAAGTGTCCAGCAAGAAATACGCCACTTATGACTGACAGGATAAAACCTTCCCTGTTCAAGGAAGTACCTTCCTTCCTCAATGCCTTGAGAAAGGGTATCATCATGAAAAGAGCCCCTGCCAAAAGCCTGTAAGATGCTATGGTCAATGACGGTGCATCAATGATTCTTATGAATATGGATGATGTAGATGTGAAAAACAATCCTAAAAATACAAAATATTTTGACGGTGCCTTATTCATCTCTTCCCCCTGGAATACAAATATTTGAATTTTATATCTGTTTTATTGTATTACTGACATAATACATTATTATTACTCCATAATCAATTGTAACTTTTATTGTCAAAATAACTTTGTTTATGAAAAATAAAAAAACCGTCATCAAAGACGGTTTTCCATATAAAAGTAAATGCTAATTTTTAAAACTGTGTATTGGTGCAGGTATTCTTCCACCTCTGTTTACAAAGGCTTCACTTGAATACTTGTTTACAGGCATTATTGGTGCTCTTCCAAGAAGTCCGCCAAATTCAGCCTCATCTCCAAGACCCTTACCATATACGGGAATTATCCTAATAGCTGTTGTCTTGTTGTTTATTACACCTATTGCACATTCATCTGCAAGAATTCCAGACAAGGTGCTTGCAGGAGTATCTCCTGGTACAGCTAGCATATCAAGTCCTACAGAACATACACAGGTCATTGCTTCAAGCTTGTCTATACTAATTGCTCCAATATTTACTGCCTCAATCATACCTTCATCTTCACTTACAGGAATAAAAGCTCCGCTTAATCCTCCTACATGAGAAGATGCCATGATTCCACCCTTCTTGACTGCATCATTGAGCATAGCAAGGGCAGCAGTAGTTCCATGGGCACCACATTTTTCAAGACCCATTTCTTCAAATATCCTTGCTACACTGTCACCTATTTCAGGTGTAGGGGCCAAAGAAAGATCCATGATATTGAAAGGTATATCAAGTCTTTTTGAAACTTCATTTACCAGTACCTCTCCTGCTCTCGTTATTTTAAATGCAGTTTTCTTTATTGTTTCAGCAACTACATCAAAGGGCTCTCCCCTTACATCTTCAAGGGCAGCCTTTACAACTCCTGGACCACTAACTCCCACGCTTAAGGAAGTTTCATATTCTCCTACACCGTGGAAGGCTCCAGCCATGAATGGATTGTCTTCAACTGCATTTGCGAATATTACCAGTTTTGCTACTCCAATACTGTCATTATCTCTAGTAAGATAAGCAGCTTTTTTTATGATTTCGCCCATATGCTTAACAGCATTCATATTGATTCCAACCTTACTGCTTGCCACATTTACAGATGAACAAACCTTGTTTGTGACTGCCAATGCTTCAGGAATTGAATTTATAAGGATTTCATCTCCCTTTGTGTAACCTTTCTGCACAAGTGCTGAAAATCCACCTAGGAAATCTACGCCTACTTCTTCAGCAGCCTTATCAAGGGTTTTCGCAAACTCTACATAATCCGTATCTGTACTTGCTCCTGCCACTATTGATATAGGCGTCACAGCAATTCTCTTATTAATAATTGGAATACCGTATTCTCTTTCAACTTCTTCCACTGTTCTTACAAATTTTTCAGCTTTCTTTGTAATCTTGTCGTATATCTTTTGTCTGGCAATCTCTCCATCTTCATGGGCACAGTCAAGAAGTGATATTCCCATTGTAATGGTTCTAATATCAAACTTGTTCTTTTCAACCATTCCAATGGTTTCCATTATATTATTTCTGTTTATCATTGCTGCCTCCTACACTTCATGCATTTTTGTGAATATGTCTTCTCTTTGGATTCGGATATTCATTCCAAGATCTTTTTCAACAGCTTCTAGTTTGTTCTGAACATCAGCAAAAGATACATTCACGTCAGTTAGGTCAGTAAGCATTATCATGGTGAAATATTCCCTCATAACCGTCTGGTTTATATCCAGAATGTTTATGTTGCACTCAGCCAACACGTTTGAAACCCTTGCTATTATGCCTACTTTATCTTGTCCAATAATGGTTAATACTGCTTTCATGTTTTCCTCCTTTAATATAAAAACGGGCACAAAGGCCCGCAGAAATCATTCTCTGCCCCTGTCCTTTTACCTGAGAGTTTCGCATTATGCTTGCCCCTTCGGTGCTCTTTCGAGTCTCTCCAGAAGTTTGTCCAGAAACGGTCGTCGCTAGACTTCCGAAACCTTCAACCAAGGTATTAATAATATCATCAAGTATATGACAATTCACCTGTTTTTTCAAGATATAAATAAAATATTTTTCAAAATACGTAATTTGCCTGGATTAGTTCCATATAAAAACTGATACTAGGTGAGTTCCATTTATTCCTTTCTAGAACAGGTGGACAATAATCCCCTGTACAATACCAATCATGAAACCAAGAACTCCTCCAAGTACCTCTATATGTCTCAATTCCTTCCTTGCAATTTCATATGCCAGTTCTTCAAGTTTTGAAAGGTCAAAGGCATTTATTTTTTCTTCGACCATCTCGCTTATCTTTATTTCCTCTTGGGCATTTACACCGATATTGTGTATTATTTCCTTGATATAATCCTGTCCTTCTTCTTCCATTATCTTGTCTATATATCCGAAAATCATTCCCTTGAATCCTGCCAGAAGAGGCATTTCAGAAATTTTTACATCAATTACAGATTTCAGCTTGTCTTGAATGGAAATAAGAAGTTTGTGAATCTTTTCCTCTGTTACAAAATTATCCAGTATGTCGCTGATACTTACAAGTTCCTGGTCTACGACTTCACCGATAGTTTTTGCAATTTCCTTCTGTCTCATAGGTATAACACCCTGAATTTTAAAATTGATTACTGGTATTCTTATTTCTTCATAGGGTCTAAACAGTAATTTTATGGCAAGTACATTGGTTACATATCCAATTGCTGATCCTATTAAAGCCAATATGAAGATTTTCAATAAAATATTTGTCATGATCATGTCCTTTCTTTAAAATCTAACCATGTGAGGTATTCTTTTGCGATAAACTGTAATATGATTAAATCCAAGATCCTTAAGGTCTGAAATCAGTGCCTTGTGCTTGTATCCGATTAACTCCGGCTTGTTTGCATCTGAACCTATAATCACCTTCTCCCCACCAAGTTTTCTGTACATGGTGAGGATTTCCTTCTTTGGATAAGGTCTTTTTACTATGGAGTGGTAACCGCTTGTATTTATCTCCAGGGTCTTGTCCTTTGCAATAATTTCCTTTAGAATATCGGCAATGATTTTCTTGTACTTGCCGAACTCCACATCCATGTAGTATCTTTCCTTAAACCTGTCAATAAGATCCAAGTGACCAACCACATCAAAATTATCAAATTTTCGTATGTTTTCCAGTATTTCCCTATAGTATTCCTCGTAAATTTCAAGGGTATGCTTCTCTGAATAGAATCTTTCATCACTGAGATATACTCCATTCACCTTGTGGGTCGATAAAATTATCATATCAAGCTGAATATTGTCCATCAAAGCATTAAATCTGCCATATTGGCTTTCGTCAATTCCAAGCTCTATAGCAGACAAGACTTCTATTTCATCATATTTTTTATTTATTCTTTGGATCTCATTTCTATATTCATTCAAATCAAAAGACATATCCCAGTCTTTCTTTTCATTGATTTCATAGAAATCAGCTGTATAAATAAGCTTCAATTTCTTCTTTATGGCTTCTTTTGTCATCTTTTCAATATCATACCTGCATCCTGCCGAATACAGCGACCTTACATGGAAATCATACATTTCATCACCTGATTTATTATTAGAGCCTAAAGTTTTTATGCAAAATGCCTCTGAGGTCTAGTGTCAGCATAAGCTGCAAAAAACCCGCTTTGCCGCGGCCCAGTTAATTCATACCCGCCTTACAGCAGGTGGGTGCTCTGTCTCGAACTTCTGACCCCCTGACTAGCAGTTTCGTCATCAATTCCGGGAACGTGAACTCCCGTTCAAATTATGTCGGTTGAATTAAATGGTACCTCAAACATTGCAGGCTATTTTCTTACTCTTATTATAATCTAAAAATTCAAAATAATCAAATTACATCTTTATTACAATACTCTGTATTATAGTTGCTTTCCAAATAAATGTAAAGAGAAAATTAATTTACTTTAATTGCTGTCGATGAATTAAGGAGATATAAGTATGCTTCCTTCACTTTTAACCCTGTCAACTTCTCGAGGGCTTCCCTGTAGGTTGAAATCTGAGGTGAATAATGCTCAAGCAGCCTTGTCGTATTATTGTCTAATAGCCTGTCAGTTTTATAATCCACAAGGACAAGTTCATCACCCTCTAAGAAATAGCAGTCAATTACACCCTGTACCAGTATTTTCCTGTCTTTTTCATTGCTGTCCAATATCTCTCTTATATTTTTTTTCAAAATAAAAGGCTGTTCTTTGTACACATCACGAGAACTGATCATTCTCCTTCCTAGAGAAGAACTATAGAAAGCCAGAATTTTTTTGGTCTCGACTACTGAAGCCTCTTCTTTTGTCAATTGCTTTTTTTCAATCATTTCTTCAATGGATTCTTCTATGTATTTCATATCTATTTCCTTGTCAAGCCTGATAAACTGCAACACCGAATGTGTTATAGTTCCTATTTCAGCAGGAGTAAACCTTGAGCTACTGCTTTTGAACAACGGTATTTCCCTAAGTGTTGGAATCCTGTATTTGAAGTTTTCATTTTTACTCTTCAATTCCTTGATGTCAGTTACCGTTATCTTGTCAGGTACCTGGCTTTTTTGACCATAGTCATATTTCCAATTCATTTTTTTATCTATGGCTCCATATTCTTCAGCATCCTTCCAGTCTCCTTGAAAAATATTATCCAAACAAGCTTTAACATCTGTATTGCTTTCTTCATCTCGCCTTGCAAGAATTGAAACATTGACTTTCTCTGGATGATATGATGAATCATCCTTGTTTAATATATAACCTATCCAGTCAAGATAGGAAGAGGCAGATAAGGTATTTATATAGTTAAGCTTCTCCTTCCTCCACTTTTCATGCCATTTGGTAAAATCATCGACAGTTCCCGTCAATATCAACTTATCCACAGCTCTTGTCAGCGCAACATAGAGAACCCTCATTTCTTCTGAAATGTTTTCTCTGTTGATTTGAATTTTAGATGCAAACCTGGGAAGTGTTTCCTTATAAATATTTTTTTCCCTGTTTATATATTTTGGAGCAAGAAGACACTTTTTGCTGGTAATCAGGTCTCCTGTCAAATCAGACTTGTTGAACTTCTTGTTCAAACCTGCACATATGACTACAGGGAATTCAAGGCCCTTGCTCTTGTGAATTGTCATCAGTCTTACAACATCATCATTTTCACCCAGGATTTTAGCAGTCATCATGTCTCCCGAAGATTTCTTCACCCTATCAAGATATTCTATGAAATCCGAAATACCAGAGTATCCATCCTTTTCAAATTCACCTGCCCTGTCAACAAGAAGCCTCAAATTTGCCTGTTTCAAGTTTCCATTCTTCATGAGGCCGTTGAAATAATAGTAATTTGTATCGATCATTATTTCCCATATCAACCTGCTCATGCTTATTGACCTGGACCTGAATCTCCACTCTTCAATTTTGCTCTTGAATTTTTCGATTTTTCTTTTCAGCTTTTCATCCTTTAATGCTTCCCTATTCTGTAAAGCGGTAAAAAACTCATCATCCTTTTTCAACATTCTGATTTTTATGAGTTCATCAATCGAAAAAGATCCAACAGGTGATCTCATTACGCTTATAATAGGGATATCCTGTTTGGTGTTGTCGATTATCCTCAATATATTTATCATGACCTTGATTTCTATAGTATCAAAATAACTGTTTGATACATCTGAATAAAAGGGTATTCCTTCATTGTAGAAAACATCTTCAAATACACTTGCCCAATTTGCTGCAGACCTTAAAAGAATAACTATATCGCCGTATTCGATCTTTCTGAAGCATTTATTCTTTGCATCATAGGTTTCCTCGTCCATGAGCTCTTTTATCCTTTGGGCTATGAACCTTGCCTCCAACTCGTTGGTCTTAAGTTCCAGAAGCTCCTTGTCCAGACAGTCTTCATTGTCATCTTTTTCGGACTCTTCAATCTTCTTTTCAATAATATTTATTTCAAGAGGCTTTTGGCTTTCTTCAAATTCCGTACCCTTGTAAAGGTAGGCATCCTCATCATAATCAATCTCTCCCAGCTCTTCATTCATAAGCCTGCTGAAAAGATAGTTTGTGAAATCAAGTATTTGACTCCGGCTCCTGAAATTTTTATTCAAAAGTATGAGACTATTGTTTGCAGAAGTTTTTCCATAAGTGTGATACTTGTCCATAAAGAGTGTAGGATCAGCCTGCCTGAATCTATATATGCTTTGCTTGACATCCCCTACCATAAAGAGGTTATCTTCCCTTTTGACACGGTTGATCAACTCTTCCTGAATGCCATTGCTGTCCTGATATTCATCCACATATATATATTGAAATTTATTTTTATAGTATTGACATGCTTCCTCTTTTTCAAGTATTTCAAGAGCCAGATGTTCAGCATCACTAAAATCAAGAAACTTCATTACCCTTTTCCTGTCAGTAAAGTCAAGATGCATCTCTTCTATAAGGCTATACAGCACTTCCATTATAGGATACATATATTCAAGGTCCTTCAGCATGGTTGAATAATCACTTCTTGGCATGTATTTCTTGATTCCATCAATAGTCTTCTTATATTTGTCCCTTAGATATTTAATTTCTTCAACAATTTCAATATCAAACTCTTCCTTTTTGTCCTTCTTAATTGACTTAAGTCTTGGGTGAATAAGCATTCCAGCCGTCATATAAAACTTTTCAAAATCCTTTCCAATGAGTTCCTTCAGGTGTAAAAGATTTGACTTGTCTATTTGAAGAGTGTCAATATAGGGAAGATCTTCGGGACACAGCATCAAAGCATGACTCAGAATTTCCTCTGCAAAATCAAGATATTTTATCGCTTCACCTTTTAGTATTTCCATCCACAGAGTATTCTCTATATTGCCGCTGTTAACATCAAGATGGTTGACAGCATTCTTCAACCATTCCAAGGGATTTGGATAACTTAAGACAGTCCTGTAAAGCCTGGTCAACAGCCCTGTTATTCTTTCGTCTCCTCTGTTTTCCGAAAAAGAGTCAATGAACAGGATAAATCTCCTATCCTTTTCTTCATATTTTTTTTCAAGTATATTATTCAATGTTTCTTCAAGGAGAATCCCTGAATCATTTGTATCCATTATCTTAAAATCAGGATCAAGGTCTATTAAATAAAAATACTTTCTAATTATGTCAAAGCAAAATGAATGCATGGTGGAAATACTGCTGTTTCCCAGCTGTCCAAGTTGCTTCTTCAAAAAAGCATTGTTTTCTTCATTCATGGATGAAATCATTGCTTCCTTGATTTTTTCCTTCATTCCTGATGCTGCGGCATTTGTAAATGTGACTACAAGAAATCTGTCAATATTAGTATTGTCATCTATGACAGACCTAATTATCCTTTCAACAAGAACTGCAGTCTTTCCAGAACCTGCAGCTGCAGAAACAAGCAGGTTCTTGCTTCGGTTGTCTATTGCCTCTTGCTGTTGTTCAGTCCATTTAACCATTTTCACCATCACCTTCTTCCAACATTTCCAGTATTTCTTCTTTTTTCATGTGTTTGAGTCTATTGTATTCATTGCCTTCAAGAGCATTGTCAAACTGGCATATTGAAATCAAATCGCAATATTCACAGGGAACCTTGTCCTTATACTTGTAGGGTCTTATTTCTATTAGACCTCTTCCTATGCAGTCGGAAACTTCAATTATCTTCTTCTCAATTATCTGCAGAAGATTCTTAATGTGTTCTTCCTTTAATATTTTTGATGATGCAGAAAACTTTTCCTTCTTGGTCATCTTGATGCTTTCCAATACATCCGATGACCTGTTTTCAATAAAATCCACATCCATCTTGTTTATTATACTTATATCATCTATGGCATAACCCTTGAGAGAGAATCTTCTGAATATTTCTTCATCAATATCCTCTGCATCAAATTGGTCTCCATCCAGCATTGGATTGTCTATATGGAAGTAGAAAACACCGGCGAAACTCCCCTTGTTTTCAAATATTTTACTATTGTAGCTGATTACTGCATCAAGATAAAGGAAGAGCTGGATCTGCAATCCGTTTATAACATCATT
>CAZFYP010000053.1:0-13059 GCA_964523535.1 uncultured Clostridia bacterium
GATGAGGAATAATAATAATTAGTATCCGCGGAGGGTCTATTAAAAGACCCTTTTTTATTGTAAAAAAATAGGCAAACGTTTAACTGTACAATTACTATAAAAAAAATAATATGAACTATTGTTATTTCCCTCCATAAATATTATAATATGTCTTGGATTAAGGAAATATAGGAGATTTAAATGAATATATCAGTAATATTGGCTGCTGGAGAAGGCACTAGAATGAAATCCAAGCTTCCAAAAGTTCTTCACAAGATTTGTGGAAAAGAGCTTGTGAAGTATGTTCTTGATGTTTCGGACAAGGCTGGAATTGACAGGAAAATTCTTATCCTGGGTCATGGAAGGGATAAAATCATGGATTCACTGGATGAGTCTGATGTAATTTTTGAGGAACAGCCTGTTGGAGAGGACTTTCCATACGGTACTGGGTATGCCGTTATGCAGGCTAAAAAACATATTGATGATGATGATACGGTTATTGTATTAAATGGCGATGTTCCTATGATAAGGGAAGAGACCATTAGAAAGTTTATGGATTATCATAAAGAGGAAGGATGTTCTGCCTCTGTTCTAACAGCAATGTTTAAAGATCCTTTTGGATATGGAAGGATAGTAAGGGACGTAAAGGACCAGGTATCTCAAATAGTTGAACACAAGGATGCAGATGATCAAACAAGGGAAATCAAGGAAATAAATTCCGGCATCTATTGTTTTAACGGAAGTGAATTGAAGGAAGCGCTTAAAAATCTGGATACAGATAATTCGCAGAACGAATACTATTTGACTGATGTCATTGGAATTCTCAAGAACAAGGGTTGTAAAATCGGTGGATATATCATTGCTGATAATGTTGAAATCAGTGGTGTGAACAATAGATATCAGCTTCACGAATTGAATGAATACAAGAAAGATCTTATAAATAAGAAACATATGTTGAATGGTGTTACCATCATTGACCCCTCAAGTACATATATTGAAGAGATGGTTGTTATTGAAAGGGATGCGGTTATTTATCCGGGTACAATACTGGAAGGGTATACATCCATAGGGGAGGACAGTGTAATAGGTCCAAATTCAAGAATAATCGATTCAATTGTTGGAAATGGAAGCAGTGTTGAAAGTTCAAAGGTAATCAGTTCAAAAATCGGAAACAGCACTACTGTAGGACCCTTTGCCTATTTAAGACCAGGATCTGAATTGGGCAACGGGGTGAAAATCGGGGATTTTGTGGAAGTTAAGAACTCTAAAATTGGTGACGGATCCAAAGCCTCTCACTTGGCCTATCTTGGCGACGGTGTAGTGGGTAAAAATGTAAATGTAGGATGCGGCGTCATATTTGTTAATTATGACGGCAAAAACAAGCATAAAACTGTAATTGAGGATAATGCATTTGTCGGCAGCAATTCAAACCTTGTAGCTCCGGTTACTATAAGCGAAGGGGCTTATGTTGCGTGTGGGTCTACAATAACTGAAAATGTAGAGGAAGAAACACTTGCAATAGCAAGAGCTAGACAGGTTAATAAAAATGGAAAAGCTAAAAACAAGTATAAGTAGGAGGAACAAATGAACACAAGATTTTCGGAGATCAAGGTATTTACAGGAAATGCAAATGTTGAACTGGCTAAAAAAGTAGTAAAGGAAATGGGTATACCATTAGGAGATGCGGAAGTTAATACATTCAGTGATGGTGAAGTGGCAATGCACATAAAGGAATCTGTAAGGGGTTCCGACGTATTTGTAATACAGCCTACATGTGGTCCTGTCAATGACCATTTAATGGAACTTCTTATCTATATTGATGCTCTCAAAAGAGCTTCAGCAGGAAGAATCAATGCTGTAATACCTTATTACGGATATGCAAGACAGGACAGAAAGACAAGGGCGAGAGATCCTATTACTTCCAAACTTGTAGCGGACATGATTACTGCAGCAGGTGCAGACAGGGTAATAACAATGGACCTTCACGCAGGTCAGATTCAGGGATATTTCAATTTGCCTGTTGACCAGCTTCTTGGTGGACCTATCTTGGCAAAATACATTAAACCAATGGTTACTGCAAATACTGTTATAGTATCACCTGATGTTGGTGGTGTTTTGAGAGCCAGAAACTTTGCAACAATACTTGACCTTCCTTTGGCGATTATTGAGAAAAGAAGACAAAAGGCCAATGTTTCAGAAGTTATGAATGTAGTTGGAGATATCAAGGGCAAGGATGTTGTACTGATTGATGATATAGTTGATACAGCCGGTTCTCTTACAAAAGCTGCAAAAGTTCTTAAGGATTTTGGAGCTGAGAAGGTATATGCCTGCTGTACTCACGGAGTATTGTCAGGACCTGCAATAGAGAGAATAGAAAATTCAGTTATAGAAGAGCTAATAATTACAGATACCATACCTTTAGCAGAAGAAGCCAAGATTGACAAGATCAAGGTAGTAAGTGTTGCACCGCTAATTGCGGAAGCCATTCAAAGGGTTTCCGAGAGCAGATCTGTAAGTAAGCTTTTCGAATAAGAGGAACAGCATGTATTTGGTTGTTGGTCTGGGTAATCCTGGCAAACAATATGCCGGTACCAGACATAATATAGGGTTTGAAGTAATAGAATATATATGTTCTGAAAAGGATGTACAGCTTGACAAGTCGAAATTCAATGCAGTTTATGGCGAGTATAGAATTAAAGGTGAAAAGGTACTGTTGGCCAAACCGCTAACCTATATGAACAGAAGTGGGAATGCCGTTCTTGATATATCTAGATATTACAAGATACCGCCGGAAAATATCGTAGTCATTTATGATGATATTGATTTGGATCCTGGAAAGCTGAGAATAAGACCGAGCGGAAGTGCAGGCACCCACAATGGAATGAAGTCGATTATATATCAGCTTCAGACAGAAAAATTTAGCAGGATTAGAGTGGGTATCGGCAGAAACAAACAAATGGATCTTTCATCTTTTGTTTTACAGAAATTTTCAAAAGATGAAATTCTACAGTTGACTGATGTTGTAAAAAATGCAGCCCTTGCAGTTGATGAAATCATTGAAAATACTGTGGATTCTGCCATGAATAAATATAATATGAAATAAAGCTTTATAGCTTGTGAAATGCCCGGGTATGGAATATCCGGGCTTAAGTTCATGCCTGGGAAGGAAATAGAATGAATCAATCTTATTTGAAAAACATAATAAAAACAAAAGAATACAAAGAAATAGTCCAATCCATGAATAAGAAGGAAAGCCTGTTGATTCATGGATTGGAAGAAGATGCGATGAATCTTCTTGCATCGGTATTGTCTAAAAATGAGAAAAGACAGGTTTTAATTCTTGTGTCGGATGATATGAAGGCCTCCAAAATGTATGGAAGTATAAAAAATATTTACAGCAACTCCTATCATTTGCGTGCGAAGGAATACTCCCTATTTGGCATTGATGCATTGAGTAGGGAAAGTATAAACAGCAGACTTACGGTGATCGATAAATTATCTTCACAAGAGTCTCTTGTCATAGTGAGCTCTGTGGAAGCATATTCCAACCTACTCATGGAAAAGGAAAAATATGACAGTTTTGCTTTTGATATAGAATATGGATTTCAAATAGAATTGAAGTCCATATCCTTGAAGTTGGTTGAGATGGGCTATAGGAAGGTGAAGTTCATAGAAGGAAAGGGACAGTTTTCCATTAGGGGAGGCATTCTTGATGTTTTTTCTCCTGCTGAAAACAATCCTTGTAGAATTGAACTTTTCGATATAGAAATTGATTCTTTAAGAATATTTGACTCCAAAACACAAAGATCCATTGAAAATATAGAACAATATAGAATAATCCCTTGCTGTGAAATCGTACTTACAGATGATGAAATAAGTGAAGCTGTAAAAAGATTTACTGCAGACATTGATCAGCGTCTTGATTTTATTAGAGGCAAGATGGATGTAAGAACAGTTGAGGAGAACTTGCTTAAGCTGAAATCAGATGTCGTAGAGGCACTTGAGAACAGAAACTACATAGATAATGTTGAGTTTTACAGACCTTATTTACCTGTGACGCAAAAAAACTTGGGAGATTATCTTAGGAATGATTCTCTTGTTGTTTTTCATGAGCCCAACCTGATCAGGGAAGGCAGAAAGGGAAGCAGGGAGGATTTCATCAGCAAGTTTTCAGATCTTTACAGCAGAGGGATGCTTCTTTCTAAACAGGAAAAAATCTTTGTGGATTTTGAAACCATTGTAGGTAAAATTAAGTCAGATTTAAGCTTTCTTGTATACAATAATAATCTGAAAAACAATATCAATTTTAAGATTGACAAGGTTTTCAACATAAGGTCAAGGGACCTTCCACAATATTATTCCAAAATGGACGATTTGGCACAAGATATCAACCGTTACAAACAGAGAGGCTACAAGGCTTATCTTGAATTGGGAAATAAGGAAAGTGCAGGCAATATTCAGGATATGCTTTATGACAAGAGCTGTCAGATTTCAATGTTGATTTCAGGAGATGATGAAATATTATCAGGTCAGGCTGCAGCAGTTGTGGGAGCCATGCACAAGGGTATGGAGTTTCCTCAGTGGAAGATTGTCATACTGACTGAAAAGGAAATTTTCGGAAGCAAGAAAAGGAAAAAGACCAGGAAGAAAAAACAAAAAGCATCGAAGATAGACAGCTTCACAGACTTGAAACCGGGTGATTATGTTGTTCATGAGTACCACGGTCTAGGAGTATACACTGGAATTGAAAAAATCGACATAAAGGATATTCAGAAGGATTATCTCTGTATAAGCTACAGAGACAAGGACAAGCTGTTTGTTCCTGTAGACCAGATGGATCTGGTGCAGAAATATATCGGTTCTGATTCAGCAAAGCCCAAGATAAACAAAATGGGTGGTTCGGAATGGGTTAAGGCCAAGTCAAAGGCGCAGAAAGCCATAGATGAAATTGCCGATGAACTGCTTAAGCTTTATACGGAAAGGAAATCCAAAATAGGATATTCCTTTTCCTATGATAATGAGTGGCAGAGGGGTTTTGAAAACTCTTTTCCATATCAGGAAACAGATGATCAGCTGAGATGCATAGATGAGATAAAATCTGATATGACAAGCGAAATTGCAATGGACAGGTTGTTGTGCGGAGATGTTGGCTTTGGAAAAACTGAAGTAGCAATGAGAGCCATATTCAAGGCTGTAATGGACAGCAAGCAGGCTGCAGTTCTTGTACCAACTACTATTCTTGCCCAGCAGCATTATACAAACATGGTGGAAAGATTTCAGAAGTATCCTGTAAAAGTTGAAATGTTAAGTCGTTTCAGAACGCCTGGACAACAAAGAAAAATCATCAGCGATCTTAACAAGGGATTGATAGACGTGGTTGTAGGTACACACAAGCTTCTTTCCAAGGATGTTAGATACAAAGACCTGGGTCTTTTGGTAATTGACGAGGAGCAAAGATTTGGCGTCAAGCACAAGGAAGTCATAAAGCAGATGAAGACAAATATCGATGTGCTTACTTTGACTGCCACACCTATACCAAGAACACTCAACATGTCAATGGTGGGTATTAGGGACATGAGTGTAATCGAAGAGCCACCTGGGGAGAGACATCCTGTACAGACCTTCGTTCTTGAAAGCAACAGTGGACTTATAAGAGAAGCTCTTATAAAGGAATTGTCTCGTGGAGGCCAGGTTTACTATGTTCACAACAGGGTCAAGGACATACACAACAAGGCAGCTGCAGTAAAAAACATGGTACCTGATGCAAGAATAGCTGTAGCTCATGGACAGATGAGTGAGAGGGAACTTGAAAATATAATGGTGGAATTCATAGAAGGTGAATATGACATTCTGGTCTGCACCACCATAATAGAAACAGGTATGGATATATCAAATGTAAATACAATAGTAATCGATGACTCCGATAAAATGGGACTTTCTCAGCTATATCAGTTGAGAGGACGAGTAGGGAGAAGCGACAAGACGGCATTTGCTTATCTTACCTATGAAAGGAATAAGATACTAAGTGAAATTGCCGACAAGAGACTGAAGGCGGTAAAGGAATTTACGGAATTTGGTTCAGGATTCAAGATTGCAATGAGGGACCTTGAAATCAGAGGAGCAGGTAATATACTTGGTTCTCAGCAGTCCGGCCATCTTGAAGCCATAGGATATGACCTTTATGTAAAAATGATGGAAAGAACCCTTGATAGAATAACCAAGAATGAAGAAAGGGAAGTTGACTTTGAAACTGTAATTGAAATAGATGTAAATGGTCATATTCCAGTAAGGTATATTGAGGACGAAGAACAGAAGATAGAAATATACAAGAAGATTTCGGTAATAGAAAATCGTGACGATATAAGTGATGTAACAGAGGAAATCATAGATAGGTTTGGAGACATTCCAAAGTCTGTGAACAATCTTATAAAAATATCATATATAAAGTCAATATGTAAAAAGTTGAAAATTGTAATGTTAAGACAATTGAACAATGTAGTGCACATTGAATTTATAAACGGTGAAGCAATTTCACCGGCCATGATCAACGGCATAATGGAAAAATACAAGGGCAAGTTTAAATTCGATGTATCAAATAAACCTGTACTTAAATATGCAATGGTTAGAGATGAAGTAAAAGATGTATTGGACATTCTTGAAAATACAGTTGAAAACCTATATAATTTTAGTACTGATAAAAATTCTACAGAAAAAAATGGAGGTTCAAAGTGAAGAACAGAAGAATAGCAGCTATAGTATTATCATTGGCAATGGTCTTGTCAATGGCGACAGGATGTGTGAAGGAAAACAAGGAATCAGCGGCAGCCGTTGTAAACGGCCAAGAGATATCAATAGCCGAATTTGAAAAAAATCTTGAGATTTACAAGAATATGTATGAATCACAGTATGGAGAAATAGTTTGGGATGATGAAATAGAGGAAGGTGTTACTTATCTTTCTTCTCTTAAGGAAAATGTAATAGAGAATATGATAATTGATACTATAATGCTTCAGGAAGCGACAAATGATAGTATTGAAGTGACTGATGAAGAACTTGAGAGTTTGTTTGAAGAATACAAGGCTTATTATGGTGATGAAGAAACTTACAATGAATCATTGGCAAGCAGTGGAATGGATGAAGATTTCCTTAAGGATTATCTGAAGAATGGAGAGATAATTGACAGATACATAGGTGGATTTGTTGACTCTATGGAAATTAATGATGAAATACTGGAAGCATATTTTGAAGAAAACAAGGACAAGTTTGCAGCAGTAAGTGCAAGTCACATACTTGTCAATTCTCTGGAAGATGCTGAGGACATTCTTGCCAAGCTTTATGAAGGTGCAGATTTTGCGGAAATGGCAATGGAATTTTCACAGGATCCTGGAACAGCGATGAATGGTGGCGACTTGGGATATTTCTATAGAGGTCAAATGGTAGAAGAGTTTGAAGAAGCAGCATTTAGTGTGGAGCCAGGTGAATTAAGCGGCATTATATCTACAACATTCGGCTTCCACATACTTAAGGTAAATGACAAAAAGGAATCTTTGGAAGACAGCTATGATATAGTACTGGCAGATTACCAAAATACAAAATATACTGAAAAACTTGAAGAATTGAAAGACAACGCTGATATTGAAAGATTTGTAAAAACAAATTAAATTCCAAGGGAGGCACTATGAAAATCAAATTTACAGGAGCAGCAGGAACGGTAACAGGGTCTTGTCATTACATCGAATACGGCAGTAAAAAAATACTGCTTGATTGTGGTCAATTCCAGGGTAGAAAAAATGTGGAAAAACTTAATGAAGATGATTTCCCATTTGACCCGGCAGAAATTGATTACCTGATTTTAAGCCATGCCCATATAGACCATAGTGGCAGAATACCTCTTTTGGTGAAAAAGGGTTTTAAAGGTAAGATTTTTTCGTCAACACCTACTTATGACCTTTGCACCATAATGCTCATGGACAGTGCGCACATCCATGAGATGGAAGCAGAATGGAAATCGCAGAAATCAATGAGAAAAGGTGGTAATCCTGTAGAGCCTTTGTATAAGACGGAAGATGCACAGGAGAGTTTAAGTTATTTCAGTCCCGTGATATACGAACAGTATGAAGAAATTGACGACATACTTACTGTAAGGTTTGTTGATGCAGGCCATATTCTTGGATCTTCAATAGTGGAAATGTGGTTCAAGGAAAATGGAGAATCTACAAAGGTTGTATTTTCCGGTGACATTGGAATGAAGGATAAACCAATTATAAAGGATCCTCAGATTATTGAAAAGGCAGACTATCTCATAATAGAATCAACATATGGCAACAGACTTCATGAAGCAGCAGACCAGAGAGTAGACAAGCTTTCGAAAATCATCATAGATACTGTAAAAAACAAGGGAACTGTTGTAATACCATCTTTTGCAGTAGGAAGAACCCAGGAGATAATATATGCCCTGAATGAGCACTATGACGGCGATGATGAATTCAGCAAGGCATTCAAGAACATACCGGTATATATAGACAGTCCCCTTGCTTCAAAGGCTACTGAAATATTCAAGAAGAATGCTCATGTATTTGATGAAGAAGCAAGAGAGAAGATATTGTCAGGTGACAATCCCCTGGAATTCAAAAATCTTCATTTTACACAGACAACAGACGAGTCAAAGGCACTTAATATGTCTACTGAACCTAAGGTTATTATTTCAGCCAGCGGAATGTGCAATGCGGGAAGAATAAGACACCACTTAAAACATAATCTATGGAAGAAGAATTCAAGTATAGTATTTGTTGGATACCAGGCTGAAGGTACTCTAGGACGTGTTTTGAAGAACGGAGAGAAGGAAGTAAGGCTTTTTGGAGAAGATATATATGTTCAGGCCAGAATAGAAAGCGTTGAAGGTTTCTCCGGGCATGCAGACCAGGCAGGCCTTTTGGAATGGCTTAAGGGATTCAAGGAGGCACCGAAGAAAGTTTTCGTGGTCCACGGTGAACCTGATGCAAGAGAAGATTTCTCAAAAAAAATAGAAGAGGAACTTGGATTTTCAACAGTTGTTCCTCAAATGAATTCCGAGTATCTCATGGAGAATGGTCAAGTCACTGTAGTCGAAAAAGGATATGTTCTTGATTTGATTGCGGATAAGGCAAAGGAGCCTGGTGAAAAAGCTGAGGTCAAAAAGGTCGATGCAAAAAAATCTAAAGCCAAGGCCAAGGCGGAAAGTACAAAAGTAGAAGAATCTAAGTCAGAAGAGAAAAAGAGTGAAGATAAGAAGATTGAGAAAGCCAAGAAAGAAGCAAAAAGTGATGATGCCGGTAAAGAAGATAAAATTGAAGAAACTGCTGAGAAGGAAGACGACGAGCCTTGTGAAGAGCAGAAGGTTGAACAACTCAAGGAAGATATTGTTAAACTCAAGGAACTAGCGGTAAAGGCTTTCGACATGACAGAAATAACTCTTGATGCTAGTGAAATAAAAGTAGGGGACTATAAGATGTTGAATAATCTTATTCTCGAACTTGAAAAATCACTTGTGAACCTTACCATGCAAAGTGGAGACTAGGAGATAAAATATGGATTGTAAAAAAATCAAGATATTGATTGATACGGATCCGGGATATGATGATGCTGCTGCAATTATTGCAGCAGCATTTTCTTCAAAACTGGATATTATTGGATTGACAACGGTTTTTGGCAATACAAGCTTTGATATTGTCAATTCAAATGCTTCGTCCATGATTGAATACTTCAATCTGGACATACCCTATGCCTTTGGTGAAAAGGAACCACTCAATGGACATAATGAGGCTACGGAAGTATCGGATAAGGATTATTTCAACCTGCCTGAGTGTAGGTCCAGGGAAGATGAAAAAGGTGCCTTTGAGTTTATCAAGGACAAGCTTGATCAGGAGAAGGGGAAGGTAACACTTGTGACTCTTGGACCCTTGACCAATATATCCAAATTATTTAAACAATATCCTGCCTGCAAGGATAGTATTGACAGGATTGTGATGATGGGGGGTGCCTTGAACACCGGGAATGTAACCTCTGCTGCCGAATTCAATATTTACTGTGATCCTGAAGCAGCCAGGGATGTATTTGCTTCGGGACTGGAAATTGTAATGGCAGGTCTTGATGTTACAAGGGAAACAAGACTCTATGAAGATGATCTTGAGAAAATCTCGGCTTTTGGTGAAAAACAGAAGAAGCTTGTTGAAATAATAAAGGGATGCAGTTCAAAATACGGATTGACACCTGAAAAAGGAATACCTGTACATGATGTTTGTACAGTAATGTATCTTATGGATCCTGATATTTTTCAAGGGGTAAAATACTATGTTGATGTAGAAACAAGTGGACAACTGACAAGGGGAATGACCTTGGCAGATAGAAGACCTTTTTCCAAGGAGACAAAGAATACTACTGTATTGACAAAAATAAATATAAATAAATTCAAGGAAAGCTTATTTGAAGCAATGGCTGAAATTCAACGTTTCTAACGAGGAACTGATATATCACGCTGTATAATTATAAGTATAACGAATATTACACAAGAAAAACTAATATACAAGAAAGCTTTTTTGTGTTATAATTGTGAAGATGTTAAATACATAAAAAAGGTGATTGATTGAATGAAATTTTCTGACCAGAGATTTATGAAAGTGGCTGGTCCCATAATAAGCAATAATGTATTTCAAAAGATGAAGCATATAAAGCATCATGACGAAAGTGTTTACGAACATGTTTTGGATGTGGCTTATGAGTCTTACAAGTTGGCATATAAAATGGGATTGGATTGGGAATCAACTATTAGAGGAGCTTTGCTTCATGACTTTTACTTGTACAAGTTTGACAAAACTCCAAGATTGAGACTTCCACTGGACGCTTTCTTGCACGCAGTTAGACATCCGGTTATCGCATTAGAAAACGCTAAAGAAATATTTGAACTTAACGACAAGGAATGCAACATTATTAAAAGCCACATGTTTCCTGTAAGAATTCCTAAATATAAGGAAAGTTGGATAGTGTCGGCAGTAGATAAGTTCCTTGCAGTTATTGAGTATTACAACAATTACAAGAAGAGAATTACTGGAAAAGAGGAGTCTCTTAAAGAAGCATAAATTTTACCCTGCCAAATGGCAGGGTTTTTTATTGCTCACAAGATTATATTAATTAATGCTTATGTATTTAAGGCGGCGTAATTGCTTTCTTGTTTATATAAAGTATTAAGTAATATAAGAAAACGAGACACATAAGTGTCTCGAAATTTTTACTTATTTGATTGTCAGTCAATATAATTAAGAACCACTAGCTTATTGCAAAGGTGAGTTCGCCTTCTGCGGCGATTTCATCACCTACATACGCTACGGCACTACCTATACCCAAAGGACCCTTGGAGCGGGTTATTTCGCATTCCAGACGCAATGTATCTCCTGGAAGTACTTTTCTTTTGAATCTCATTTTTTTGATTCCGCCGAAATATGCAGTTTTACCCTTGTTTTCTTCAAGAGAAAGCATTGCAAAGGCTCCTGTCTGAGCAAGAGCCTCTACTATGAGTACTCCCGGCATTACATGATTTCCAGGGAAGTGACCCTGGAAGAAATATTCATTTGCAGTAACATTCTTTATTGCTACAGCCTTTTTACCTTCTTCCATTTCAATGACTCTGTCAATGAGCAGGAAAGGGTATCTGTGAGGCAGTACTTTTTCAATATCATTACTGTTGTACATGATTAACCTCTTTTAAACAATATAGTTGCGTTATGTCCACCAAATCCAAGAGAGTTTGACATTGCATATTCTATATCTGCTTCTCTTCCTTCGTTTGGAATAATGTCAAGATCACATTCTGGATCAGGAACCTTGTAGTTTATTGTTGCAGGAAGGAAACCTTCCTTTAAAGCCATTACTGTAACAACTGCCTCAACAGCTCCGGCTCCACCGATAAGGTGACCTGTCATAGCTTTTGTTGAACTTACAGGAACCTTATATGCAAAGTCTCCGAAAACATTCTTTATAGCAAGAGTTTCAAGTTTGTCATTGTAAGGCGTTGAAGTACCGTGAGCGTTGATGTATCCAACTTTCTCCTTGTCGATACCTGCATCTTCAATTGCTCCAGCTATTGATCCTGCAGCTCCTTTTCCTTCCGGATGTGGGGCAGTCATGTGGTGTGCATCGCAAGTAGCACCGTAACCCACTACTTCTGCATAGATTGTTGCACCTCTTGCTACAGCGTGGTCATATTCTTCCATTACAAGCATTCCAGCACCTTCGCCCATTACAAATCCTGATCTTTCCTTGTCGAATGGAATTGAAGCTCTGTTTTTGTCATTGTTGGCACATAGTGCTGTCATAGAAGAAAATCCGGCTACAGTTGCAGGTGTTACTGAAGCTTCAGAACCTCCAGCAAGCATTATATCGCAAACTCCTGATTGTATTTTCTTGAAAGACTCACCTATTGCATTTGTACCTGAAGCACAAGCAGACACTACAGAAAGGTTTACACCTTTTGCTTCAAATCTTATTGCAACAAGTCCTGATGCCATATTTGATATTATCATAGGAATGAAGAAAGGGGATACCTTGCTTGGTCCTCTAGTGTGAAGCTTCTCAATCTCTCTTTCTATAGTATTGATTCCACCTACACCGCTTCCTATTACAACACCCATTTTTTCGCTTTCGATTTTTTTAAGGTCAAGACCTGAATGATCTATAGCCATTTGAGAAGCCCCTATAGCGAATTGACAGAATCTGTCCATTCTTTTAGCTTCTTTCTTGTCCATATAAACCTTAGGGTCAAAATCCTTTACTTCTCCAGCAAGCTTAACTGAAAAGTCAGTAGTATCAAAGGCAGTGATTTCATCAATACCGCATTTTCCTTCTTTTACTGAACTCCAAAATTTTTCTAATCCGGTACCTATTGGAGATATTACTCCCATTCCGGTAATTGCTACTCTTCTCATGATATTCCTCCTACATATATAATCCGCCATCGACGGATATTACTTGACCTGTAATATATGAAGCTTTTTCCGAAGCCAGGAATTCTACCAGGTCGGCCACTTCTTCAGGATTACCAAGTCTTTT
>CAZFYP010000053.1:13159-14834 GCA_964523535.1 uncultured Clostridia bacterium
CCGAAGCCAGGAATTCTACCAGGTCGGCCACTTCTTCAGGATTACCAAGTCTTTTCAATGGTATATTCTTTGATATTTCTTTTTTTGCTTCATCTGTCATTGCATCGGTCATCTTTGTCTGGATGAATCCTGGGGCAATGGCATTGCAGGTAACATTCTTTCTTGCCATTTCTTTTGCAGTTGATTTTGTAAGACCGATAATTCCAGCCTTTGAAGCTGCATAGTTTACCTGTCCGATATTTCCCATCAAACCTACTACAGAAGATATGTTGATTATTCTACCTGATTTTTGTCTCAGCATTTTTTTGCATACATGCTTGATACAATTGAAAGTACCGCTCAGGTTTATGCTTATTACCGAGTTGAAATCATCTTCAGACATCATGGTAAGGATCTTGTCTCTTGTTATTCCTGCATTGTTTACCAATACATCAACAGTACCAAAGCTGTTGATTGCTTCTTTCATCAATGCTTCAGCTTGGTCAAACTTTGATATGTCAGCTTGGAAGATTTTTGTTTCAACTTCCTTGTTTTCAAATGTTTCAACAAGAGTCTTCAAGCTTTCACTATTGCTGTTGTAGTTGAGTACAAGATTGTATCCAAGGCTGTTCATTCTTTTTGCAATGGCACCACCGATTCCTCCGGAAGCACCTGTAATTACAGCAGTTTTATTAAGATTCATCTTAAGCCTCCAATTTGGAAAGGGCTTTTTCCAAGCTTGCCATATTTTCTACATTCATGAAGTTAAGCTTTCTGTCGATTTTTTTAACAAAACCGCAAAGGCTTTTTCCAGGTCCTATTTCCACAAATGTGTCTACGCCCATTTCAATCATTTTTCTTATAGAGTCTTCCCACATTACAGAGGAAGAAACCTGATTTTTTAGATTAGGAAGATACTTTTCAGTTTCTTCAACTATCTTTGCATCAACATTGGCGATTACTGGTATGGCAGCATCATTAAAGTTTAGTTTTTTAAGTTCGACTTCAAGTTTTTCAGCAGCAGGGGATAGCATTGACGTGTGGAAAGGAGCACTTACAGGAAGTAATACCGCCTTCTTTGCGCCATATTCCTTTGCAGCTTCAACTGCTTTTTCAACAGCTTGACTTGCTCCACCTATTACAATCTGACCAGGACAGTTGAAGTTTGCCGCTTCAAGTACTCCGTAGCTTGCGAAATCTTCACAAAGCTTAAGTACATTTTCCCTGTCTATACCGATCAAAGCAGCCATTTTGCCTTTCCCCGCAGGAACCGCTTCCTGCATGTAGCTACCTCTTTTTTCAACTACCTGTACAGCATCCTTGAAATCCATAACACCTGAACAAACAAGTGCTGCATATTCTCCAAGACTAAGTCCTGCAGTTATTTCAGGCCTTATACCTTTGTTTTCCAATACCTTTAATGCGGCAATACTCATAGTAAGTATTGCCGGTTGAGTATTTCTTGTGAGTTTAAGATCTTCTTCAGGTCCTTCAAAACACATTTTACTTATATCAAATCCTAAAGCTTGGTTGGCAGCGTCGAACACTTCCTTTGCTTCAGGGAAATTATCATAAAATTCTTTTCCCATACCAATGTACTGAGCACCTTGACCGGGGAAAATAAAAGCAATCTTATTCATGTTTACTCCTCGAATTTAAAGTTTTTAATGAGTAGAGAAGTGCTGCTCATTAAATC